>JBMOQT010000108.1:0-10731 GCA_049320945.1 Pseudomonadota bacterium
GGGCAGTGCTGCACCCCCAGCTTGACGTAGAGCAGGCGCAGGAAGTGGTAGATCTCCGTGAGGGTGGCCACCGTGCTCTTGCGCCCGCCGCGGCTCACCCGCTGCTCGATGGCCACCGTCGGCGGGATGCCGAAGATGGCGTCCACGTCGGGCTTGGACGCCGGCTGCACGAACTGGCGCGCGTAGGCGTTGAGGGATTCCAGGTAGCGCCGCTGCCCTTCGGCGAACAGGATATCGAAGGCCAGGGTCGACTTGCCCGAGCCGGACACGCCGGTGATGACGGTGAACTTGTCGCGCGGGATGGCCACGTCGATGTTCTTCAGGTTGTGCTCGCGGGCGTGGTGAATCTGTATGCTGTTGTCCTCGTAGCGCACCGGCACCTGCTGCACCGCCGGCGCTGCACGCCCGAAGCTGCCCAGGGCCGCCTGGTACTCGCGCAGCGCCGCGCCGGTGTGGGACTGGTCGCACGCCATCACCTCCCGCGGCGTGCCGGCGCACACCACCATGCCGCCCGCATCGCCGCCCTCGGGCCCCAGGTCGATGATCCAGTCGGCCGCGGCGATGACATCCAGGTTGTGTTCGATGACGACCAGGGAATGCCCCGCGCCCTGCAGCTGGCGGAAGGCGCGCAGCAGCCTGGCCACGTCGTCGAAGTGCAGTCCGGTGGTGGGTTCGTCGAATAAGAACAGTGAGGAGTGAGGCGTGAGGCGTGAGGAGGAGGCCAGGTGGCCGGCGAGCTTGAGGCGCTGGGCTTCGCCGCCCGACAGGGTGGGAACCGGCTGGCCCAGGCGCAGGTATTCGAGGCCCACGTCCGCCAGGGGCTTGAGGCGCGCCCCCACCTCGCCCTGGCCGGCGAAGAAGTCGAGGGCCTCGGACACGGTCAGCTCCAGCACGTCGGCGATGGAGCGGCCCCGGTACTTCGCCTCCAGCACCTCGACGCGGAAGCGGCGGCCGTCGCAGTCGGGGCAGCGCAGGTACACGTCCGACAGGAACTGCATCTCCACGTGCTCGAAGCCGTTGCCGCCGCAGGCGGGGCAGCGGCCGTTGCCGGCGTTGAAGCTGAAGGTGCCGTTGGTGTAACCCCGTTCGCGCGCCAGGGGCTCGCGGGCGAACAGGGCGCGGATGGCGTCGAAGGCGCCCACGTAGCTGGCCGGGTTGGAGCGGGTGGTCTTGCCGATGGGCGACTGGTCCACCATCACCACCTGGGCGAGGTGCTCGGCGCCGCGCAGGCCCCCGTGGCGGCCGGGCGCCTCGGTGGGCTTGCCCTGGTGCTTGAGCAGGGCGGGATAGAGCACGTCCTGGATCAGGGTGGACTTGCCCGAGCCGGACACGCCGGTCACGCACACCAGGCGGTTCAGGGGGAAGGCCACATCGATGGCACGGAGGTTGTGCTCGGCGGCGCCGAGGATCTCGAGCCGGGCTCCCCCCTTTGCAAAAGGGGGGGCGGGGGGGATTTCTCCGGCGCTCACGTGCCTGCGCCCCGTCAGATACTGCGCCGTCAGCGTCTCCGCCGCTGCCAGCTGGTCGGGGGTGTCGAAGAACACGATCTCGCCACCGTGGCTGCCCGGTCCCGGCCCCATGTCCAGGATGCGGTCGGCGGCGAACATGATCTGGGGATCGTGCTCCACCACCACCAGGGAGTTGCCCGCATCGCGCAGGCGCTGCATCACCTGGATCACCTTGCCCATGTCACGGGGATGCAGGCCGATGGAGGGCTCGTCCAGCACGAACAGGGTGTTCACCAGGGAAGTGCCCAGGGCGGTGGTGAGGTTGATGCGCTGCACTTCACCGCCCGACAGGGTGCGCGACTGGCGGTCCAGGGTTAGGTAGCCCAGGCCCACTTCGCACAGGTAGCCCAGGCGCGCGCGGATTTCCTTGAGCAGCAGGTCGGTGGCCTCGTCCAGATTGGCCTCGCCGAAGCGCAGTTCGTCGAAGAAGCGGCGCACCTCGGCGATGGGCGCCAGCATCAGGTCGTGCAGGCCCATGCCGGGCAGGGCCGCCAGCTGGGCCTCGCTCCAGGCCACATCCACCGGCCGGAAGGGATGGGCCGGTGCGCTCGTGCCCAGGCGCCACAGCAGGGCGTCGGTCTTCAGCCGCGCCCCGCCGCAGGCGCTGCAGGGCGTGTACGCGCGGTACTTGGACAGGAGCACGCGGATGTGCATCTTGTAGGCCTTGGTCTCCAGCCAGTCGAAGAAGCGCCGTACGCCGTACCAGGTGCCGGGCCAGGATTTGCTCCAGCTGTGCCACTCGGGTTCGCCCTCCAGCACCCAGTGGCGCTGTTCCGGCGTGAGCTCCCGCCAGGGCACATCGGTGGGGATGCCGCGCTTGCGGGCGTATTTCATGAGATCGTCCTGGCATTCCCGGTAGGACTCGGTCTGCCAGGGCTTGACGGCGCCTTGGGCCAGGGTCTTGGACTCGTCCGGCACGATCAGGCCGTAGTCGATGCCGATGACGCGTCCGAAGCCGCGGCAGGTGTCGCAGGCGCCCAGGGGCGAGTTGAAGGAGAAATGGCTGGGCGCCGGCTCCCGGTAGTGGATGTCGCAATCGGCGCAGTGCAGGTCGTCGGAGTAGCGCCAGGGCGGCGCCTCGGCCTGGTCATGCAGGTACACGTTCACCCGTCCCTGGCCCACGCGCAGGGCCGCCTCCAGGGCCTCCATCACCCGCACCCGCTCGGCGCCGCCCAGGCGCAGGCGGTCCTGCACCATTTCCACCAGGCCGTCGCGCTCGGCATGCACCCGCGTATAGCCCTGGCGCTCCAGCAGTTGCAGCACCTCCTCGCGGGAGAAGTTGTGGGGCACGGGCACCGGGAAGGTGATGACCAGGCGCGGATCGCCCGCGGCGCGGGCGCGGGCGACCAGGTCGGCGTAGATGCTCTCCGGCGTGTCGCGCCGCACGGCCCTGGCGCAGCCGCGGCAGTACAGCCGGGCGGTGCGGGCGTAGAGGAGCTTGAGATGGTCGTTGAGCTCCGTCATGGTGCCCACGGTGGAGCGGGAGGTGCGCACCGGGTTGGTCTGGTCGATGGCGATGGCCGGGGGCACGCCCTCGATGCGGTCCACCTGGGGCTTGTCCATGCGGTCCAGGAACTGGCGCGCGTAAGGGCTGAAGGTTTCCACATAGCGCCGCTGGCCCTCGGCGTAGAGGGTGTCGAACACCAGGGAGGACTTGCCCGAGCCGGACACGCCGGTGACCACCACCAGCTCGCCGGTGGGGATGTCCAG
Source organism: Pseudomonadota bacterium (assembly GCA_049320945.1). Classification (GTDB taxonomy): domain Bacteria; phylum Pseudomonadota; class Gammaproteobacteria; order Burkholderiales; family Rhodocyclaceae; genus DYIB01. The sequence continues at coordinate 3,219 of JBMOQT010000108.1, forward strand.
GCTGAGATTCTTCAGATTGTTCTGGCGGGCGCCGCGGATGCGGATGGCGGACTTCGGTCGGGGATCGGACATGGTTGTTTTGCAAACTTCCGGAGTGGGGAGTATGGTAGCCGCAGGTGGTGGCGCCGGGTGAACCAACCATGCATCCCATCCTGCTTTGTCAGATTTCCGATCTGCACATCGTCCGGGCCGGCGGCGGCGCCTATCACCTCGATCCCGCCGCCGCCCTGCGCCGCTGCCTGGCGACGGTGCTGGCGCTCAAGCCCCTGCCCGATGCCGTAGTCCTGACCGGGGACCTGGTGGACCACGGCACCGCCGCGGAGTATGCGGTGCTGCGCCGCCTGCTGCAGGGCCTGCCCTGCCCGGTCTATCTCCTGCCGGGCAATCACGACGAGCGTGCCGCCCTGCGTGCCGCCTTTTCCGATCACGGCTACCTGCGCCAGCTGCCCGACTACTGCCAGTACCAGGCGGACGTGGGCGGCCTGCGCCTGCTGGTGCTGGACACGGTGGTGCCCGGCGCCGCCCACGGCGAGCTGTGCGACCGGCGTCTCGACTGGCTGGAGGCGCAGCTGGCGCGCGACGCCCGGCGGCCCACCATCATCGCCTTGCATCATCCGCCCTTCGACACGGGCATCGGCCACATGGACGGCCTGCGCCTGGGCGCCGGCGCCGCGCGCCTGGAGGTCCTCGTCGCCCGCCACCCCTGCGTCGAGCGGGTGATCTGCGGCCACGTCCATCGCACCATCTACCGCCGCTGGGCCGGCACGGTGGTGTCCGCCTGCCCGGCGCCGGTGCACCACGTGAGCCTGGACCTGCGCCCGGGCGCGCCTGCGACCTACCAGCTGGAGCCCCCGGGCTTTCATGTGCATGTGTGGCAGGAGGGGCAGGGAGTGGTGACCCATCTGGTGCCGGTGGGCAGCTTTCCCGGCCCGTTTCCTTTTTGACCCCCTTGGCTACACTGCAGAATGAAGTCCCGGACGGCGGGGGATGTCTTGTTGCGTGGCGGGCGGCTGGCGTTGATCGTGGGCATGGCCTTGTGGGCGTTACCGGTGCCCCATGGGTACGGCCGCGCGGGCGCCGCTACCGCCGTGCCCTGGAAGGGAATCGGCCTGTGGCTGAAGAGCGAGCTGCCCAAGGACGTGGTGGCCGCCCTGATTGCGGAAGGGGTCGTCGCCGGCGGTCAGGCAACCTGGGAGCGTTGGGTTGGACGCAAGCCGCCGGCCACACCGCCGCCGGCGCCAATGCCGCAGCCGGTGCTGCCGCCGGTGCCCACACCGCCCGAGGCGGCCCGGCCCTACCAGCTGCCGTCCCAGGCGCCGTCCCAGACCCGTCCGCCGCCCGGCGCCTCGTGGCGCGACTGGGTGGCGCGCCCCGCGCCCGGCGCCAATGAGCTCATCAACCGCGGCAGCGGATCGGCGCCGCCGCTGCCGGCCGCGCCGCCGGCCGAGCGCTGTCTCGGCCAGGCCCTGACCGTCCGGGAGGCCTTCGAGCGGGGCTACCGCCATGACCTGGGCACGACAGGGGGCGCCCGCAATCCCCTGCGCGCCCGGGAATGCTACGAACTGGCCGCCGGCCGGGGCTCCCTCTATGCCGCCTACCTGCTGGCCCACTCCTATCTCTACGACGCGCCAGCGGATGTGGGCCAGGGGCTGCGCTGGCTCACCCGCGCCGCCAACCGGGGGCTGGTCTATGCCCAGGTGGAATTGGGTGACCTGTATCATCCCTGGGAAGGCATACGGCCCGACCGCGACGAGGCCCTGCGCTGGTATGGGGCCGCGGCCGGCCAGCGCGTGGGCTATGCGGCCTATCGGCTGGCCCTGATCCATGCCGATTCGCCCGAGGCGGGCGACCAGGTGCTCGCCTTCCAGTGGCTGCGCCAGGCCCTGCTGGACGGCTACCAGCCCGCCCTGGAGGAGATGCGCCAGCGCCTGGACCGCTACTACCCCCACGCGGTGGGCGAGCGCCGCCCGGAGTTCCTGTACCTGTTCGGGCTGGCCAACGATTTCGGCGTGCCCCAGCTGGTGTGGCCCCGGCCCTGGGACGCGGGCGCCTTCTATTGCGCCGCCGCGCGCCAGGGCTACCGTCCGGCCCAGGCGGCCTTCACCGAGCTGCGCCGGCGTTATCCGCGGCTGCCCTATTGTTAGTTCTACCTACTCGGGATTCTTGGAATCCAGGATCAGGGTCACCGGCCCGTCGTTCACCAGGGCCACCTGCATGTGGGCGCCAAACACCCCGGTGGGCACGGGCTTGCCCAGGCCGGCGGCGAGTTCGCGCACGAAGGCGTCGAACAGGGGCAGTGCCTGCTCCGGCGGTGCGGCGCGGGACCAGGAAGGGCGGGCACCCTTGCGCGTGCTGGCGTAGAGGGTGAACTGGCTCACGGCGAGCATCTCGCCGTGCACCGCGGCGATGGGCTGGTTCATCACGCCGTCGGCATCGGGGAAGACGCGTAAGGTAGTGAGTTTGCGCACCAGCCAGGCGATGTCCTCGGCCGTGTCCTCGGGAATCACGCCCACCAGCAACAGCAGGCCGCGGCCGATGCGGCCTACCACCCGGCCCGCCACCGTGACGGAAGCTTCTTGAACCCGCTGGGCCACCACGCGCATGTTTCCTCCTCGGAGAAAAAGCGCGCAGTTTATAACCGAGGGTTCAGCGGCGGATCAGGATCTGCTCGTAGTCGGCTTCGCTGACCAGGGGCCTGGGCGCCTTCTGCAGCGCCTGCTCCAGGGCGCCGATATGGGCGTCCTCCTCGCGCACCATCTCGGCGGCCACCGCCCGGGCTTCCGGATCGGCGCATTGGCTCGCCACCTGCTCGAAGAAACGGCGCGTGCGCCGCTCCGCGGTCAGGGCGATGTTGAGGGCGTGGTAGGGCGTCATCAGGTGGTACACGAAGCCGTGGCTGCCCGGCATGGCCGGCCCGTCGTCGAGCCAGCTGTGGGCCCAGAACGGCACCGGCGCCGGGCCGTTGGCCGACATGCGTTCGGCCAGCACCACCGAGTGGCGCGAGTCTTCCTGGGCGAGGGTGCGGAACAGTTGCGCGGTCTCTTCGTCGCCGCGGGCTTCCAGGTAATCGGCGAACTCGCTGCAGCGGGACATTGCCTCGGTCTCGGCGGCCAGCGCATGGGCGCACACGTCCGCCGCCGTACCGATGGGTAGTTGTGTACCCATGGAACGTCTCCTCCGGTCCTTATGGGGACCGCCTACTCTACGCCGCCTTTCGGGCAAATAAAAGACGCGGTGCACAAGGGTTCCGGAATGCGCAATGACGATTGGCAATTGGCCGAGGATCGAGGCTTGGGGTAGTCTTGCCCGCCTGTGGTACAGATGGAGGCAGGCGGCCATGGGTTGGTTGTCGGCGTTCAGGGCCATCCCCTGGAACGAGGTGATCGCGGCGGCGCCGGTGGTGGTACAGGGCGCGCGCAAGTTGCTGGACAAGGTGAAGAAGCGGGAGACGGCGCCGGCCGCCCGGGAGCCGCTCGCCGCTGACGATCCGCTGGCGGCCCTGCGCGCTCGGGTGGCGGAATTGCAGGAACAGCAGGCCGCCGTCTCGGCCCTGGTGCAGTCCCTGGCCGAGCAGAACGAAAAGCTGGTGGCGGCGGTGGGCGTGCTGCGCCTGCGCACCCGGGTGCTCACCTGGCTGTGCCTGGCCCTGGCGGCCGCGCTGCTGGTGGTGGCCTTGCGCTAGCGGTTCAAGCGAGCGCCGCGTCCCGCGTTGATGCCGCGACGTGTTGCGTTCTTTGCCTAATCCTCGATCGTCACGCCCCGCCAGAAGGCGATGCGGCCGGCGATGTGCTGCGCCGCCGGCTTGGGCGCGGGGTAGTACCAGGCGGCGTCCTTGTTCACCCGGCCGTCCACCACCAGGTCGTAATAACTGGCGGTACCCTTCCAGGCGCATTCGGTGTGGGTGTCGCTGGGGCGCAGAAACTCGTGGCGCACGTCTTCCGGCGGGAAGTAAGCGTTGCCTTCCACCCGGATGCAGCACTCGCTCTGGGCGATCACGGCGCCGTTCCACAGGGCGCGGGTCATGGCGCCGCTCCTACTTGGCGAACAGCCGCGCCGGGTCGCTGAAGGCCTTGAATTCCAGCGCGTTGCCGAAGGGGTCCAGCAGGAACATGGTGGCCTGCTCGCCCGGCTGGCCGCGGAAGCGCACATAGGGCTCGATCACGAACTCGATGCCCGCCTCCCGGAGCTTGGCGGCCAGCCGCTGCCATTCCTCCATCGGCAGCACAACGCCGAAGTGGCGCACCGGCACGCGCTTGCCATCGACCGTGTTGGTGGGCTCGCCCTGGCCCATGGCGGGAACCAGATGGGCGACGATCTGGTGGCCGTGGAAATCGAAATCGACCCACTCGTCGCTGCTGCGCCCTTCGGGGCAGCCGAGGAAGTCACCGTAGAAGGCGCGGGCGCGGGCCAGGTCGGTCACCGGGAAAGCCAGATGGAATGGGTGTAAATTAGCCATGTCGTCTCCGTTGGGATGCCGCCTCGCACGGGCGGCTGCAGGCGACATGATGCCACGGAGCGGCGCCCGGCAGCGCCGGTCTTCCTTTCTTGTTCGAGGCTCACTGCATGAGAATTATCAAGCGCGTCCTCCTGGCGCTGCTGACCCTGGTGCTGGTGGCGGCGGGTGCGCTCTACCTGGTTCCCCTGTCCTCCTATATCCCCCGCATCGAGCAGGCCGCCGCCGCGGCCCTCGGGCAGCCGGTGAAAGTCGCCGACCTGCGCCTGGTGCTGCTGCCCACGCCCCACGCCACCCTGTCGGGCATCCGCATCGGCCCGGGGGGCGAAGTCGCCGTGGACAAGCTGAGCGTGGTGCCGGCCTTGGGCTCGCTGCTGTCCTCCCCCCGGGTGCTGCGCAAGGTCGAGCTGGAAGGGGTGGCGGCCCCGGCCGATTTCCTTCCGGCCCTGATGCCCCGGGGCGAGGCGGAGGGGCCGGCCGCGGTGCGCGTCGAACAGGTGGAGCTGAAGGACGTCAAGCTGGCCCTGGCCGCCGGGCCCGTGCCGGCGTTCGACGCCCAGGTGCAGCTGTCGGCAGCGGGCCAGCCCCAGCACCTGCGGGCGGCCACCCGGGACGGCAAGCTCACCCTGGAGGCCGTGCCCGAGGGTGATCTCACCCGGGTAACGGCCAGGGCGCGGGAGTGGACCCCGCCCGCAGGCGTGCCCATCCGTTTCGACGAGCTTGCTGCCTTCGGCGAGCTGCGGCGGGACGGCCTGCTGCTCAAGGCCGTCGAGGGCAAGCTCTACGGCGGCACCCTGGCGGCGAGCACCGAGCTGCGCTGGGACAAGGGCTTCGCCGCGAACGGCAGTATCACCCTGCAGGGCGTGGCCATCGAGCCCTTGCTGGCCCTGTTCGCCCAGAGCGGCAAGATGAGCGGACGGCTGGACACCAGGGCGCGCTTCTCCGCCGTCGCCCGGGATGCGGCCAGGCTCGCCGAGGTGCTGCGCGCCGACGGCAGCTTCGTGGTGCGCGATGGCGTGCTGCACAACGTGGACCTGGCCCAGGCTGCCAGCCTGATGGGCGGGTCGCGCACCCGCGGCGGCAGCACCAGGTTCGACGAACTCACCGGCAACTACCATGTGGCCGGCAAGAGCTACCGGCTGGAGCGCTTGCAGGTGCGTTCCGGCCTGCTCAACGCCCAGGGAGACGTGGCCATCGCTCCGTCGCGCCAGCTCGACGGCAAGGTGAATGTGGAACTGAAGAGCGGCGTCGCCTGGGTGGTGGTGCCCCTGCGCGTGGCGGGCACCACCCAGGAGCCGGTGCTGTATCCCACGGGCGCCGCCGTGGCCGGTGCCGCCGCGGGGACGGCCGTGCTCGGCCCGGGCGTGGGCACCACCCTGGGCGCCCGGGTGGGCGATGCCCTGGAGGGGCTGTTCGGCGGCAACAAGAAATAGCGCCGGGTGCGGACAAGTTCTGTCAGCCGCGGCGGCGCGCCAGGGCCAGCACCACCAGCGCCAGCCCCATCAGCGCCACGGAGGCGGGTTCGGGCACCTGGGAGATCTGCCCGCGTACCTCGCCGCCGGGCAACTGCTGGGTATGGATGTTCACATACCACAGGTCGTCCATGAACTGCCCGATGCGCTCCGCCACGGGAATGTCGTCGAAGATCGCCGCCAAGGCAGGATCCCCGTCCAGATCCGCCGAGCCGCTGAAGGATCCCGAAGTGTTGCCCAGCAGCGCGCCCAGGTTGAAAGTGACCAGCACCGGCGCAATCACGCCGGGCGCGGCGGCGCCATGGATATGCCCCGCTGTTGCGGGGCTGGTGAGTCCGCTTACCGACACAGTCCAGGTGAGCACATGGGTGTCGGTGTCGAATGTGCCCGAGGCGCTGCCCGTGGCGGGCGAGGCATTGGGGGGCACTTCCTGAAGGCCGCTCAGGGTGGCGGACCAGGGGATGAGGGCGGCGGGAGCCAGGGCGGGCAGGAGGCCCAGGCCGGAGACGATGACCAACAGCAGCAAACGGCGCATGGCGGTCTCCCAGGGGGTGGGTGTCTATGCCAATAGCAACACCCGGGCCACAGCCGCTAGCGGATTGATTTGTCGAGGAAGGCTGCGCTTCGACGGTTGGTCCGGGGCACCCGCCGTAAAATATTTCGACACACTAATGCTCTACCGGCCGCTGCTCGTCGGCCCAGGCCAGCATGCCGCCCTTGAGGTTGTAGACCTGCTCCCAGCCCAGGCTGGTGAGGATGGCCGCGGCGGTGGTGCTGCGCACTCCCGCCCGGCACACCAGCACCACCGGGCGGTCGGGCGGGCCGCACACCTCAGTGGCGCGGGCGGCCAGCTCGCGCAGGGGCAGCGGCACGGCTCCCGGAATGTGGCCCAGGTCGCCGCGGTATTCATCCGGCTCGCGCACGTCCACCACCCGCGGCGGCGACCCGGAGGCGAGCATGGCCGCCACCTGGCCGGTGTCCAGCTGGCGCACCTGGTTCAGCTGGGCCAGGTTGGGAAAGGCCACGGCGGTGTCGTCCAGGGCCGTCTGATTGGGCTGCAGCACTTCCTGGATCTTGTCGGGCAGGGGCAGGCCCAGGGAGGCCATGGTGGCCACGTATTCCTCGCGGCTGCGACCCGCCAGGCGCGGATTGAGGCGCTTCTCCTCGCCGATGGTGGAATGGGTGTTGCCGCGGTAATCGTGGGCCGGCAGGACGATGGTGTCGTCGGGCAGGGCGAACAGCTTGCCCATGATGGAGTCGTACTGGGCGCCCGCATCGCCGCCCTGGAAGTCGGTGCGCCCCGAGCCGCGGATCAGCAGCGTGTCGCCGGTGAACACGTGCCCCTCGCAATAGACGCAGATGGAATCGGGCGTATGGCCCGGCGTGGCCAGGATCTGCAGGCGCAGCTCGCCCAGGGACAGCACGTCGCCGTCGTTCACATGCAGATCCACGTGGGGCGCCGGCGCCGCCCGGTGCATGACCACGTGGGCGCCGGTCAACTCGTGCAGATCGAAGGCGCCGGTGCGATGGTCGGCATGGGTGTGGGTGTCGATGCAATATTCGAGCTTCAGCCCGAGGTAGGCGGCCA
>JBMOQT010000109.1:0-10672 GCA_049320945.1 Pseudomonadota bacterium
CCGAGGAGCAATGGCAGGCGGTGCTGCGGGTGCACCTGGACGGCAGCTTCCACTGCCTGCAGGCGGTGGTGGGCGGCATGATGGAGCGGCGCTACGGGCGCATCATCAACGTCACGTCCACCGCCGGACTGCTGGGCACCATCGGCCAGGTGAACTACAGCGCCGCCAAGGCCGCCGTCGCCGGTCTGACCAAGTCGGCGGCCAAGGAACTGGGCAAGCACGGCATCACGGTCAACGCCATCGCCCCGGGCGCCGCCACGCCCATGACCGAAACCATACGCACCGACGAGCGCTTCAAGGACAAGTACCTGGAACGCATTCCCCTGGGACGCTGGGCGGAGCCGGAGGAAGTGGCGCCGGCCTTCGTCTTCCTCGCCTCCGACTGGGCGAGCTACGTCACGGGGCAGATCCTCGCCGTGGACGGCGGGTTGACCATCTGCTGAGCCGGGCGCGACCCGAACATCTCTCAGGCAGCAAGTGCTTTGGGCCGGCGCAAGCCGGCTATTTTTTGCGCGCGGGTACAGCAAATCGCTCACTCGGCAGCCAGATCGCGCAACAGCCTCTGGTAGTCCGCCGAGTCCTCCAGCAGACGCGCCGCCAGCCGACGCAGGGCATCCACTGTGTCGGCCGGCAAGGCGAACGAGGTGGGAATGGCCGTGAAGAACTGCCGTTCTGCTTCGTCGTGCAAGGCATCGAAGCTGATTTCTATCACGTAGGAATCGATTCGCCTTCCCTCCGCCGCACCATGCAGGCTGATGCGTCTGGTCCAGTCTTCGACGTTGGACTTCAGAAGTTCCGTGGTCTCGAACGAATAGCGGTTGATCGGCACGTCCTTTATGGCTCTTAGCACTTGGCTGAGCGTGGGAACTTGCTCGCTGCGGTCCTGGGAGAAATCCGGTCCGGTCTCGGCGCTGACGATGATCATCACCGCCTTGCGGATATTTTCCGCGCCCAGAGACCGTGCCAGGCTCCAGGGACCCTCCCGGGAGATGACGCGGTCCAGCATGCCTCGCAGACCCAGGTTGTCCGTCATGCCTCCGTCCAGCAAGTGGATGAATGGCCTTGTCGTCGGGTCCAGATAGGACCGTATTTCGGCCGCCCGGTTGAAGCGCCGCGCCGAGGACGCACGGTTCTGCAGCGCCAGCGCCACCCACTCCGGTTCGCGGTAGCCGCAGCGGCCCGCGTAGTTTCTGAGAGCAAGGGGGCTGAAGACTACCGGCACTGCGCTGGACGCGGCCACCGCCCGCGCCAGCGGGAACCGGGACAAGTCGGAGCAAAGGAGATCGAATTGGTCCTGGGTGAACTCGAAGCGCGCCCCCAGGGACATGTCGCTGGCATTGATCAGGACGAACGGACGCCGCTTGGCGCTAATGAGATCACCGTAGGTGGCGCCATGGAACAGGTTTTCGTCCAGATACTCCGCGACCAGGTCGATCCTGCCGTAGGTGGGCGAGGTCATGCGCGCAAGGTTCGCCGGCTTGAAGAAGTTGCGCGTGATGGCGCCCTGCACGTCCCGCTTCAGGAATGCCCCCTCGAAGCTGCGGAAGGTATCGTCTCCCCGAAGCGCGTAGTAGGCCGCCGTGAAGCTTCCGCCCGACACCGACGAAATGATGTCGATCTCGTCGAGCAGTCTCGTGCGCCGGCCATCCCGGACGATCTCGGTCTTAGCCAGTTGCTCCAGGACTCCGTAGGCCAGCGCAGCAGCCCGCGTGCCGCCTCCGGAGAAGGTGACCACCATCAGCATGCCGCTGGAATCGTCGGTGTCTGTGGCATTCTGGATGCGATAGCCGTATGCGGGATCGTAGCGGTCGAGGGGCGCGTTGACGGGGTAGTGGGCGCAGCCGGCGGCCAGCAGTACCATGAGCAGCGCCAGATGCCGCGCCAGGGGAAACGCCCAGCCACTGGCTGCGGCATGAGCAGGCAGGAAGACACGCGTCATGTCATGGTGCGGGTGACTGTTGCGCCGCGGCTCACAATTGCCCGCCTGGTGCCGTTACCCCAGTCGCCGCAATCCCCGCGAGATAGATGGGAAACACTTTCTTGGCCTCCGCCAGCAGCGATTTCCTCGCTCCCAGTATCAGGACGCGGGTGACCAAGCCTTGAATCATTGCCGTGTACAACGCGGCTGCGTGGTGCGCGTCCAGGTCCTGGCGTACCTGGCCTTGTGTCCGGGCCTCCTCGATCAGAGCCGTGATGCGCTCTTCATAACCGGTAATCACTTCCTGCAGCAGGCGCTTGAGATGAGGATTGGTCGACATCAGCAGGCGCGGGACCGCCGGGTACTTCTCGGCGATACCTATATGGGCAAAGAAGATTCTGTCCAGGCGCGCCAGGGGGTCCTTCCCTTGACCCACGGCCATATCGACCGCCCGCATCAGCCGCTCGCGCATCCAGCGCACGGCAGCGATCCAGATCATGTCCTTGGTCGGGAAATGGCGGAAAATGGCGCCTTGCGTGACGCCCACCGCGTTGGCGATATCCTGGGTGGTGACATTGTCCACACCCTGCTCGCCGGCCAGCTCGATGGCCGTTTTCACGATCTCGTCCTGCCGCTCTTCGGCGCTCAGCCTCTGTCGGGATTGCCGGCTCTCTGACATCTGTCTTCTCTTGCTTCGTATGGATGGGAAACCCTGCATCTTTGGCGATTTCCGTTACGGCTTTGCGGCCGAACCGGAGTGCTTGTCGGAACCACCGTAAAAATGGTCGACAAACGGCTTGCGGAACGCAGTATGGCACGCGAGGCAGCTGCCTTGCAGTTTGTGAAAGGCGTCAATCGCCCCCTGCCCGTTCTTCTCCCTGGCAGCCTTTGCCAGCGTCATGGCGTTATCATGGGTTTCTCCGTCATAAGCTTTGAACCGCCCCATGTTGCTGCCTATGAAACCTATGATCCGCGCCTTTTCGCCCAAGGGCGGCTGCGGATGATCGGCGATGGCTACGGCAGCCTGTTCGACGGCCTCGTAATCCTCGCGCGAGATGCCGTCGGTGACCAGCTGCATGTTCCTGCCCATGTCCTTCATGATCTTCTGCAGCACCAGCGGCTCGGCCGTCCAGCCGGCCTGTGGCGTCCAGGCGCAACCCAGCGCCCCGACCCACGAGGCGATTGCCAGGATTTTTCGGCATCCGCGGATATCGTGATGAGTGGCTGTCATTTGTGCAGTATCTCCGGTAGTGTGTTGCAGGTCAGAACTTGCGCCAGAAGCGTTTCCGGTCGGCGCAAGCCGGGGCCGGCCGTCAGCGCCTGACCCTGGATCAGGCCGATCAGAAGGCCCGCCGCCGCGTCCGGCTCGACGCTCGGCCCGATGAAACCCCGGTCGATTGCCCGGGCGACCAATCGAGACAGGCGCAATTGGTAATGGGTGATGACCCCCTGAACGCGCATACGCGCCTGAAGGTCATCCGTCTTTAGAAACCAGGTCAGCAATCGGCGCGGAATGTCCGGATGTCTCACGATGAACGAGACATGGAAGCCAATCGCGGTTTCGAGGGCCTTCAATGGGTTTTCGTCTTTTCGGATGGCCCTTGCAACGAATCGCAATAGTATCCGATGCGTCCGTGACAAGAGCGCGACTTCGCTTCCGTCATTGTCACGTGCCGCTGATTGATGCGGCCATGGCGGCCCGTCCCATACGGGGTCGTTGCCGGACGCGACGCCCTCGAGCGGAGCGCGAAGATAGTCGAGTGTCGCTCTCCACCACTTCTCCAGATGTTCCCGTTCGATTTCGCTCGACTCGCGGCCGCCAGGTTTCGATGGATTGAAAGCCATCTTACGCCATCCTCTTCTTGAAGCGCAGTGAACTCAGAGTGAGCAGCGCGATCCCCAGCACCGCCAGGGCGGCGAATTGGGGCCACAGCACTTGCCAGCCGCTGCCCTTGAGGAAAATCCCGCGAATGATGACCAGGAAATAGCGCAGCGGATTGACATAGGTAACCCATTGCGCGGGCTCGGGCATGTTCGAGATCGGGAACATGAAACCGGACAGCAGCACCGCCGGCAGATAGAAAAAGAACGTGGACATCAGCGCCTGCTGCTGGGTATGGGATATGGTCGAGATGAACAAGCCGACGCCGATGGTGGACATCAGATACAGGCCGGCGCCGAACAGCAGCAGCCACAAGCTGCCGAGAATCGGAATGCCGAACCAGAGGACGCCCACGACCGTAACAAGCAGCACATCGACGTAGGAGATCAGCACGAAGGGAAGGGTCTTTCCCAGAATGAGCTCGATCGGGCGAATGGGTGTGACCATGAGCTGCTCCATGGTGCCGATCTCACGCTCCCGCACGATCGCCATCGCCGTAAGCAACAGGGAGATGAGCAGTACCACCACGGCGATCACTCCCGGCACGTTGAAGTTTCGGCTTTTCAGATCAGGGTTGAACCAGGCGCGCGAGCGCAATTCGACCGGCTGTCCTTCCATCGCGATTTCGGCCGGCGTGCCGCCGGCCGACCTGGAAAACTGCGCGGCGATGCGTTGGGCGTAGTCCATGGCCACGGTGCCGGTGTTGGAATCGGTGCCATCCACCATGCTCTGGATCACCGCCTGCCGGCCCGCGCGCAGATCCTCGGCGAAACCATGATTGATCTGAAGGGCGATCGTGACGTCGCCGCGGTCGAGGAGCTCGCCTAGAGCCGCCGGATTGTCAGGGTGCGCCACGATCGTGAAGTATCCCGAGGCGGTGAAGCGCTCGATCAGGGCGCGGCTCTCGGAGCTCTTGTCCAGGTCGACCACGGCGGTCTTGATGCGGTCCACGTCCGTGGTGACGGCGTAGCCGAACATGATGAGCTGGATCACGGGCACGACGAAGATCAGCGCCTTCATCCTCCGGTCGCGCAGCACCTGGATGAATTCCTTGATCAGCATGCGGTAGATGCGTTCCCACATAGTCTTCGCCTCAAGCGAGCTTCTTGGCAAACTTGCGCAGCGCCAGCGCGAATACGATCAGGGCGAAAACAGCCAGGAAGGCGATTTCACTCATCAGGTAGGCTGCCGGGCTGGCTTTCAGAAAGATGTTCTTCAACACTTCCACGTAGTAGCGCGCCTGCACCACGTGGGTCACCACCTGCAGGGGCCGCGGCATATTCTCGATCGCATAGAGGAAGCCGGAGAGCAGGAAGGCGGGCAGAAAGGTCGCCACCATCGCCAACTGGCTCGCCACCAGTTGCGACTTGGCGATGGTGGAGATGAGGATTCCGAGACTCAGGCCGCCGACCAGGAACAGCGCAGAGACACCCAGCAGGAGCACAAAGCTGCCGCGCATGGGCACACCGAAGACCCAGACGCCCATCGCCACCGAAAGCAGTATATCGAGGATGCCGATGGCGAAGTAGGGCGTCATCTTCCCCAGGAACAATTCCGCGGGCTGGACCGGCGTCGCAATGAGCTGCTCCATGGTGCCGGACTCCCACTCGCGCGCCACGGTCAGCGAAGTGAGAAGAGCGGTGATTACCGCCATGATTACGGCGATCAGGCCCGGGATGATAAACCAGCGGCTTTTCAGCTCCGGGTTGTACCAGACGCGCAGGCGGTTATCGACCGCAAGCCGCACCGCCGAACCCATCCGGGCCTCGCTGTAGCGATTGGTGATCGCCTCGACGTAACCCAGCGCAACCGTGGCGGTGTTGGCATCGGAGCCGTCCGCCAGCACTTGTACTTGTGCGGCCTTGCCCTGCTCCAGGTCGCGGGCGAAATTGCGCGGGATGACCAGCACCAGGTGCGCGCCGCCGCGATCGAGCGTGTCTGTCGCCGCCCGGTAGTCTTCCAGCACGCCAACCACTGAAAAGTAGCCCGATGCGCGGAAGCGCTGGATGTAGTCACGGCTCGCCGCTGTCTTGTCCTGATCATAGACGGCCAGGTTGAGCTTGTTGATGTCCATGGTGATCGCGTAGCCGAACAGCACCAACAGGATGAGCGGCATGAGAAACGCCATGGCCAGGCTGCGCGGGTCGCGCCTGATGTGAATGAACTCCTTGCGTATCAGTGCCGCCAGCCGCATGAACGAGAAGGAAGGTCCTGCCATCATGCCGCCTTCCTCACCGAGGCCTTGCGATCTTCTTCCTCGATCAGCGATACGAATACGTCTTCCAGGGAGGGCAGGACGGCTGCCACCGAATCCACCGCAAAGCCTTCTCCGCTTAGGAATTCGCGCACTGCCGGACCAGCCTGTCGAGCATCCGGCACCACCGCGTGCAGCGCGTCCCCGAACAAGGCGGCCTCGCGCACGATGCCGGAGTATTCCAGCCTGCCCAGGGCATCGAACGGCTTGTCCACGCGAATCTCCAGGATGTCCTCCGGCATCGCCTCCGTCTTGATGGCGGCGGGTGCACCCCATGCGATGACCCGCCCACGGTAGATCAGGGCCAGTTCATCGCAGTACTCGGCCTCCTCCATGTAGTGGGTGGTGACGAAAACCGTGGTGCCCTGCTGCGACAGCTGGGCAATCAGGTCCCAGAACTGGCGGCGGGAGAGCGGATCGACACCCGAGGTCGGCTCATCCAGAAAGAGCAGCGGGGGCTCGTGCAGCACGGCGCATCCGAGCGCCAGGCGCTGCTTCCAGCCGGCGGCAAGCGACGCCGTCAGGTGGCGGCGCTTGTCGCCGAGCCCGGCCATCTGCAGTACCCAGTCTTTGCGCGCCGCGCGGCGCTCCCGGGGAACCTGGTAGATCCCCGCGTAGAAGTCGATGTTCTGCTCCACGGTGAGGTCGTCGTAGAGGGAGAACTTCTGCGACATGTAGCCGATGCTGCGCTTGATCGCCTCGAACTCGGTCATGATGTCGAAGCCGGCCACCGTCCCTGTGCCGCCGCTGGGCTGCAGCAGGCCGCACAGCATGCGGATGGTGGTCGATTTTCCCGCACCATTGGGGCCCAGAAATCCGAACACCCGGCCCTTGGGCACGGTCAGGGAAATGTGGTCGACCGCGACGAAATCGCCGAAGACCCGCGTCAGGCCCTCCACCTTCACGGCCAGCCCGTCATCCATGGTGCGTCTCCGGGGACTCCCGCGCCATCTCGATGACGAATACGTCTTCGAGGGTGGCTGCGATGTTCTCCCTGGCGTCCACGGCGATCCCCAGCTCCGTCAATGCCGCGTCCATCCGCCGCGCCTCATCCTCGTCCGCAGCATGGATGTGCAGCTTGGCGCCGAACAGGCTGACCCGGTGCCGGCCCAGCAGCCGTGCGAGCTGCTGCTGCACCTCGCGCGCATTCGTCGCCTGCACCTCGATCAGCGTTCCCGGTATGCCGTCCTTGAGCCGCCGGGGCGTGTCGCACCGGATCAGCCGGCCGCGGTGCATGAGGCCGACGCGTGTGCAGCGTTCGGCCTCGTCCAGGTATGCCGTGGACACGAAGATCGTGACCCCCTCCTTGAGCATGTTGTACAGGATGCGCCAAAAGTCCCGGCGCGATACCGGATCGACGCCGTTGGTCGGCTCATCCAGGAACAGCACCTCGGGTTTGTGGATCAGAGCGCACGCCAGCCCCAGCTTCTGCTTCATTCCGCCCGACAGGTCGCGGGCAAGGCGCTTGCGAAACGGGGTGAGGTTACTGAAACCGAGCAGACGTTCCTCCGCCGCAGCCCGTTGCGCCCGGCCAACTTCGTAGAGATCCGCGTAGAAGCGCAGGTTCTCTTCCACCGACAGATCGCCATACAGGCCAAAACGCTGGGACATGTAGCCGATCCGGGTCTTGATCAATTCATCATCGGTGCCGATGGGCAGGCCGGCAACGGAAGCTGTCCCCTCGCTGGGGGCGAGGATGCCGGTGAGCAGCCGTATGGCGGTCGTCTTGCCCGCCCCGTCGGGGCCGACCAGCCCGAAGATTTCTCCGCGCCTGACTTCCAGGTCCAGGCCGCGCACCGCCCACAGCTCGCCGAAGGCGCGCCCCAATCCGCGGGCGCTGATCGCAATGTCCGTCATTGCGGTGCTCCGGCGTTCACTTGCGGTACCCACTGTCGGTGGCGATGAACACGTCGGCCGGCATGCCGGGCTTGAGCGCACCCTCGGTATTTTCCGCCGTGACGTTCACCGCGAACACCAGCTTGACCCGCTCCTCCTGGGTCTGAACATTCTTCGGCGTGAACTCCGCCTGGGATGCAACGTAGGTCACCCGGCCGGTGAACTCCCGGTCGGGAAAGGAATCGACCTTGATGCGGGCCGGCGCGCCCAGCTTCACCGCGCCGATCCGGTGTTCCGGGATGTAGACGCGGACCCACGGCCGGGAGAGATCGGTGACGGTGACCACCGGGCGACTGGCCGCCAGCGTTTCGCCGGACTCGGCGTGCTTGCGGGTCACCGTGCCGTCTATCGTGCTTTTCGCCTGCAGGTCTTCCAGGGCGATGCGCGCACTGTCGACCGCCGCCTGGGCTTCCATCGCCTGGGCCCGGGCCGCGCTGATGGCCTCGGGGCGAAAACCGCTGCGGACCAGTTTCAGGCGTTCCGCCGCCGCCCGGTAATGTTCCTGCGCCATGGCGGCGGCGGTGGCGTCCTTGTCCCGGCGCTGCCGGCTGACCGCGCCGCCCTTGAAGAGATTCTCGGAGCGTTGTGCTTCTTCCCGCAGGTTAGCCAGATTCGCTGCAGCCTGCTCGACCTGGGCTTGGGCTTCGGCGACTTCCTGCGGCCGGTAGCCCTGCTCCATGTCCCTCAGCCGTGCACGCATGGCCTCGGCGGCCGCCTCCGCTTGGCGCAGCCGCGCGCCCGCTTCGCGGGCATCGAGTTCGGCCAGCAGCTGGCCCTTGGTGACGATGCTGCCTTCGTCCACCGGCCGGGCATGCAGAACCCCCGGCACCCGGAACGACACGTTGACCTCGGTGGCGTCCACGGTGCCGGACGCGGCCACGACCCTGGCGTCGGACTTGGCTGCCCATGGCATGGCGCGCCAGGCAACACCTGCCGCGAGGGCACCGGCAGCCGCGATTGCCGCGATTACATAGATTTTCTTCATCGCAATCTCCTTGCTCCGTCGTGCGTCCTAGAATTGCGCCGGCTGTCCGCGATGTATGGCGAGGTATCGGTCCGCATCCGGCGGCGCAGCAGAATGTGCGCCTGTCTCGCCTGGCGTCACTAAGCCGGCCGGTCGTGGCTTGAAGCTGTCCGGCGACAGTTCGCCCATCGCCCGCAGCAAACGGGCCTGGTGCGCGGCGACGTCGTATCCCGCCTGGAGGCGGCTTACCGTCGCGCCCCACAGCGCCGCCTCGGCGCCGAGCAGATCGGTGATGGTGCTTTCGCCATTGCCGTAGCGGAGCTTCTCGATGCGCAGCGCCTCCTGTGCTTCCCGTTCGCCCTGCAGCGCCACGTCGAGGCGCGATCGGGATTCAGTCAGTCCGCCATAGGCCTGTTCTATCTCCGACACCAGTTGATTGCGGGTTTCCTCCTCGAGCAGTTCGCCCCTGCGCCGTTCCAGATTCGCCTGGTCTACGCGGCGCCGGCGAATCGAGCCGTCGAACAAGGGCAGGACAACCTGAACGCCGATCTGTCCATCGTCGAAGTTCTTGAGGTCGCTGCCGCTGGCGGTCTGGATCTTGCCCACCAGATTCACCTGGGGAAGCTGCTCGGCGCGGGCGATGTCCGCCTGGGCCGCCGCCGCCCTGCCGACAGCCTGTGCTCTCAGCATATCCGGACGTCGAACGGCGGCTCTTGCCAAGGCTTCTTCCCTGGACCCTGGCACGGACACGGTTGTCGGTTCCATCTCGGCCAGGGGCGGCAATTTGTCCTGCCGGCCGAGCAGCGCTGCGAGCAGCGCAAGGGCGTTGCGTTCCCCCTGCTCCACCGCCAGCAAGTCATGACGCGCCTGGGAAAGCTGTGTCTGCAGCCTAATGAGATCGAGCTTCGCCGCACGACCCTCGCTCAGGCGCTGCGTGATGCTCGCCTCCTCCTGCTCCAGCGATCTGATACGCAGGGCGAGCGCCTTCTGCAGGTGCCGGAACTGAAGCGCCTTGGTGTAGGTCACGACGACATTGAACAGGAGATCCTGCCCTGAAGCGCGCAGGCTTTCGGCTGCAATCTGGCGGTTATGCTCCGCCAGATGCTCGCCGGCAACCAGTTTTCCACCGGCATAAAGGGGCAGGCTGAAAACGACGCCGGCGTTCCAGATGTCTCGATCGAGCGGCGGGAACACGCCGACCTCGCGGATCGGGGTAACCAGCGTGGGGTGTGCGTAACGCGTATAGCCGGCGCTCAGGTCCACCTTGGGGAAATGCCGGCCCCGCGCGATGTCCTTTTCGAGCTCCTGCCTCCTCATCTCGGCCTCCTGGCTCCGTATCGCCGGATTGCCGCCCAAAGCCTGATCCATGGCCTGCCATAGGGGTAGGGAGTCTCCTGCCTGACTTGTGGCGGCGAGACACGAAAGCATCATCAGGCTCCCGAGCATCCTTGTTGTGAATGCCATAACCGTCCCCACGACAATAAGTTGTCAAAAGCATAGTAAGTAATCAGTTACTAGTTTAAAGAGGTTTGGCCGATTGTCAACGCCAGGTTTTAAGGAACCTGCGCGGGCCCGCACATCGAGCCAGCAAGTAATTGAATACTCTTTATTTGGCGCATTTTCGGTCGTGAGTGCGACCATTTGCCGCACTCGTCCCGGACCATCCGGAGCTTAGAATCGCGCCCCGATCATCAACCACAAGAAATCCGGGAGCGCCCATGTCCTGTCACCGATCGAAACTGCTGTTCGCCGCAACCC
>JBMOQT010000110.1:0-10666 GCA_049320945.1 Pseudomonadota bacterium
CCGGCCCGGCCTGCAGGCCGGGCCGGCTCCGCGGGCGCAGAGCAGTGCTCTGCGAAACCCCCGCTCCGCCCCCTTGAAGGGGAGGGAGCCTGCTGCATGACGTCTGAGTTGTGGGTAATCCTCAGCCCATTGCGGGAGAGGGGAACGTCGTACGCGCCTGCGGGGCGAAAATCGGTTCGGAGGGCTGCCTGATGGACTGGCTGCTCCTGTTCGAGGTGAGCCTCGCCGGGCTGGGCAGCGGCGGCCTGTACGCGCTGGCGGGCCTGGCTTTCGTGCTCATCTTCAAGGCCACGCGGGTGGTGAATCTGGCCATCGGCGAGATGCTGATGATGGGCGCCTATTTCTTCTTCGCCGCCGCATCAAACCTGGGCTGGCCCATCTGGCTGGGCATCGCCGCGGCGGTGGCGGGCAGCGGCCTGCTGGGCGCGGTGGTGGAGCGGTTGCTGATCCGGCCCATGCTGGGCGAGGCGCCCATCTCGGTGTTCATGGTGACCGTCGGCCTGGCGTCCATCCTGGTGGGCCTGGTGGAGCTGGTGTGGGGAGCCGACCAGTTGCGCCTGCCCGACTTCATGCCCTCCGAGCCGGTGCTGATCGGCGAGGCCATGGTGCCGCCCAAGATTTTCTACGGCTTCCTGGTGGCGGGCGCCCTCATCGCCGCCGTGCTGCTGGTGTTCCGCTTCTGGCGCGGCGGCGTGGCGCTGCGCGCCACCGCCTCGGACCAGGCCGCCGCCTACGCCATGGGCATCAACGTGCCGCGCGTCTTCTCCCTGGCCTGGGTGCTCGCCGCGGCGGTGGCGGCGGTGGCCGGGATCATCGTCGGCAGCATCTCCAGCCTGTCGCCGAGCATGGGTGTGTTCGGCCTGTCGGTGCTGGTGGTGGTGATCGTGGGCGGCCTGGACAGCGTGCTGGGCGCCCTGGTGGGCGGCGTGCTGGTGGGCCTGGTGGAGGCGTGGACCGGCATCTACCTGGGCGGCGAGTACAAGATGCTGGCCACCTTTTCGCTGCTGGTGCTGATCCTCATGATCCGCCCCTACGGCCTGTTCGGTACCCACGAAATCGAGCGACTCTGACCATGCGCATCGCCACCGCCAAGCAAACCTACGCCGCCGACGAGGCCTTGTTCGACACGCCCACCCAGCGCCTGTGGCTGGGCCTGTTTGCCCTGCTGCTGGCCGCCTTTCCCTTCGTGGCGAGCCAGTACTGGCTGTACCTCGCCTGCCTGGTGGCGATCAACATCATCTCCGCCACGGGGCTCAACATCCTCACCGGCTACACCGGGCTGGTGAGCCTGGGCCAGGCGGCCTTCATGGGTGTGGGCGCCTATACCGTCGCGGTGCTGGAGAGCCGCTGGGGCACGCCTTGCCTCCTCAACCTGCTGGCCGGCGGCGGCGTGGCCATGGTCATCGGCATGGTGTTCGGCATCCCGTCGCTGCGCGTCAAGGGGCTGTACCTGGCGATCGCCACCATCGCCGCTTCCTTCATCCTGCATTTCGTGTTTGCCAACTGGACCGCAGTCACCGGCGGCACGGCGGGCCTCACGCTGCCGCCGGCGCAGCTGTTCGGCCTGGCCCTGGACAACGAGTTCCGCATCTACTGGCTGATCGTGCCCCTTGCCGCGCTCATGGTGTTCGGCGCCGCCAACCTGTTCCGCACGCGCATCGGCCGCGCCTTCATTGCCATCCGCGACCGGGACATCTCGGCGGAGGTGCTGGGCATCCCGCTGCTGCGCTACAAGCTGCTGTCCTTCGCCATCGCCTCCTTCTACGCCGGCGTGGCGGGCGGCCTGTGGGCCTATTTCTTCCGCTCGGTGACGCCCGAGAGCTTCCCGCTGATCATGTCCATCTTCTTCCTGGCGGCGATCATCGTCGGCGGCATGGGCACCATTCTTGGCGGCATCCTGGGCGCGGCCTTCATGACCCTGGTGCCGGAAGCCCTCAAGCTGGTTTTCGGCCTGCTGCCCAATGCCGCCGAGATGGCGGTGCACCTGGCGCCGGTGCGCACCATCGTGTTCGGGGCGCTGATCGTCGGTTTTCTCATTTTCGAACCCCACGGCCTGGCGGAGATGTGGCGCCGGACCCGGCGATTTTTTCACCTGTGGCCATTCCGGACATAGGACCTTTACAGGAGGAGACAATATGCGTTTATCGAAATGGCTGACCGGCCTGCTGGCCGCCGCCGGCATCATTCTGGCGCCGGCCGCCCAGGCCCAGGAGGAGATCGTCCTGGGCGGCTCCATCCCCATGACGGGCGTGTTCGCCTTCGCCGGGGTCGGCATCCACGCCGGTATCCAGGACTACCTGAAGATCCTCAATGATGCCGGCGGCATCAAGGGGCGCAAGGTCAGGTACGTGTTCGAGGACACGGGCTACAAGCCGGACGTGTCGGTGGCCGCCTTCAAGAAGCTGACCGGCTCCAACAAGATCAGCCTCTACTACGGCGATTCCACCGCCTTCCAGCGCACTATCAACCCGGAGCTGGAGCGCATGGGCAGCATCCTGATGGCCGGCGCCTCCTTCGCCACCGAGATCAACAATCCCCAGAAGTACCCCTACCAGTTCATCGCCGGACCCGACTACTCGGAGCAGATCGGCATCCTGCTGCGCCACATCGCCAAGGAGAAACCCAAGGCCAAGGTGGCCCTGGTGTATTCCGACTCGGAGTTCGGGCGCGATCCGGTGGAGGAGTTTCGCGAGCAGTCGAAGAAGCTGGGCCTGACCATCGCCGCAGAGATCATGACGCCACCCGGCAGCGTGGACGTGTCCACGGAAGTGATCAAGCTGCGCCGGGCGGACCCCGACTACACCATCTTCCACGGCTACGTGCTGGCGCCCATTCCCGAGTTCGTCACCCAGCTCAAGAAGGCCGGCTCCAAGAGCCAGTTCATGGGCAGCTTCTGGACCATGGACAACTCGACGGTGATGAAGATGGGCGAGGCCGCCGACGGCTTCATGGGTGTCATGCCTTACCGCTACTACTACGATACCTCGGCCAAGGCACCCATGCTGGAGAAGATCCGCCAGATGCGTCCCGAATACCAGAGCACCGCCTACATGCAGGGTTTCCTCACCGCCATGCTGATGACCGAGGCGGCCAAGCGCACCCTGGAGGCGGGCAAGCCCCTGGACGGCAAGAACCTGAAGGCGGCGCTGAACTCCATCGCCAACTTCGACACGGGCGGCGTCATCGGCGTGCCCATCACCATCAAGGGCAACTCGGTGCCCGTGGGCCGCATCTACAAGGCCGACGTCAAGGCCCAGAAGATGGTGCCGGTGTCCGACTGGATCCAGCTGAACTGACCGTGAGCCAGGACGTCATCCTCGCCATCAACAACGCCGAGGTCATCTACAACAAGGCCGTGCAGGTGCTGCGCGGCCTGTCCCTGCAGGTGCCGCGCGGCAGCATCGTGGCCCTGCTGGGCTCCAACGGGGCGGGCAAGACCACCACCCTCAAGGCGGTGTCCAACCTGCTCGCCCTGGAGGACGGGGAGATGACCAAGGGCGAGGTCCTGCTGGACGGCCAGCCCACCGCCCGAATGAAGCCCCACGAGCTGGTGCGCGCCGGCCTGTGCCACGTCATGGAAGGGCGGCACGTGTTCGAGGACCTGACGGTGGAGGAGAACCTGGTGGCCGCCACCTACGCCCTGGCCGGCCGCAAGGCCGGCCGGGCGGAATTCGACCTGGTCTATGAATACTTCCCGCGCCTGTATGAGCGGCGCAAGGGGCTGGCGGGCTATCTCTCCGGCGGCGAGCAGCAGATGCTGGCCATCGGCCGGGCGCTCCTGGGCAAGCCCAAGGTGATGCTGCTGGACGAGCCCTCCCTGGGCCTGGCGCCCCTGCTGGTGGAGAGCATCTTCGCCATCATCGCCCGCATCAACCGGGAGCACCAGGTATCCATGCTCCTGGTGGAGCAGAACGCTTCGCTGGCGCTGGCCGTGGCCCACACCGGCTACATCATGGAGATGGGCAAGGTGGTGATCGACGGCCCCGCCGAGAAGCTCGCCGCCGACCAGGACGTGCGCGAGTTCTACCTGGGCATGGCCGGCGAAGGCCAGGCCAAGAGCTTCCGCCACATCAAGCACTACAAGCGCCGCAAGCGCTGGCTGTCGTGACATGGATTCCCTCCGTCTTCCCGAACTGACCCTGCCCCAGATGCTGCGCGAGCAGGCGCGCCGGCAGCCTCAGCGCGTCGCCATCCGCCAGAAGGACTTCGGCATCTGGAACCCCATCACCTGGGAGGCCTACTACCGCCGCGCCTGCCATTTCGGCCTGGGCCTGCGCGCCCTGGGACTGCCCGCCGGCGGCCACGTAGGCGTCATCTCCGAGAACCGGCTGGAATGGGTGCTGGCCCAGATGGGCACAGGCCTGGTGGGCGCCGTCACCGTGGGTGTGTACCCCACCAGCCCCACCCCCGAGGTGGCCTATGTGCTGGGCCACGCCGACGTGGACATCGTGGTATGCGAGGACCAGGAGCAGACCGACAAGGTGCTGGCGGCCCTGGAGCAGCTGCCGCGCCTGAAGAAGATCGTCGTGGTGGAGAAGAAGGGGCTGCGCAACACCCCGGCCGAGCACGTCCACAAGGTGATCAGCTTCGCCGAGGTGGAGGCGCTGGGGGTGGATTACGAGTCGGTGCACCGCGGCCTGGTGGACGAGGTGTTGGCCGCCCAGCGCCTGTCGGACATCGCCCTCATGATCTATACCTCCGGCTCCACGGGCAAGCCCAAGGGAGCGATGATCAGCTATGCCAACATCCGCGGCGTGGCGCCGGGCATCATCGAGCGCCTGGGGCTGGACGAGCACACCACCCATTTGTCCTATCTGCCCCTGTGCCACGTGGCCGAGCAGATGCTCACCACCTTCTGCCCCCTGTATCTGGGCTCCCAGGTGAACTTCGGCGAATCGATCCGCACCGTGCAGGAGGACCTGCGGGAAGTGGCGCCCTCCATGTTCCTGGGCGTGCCGCGCATCTGGGAGAAGCTGCACGCGGCCATCAGCATCAAGATGCAGGAGACCGGGCGGCTGCGCCGCGCCCTGTTCCAGCGGGCGCTCAAGGCCTGCGAGCCCTTCGCCGAGAAGGCCGCCCACCAGCGCAGCCCGGGCGAGCGGCTCACCTTCGCCTTGTACTACTGGCTCGTCTTCCGGGCGCTGCAGAACTTCATCGGCCTGCGCCGGGCCAAGGTGGCCCTCACCGGCGCGGCGCCCATCCCGCCCGCCACGGTGCGTTTCTTCCGCACCCTGGGCGTGCCCCTGATTGAGGTCTATGGCCTGACCGAATCCACCGGCATGATCACCGGCCATCGCCTGGACCGGGTGCGCATCGGCACCGTGGGCGAGCCCACCCTGGGGGTGGAGTGCCGCGTCTCGGAGCAGGGCGAGCTGCAGGTGCGCGGCGACGTGGTGTTCTGCGGCTACTACAAGAGCCCTGAGGCGACCGCCGCCGCCATCGTGGACGGCTGGCTGCACACGGGCGACGTGGTGCGGGAGGAGGGCGGCCAGATCAAGATCGTGGATCGCCTCAAGGACATCATGATCACCGCCGGCGGCAAGAACCTCACGCCCTCGGAAATCGAGAATGCCATGAAGGCGAGCCACTACATCAAGGAGTGCATCGTCGTCGCCGACGGCCGCAAGTTCGTCTCGGCCCTGGTCCAGATCGACTACGAGACGGTGGGCAAGTGGGCCGAGTCCAACCGCATCCCGTTCACCCATTTCCGCTCCCTGGCCGAGAATCCCCGGGTGCGCGAGCTGATCCAGGCGGAGGTGGACCGGGGCAACGCCCAGCTCGCTCCGGTCGCCCAGATCCGCCGCTTCCACCTGCTCACCAAGGAGCTGGACCACGACGACGGCGAAGTCACCGCCACCATGAAGGTGCGCCGCGCCAGCATCTACAAGGCCTATCAGGGCGAGATCGAGGCGCTGTACGCCTGAGGGAGGCGCATCGGAGGGCGAAAGAATGATGTCGTTCACGGCCGGCACATTAGCTCCGAAGGCGATGGGAACTGCGCCCCCCTTCCTCGTGGCGGCGATATGCAGATGAGGCTCGGTGCTGTTTCCCGAATTGCCGACCCTACCCAGAAGCGAGCCCGCCGCCACGGTATCGCCCGCCTTGGGGGTCAGGCTTGCCTCCATGAGGTGCGCGAGCAGGACGTCCACGTCGCCGCAGCGAAGCAGGACGTGATTGCCTTCCGGATGGGTCATATCGGCCGTGCCGGGCTTATTGTCGGGAAGCCCATCGCGGGCCGCCTGCACTGTCCCCGTGCAGGGGCTATAGACCGGCGCGCCATGGATCTCGTAGGCATCCAGTACCCGCGGGGCAATACCCGCGGCCCGGTTGCCCAGTCGGTTCAATTTCACGATATCCAGTGCGTAGCGTTCTGCCCCGCCATGGAACGGATTCGCCAAAGGATTCGACCCGCCCTGCAGCACCAGGTACGTGCCCGCCCGCAGGGGAAACGACAATTCCGCCGCAGTACCGGGATAGAAACGCGCCTCAATGGCGATCGCATCGAGGACGGCTACGACCGTTGCGGCCGCAACAAGCACACCCATGCCTGGACCTGGGACGCCGCCCATCGGACTGCGCCAGGCGCGTAAAGCGGCGACCGCGAAGGCGATGACGAACCCGTAACGGAGGTAATGGCTGGTGAATGCCCAGGCGCCGGAAAGAAAGGCAAATAGAACGATGCCGCCTGCAACCCAGATGCGCAACATCTGCTCCCGCCTGCCCCGTCCCGGTTTCCTCCAGAGCCACACTACCGGGACAGCGGGCAAGAGGAGTGTCACGGCGCCGAGCAACCAGGGCAGGAACATGCTCGCACCGGGGGGCGGGGCGGCCGGGAAACTGGTCGATCCGGCCGGCCCCATGACTACCTACATCGAAACGTCGCAGACGAGATGGGTGTGACGACCGTCCTCGTCGGCGCTGAGTTCGGGCTTGAAGTTTCCGCTCTCGTCGAGCGTGAATTCCCTTTCGTCTATGTGACGCCGCGCCTCCACAAGGGGCACGGCCAGGACCAGTGACCAGCCGCTGATGCCGCTGCCCTTGCCGTACCAGCGCTCCAGGCGGACTACCTGCAAGCCGCGGAAACGGACCTGTCGCAGCGGCACCCTCACATACCAGTGATCGGCCTGATCACTGACAACGGGCTTGCCGACATGGCTCCACCACACCGCCGGCAAGGCGTCGGCCGACGGGAGGCGGTCCTTCCCGTCGGGATTCGTCCAGACGACAAGGCGCTCCGCCACCCCGGAAATCCCGCAGCCGCGCTCGTAACCGGCGAACAGCGGGGCGATGTCCAGTTCGGCGGCCAGCACCCGTGCGCCGCAGCCAAGGGAAAGCAGAAGCAGTACCGAAATCCGGTGGACCTTGAGCTTTCTCATAAGCACACCTTGCGAGCGGTACGCATGTCGGGTGCAAGCGGGACCACGACGTGAGTCATGGCGAGCGAGGTCCAACTTCATGGGGCGAAAAGAATGATCCTAAAAAACGCAGTTAACGCAAAGGACGCAAAGTATCGCAAAGACCGCAAAGGAAATTTCCCAGGCGGGTGCGCCCCCCGGCCGGGTGAGCTGTCGATCTTCTTTGCGCCCTTGGGGTCTTTGCGATCTTTGCGTTTAAAGCGGTTTCAACTGAGGTTTCTAGAATGATAGTTGATTATGCGGCTCTCAACTACAATCTCGAGCGCCTTCGCCGTGGGGCACGGCGGGAAGAATCCGTGGCCGATGGACATTGCGCATGGAGACCCGAGTACGGACAAAGACGCTCTTCCTGGCGGCCGGTGCGGCCTGGGGCCTTGCCATGGCGCTGCCGGCCGCCGCGGGCGCGGCGGCGCTTGCGCTGGCGGTGGCCTGGCTCGTCCTGTTCGGCGACGATCCGTGGCCCCGCTGGGCGGCCGCGGCCATCGCGACGGTCGCCCTGGTGGCGGGGATCGGCGCGTTCGCCGCGGCAATGGTCACGTTGCGGGCGATGGCGCAGCAGGCCGAGCGGACGATGCCGTCGGACGCGGCGCGAAAGCGGGCGACACGGGCGCTGGCATCGGGGCTCGTCGCCCTGGTCGTGGCGACTGGGGTGGGCGCGCTGTGGCTCGCGTTGGAGCGTCGGTCCGCGGTAGAGAGCCGCGCGGCAGACCAGGCATACAGAGAGTTGGCGCAGGCCGTCCATGCCCCGGTGTTGGTGTCGGCGCGTCGACCGGCCCGGCGCATCGAGGTCGAGGTGGTGAGCGAAGGGGTTCGCGCCGGCCCTTACCGTCTGAGCGTGCGCGTGGTGGAGCCGTTGGGCGGTGGGGTTCTCGCAGAACACGGCGAAACGGTCACCCTCGCCCACGGGCGGTACACGTACGCTGCCGCTTTCCAACTGGATGACGTGGTGGACAACTTCCGCCGGCAGCGGATGGGCCGCGATGGGATCGGCTCGCTGGATCTGAATTTCCGGGTCGAGGCGATGCTCGAGCCCGTCTTGTCGGAGCCGGAGCGGAAGCTGGTGGCAGGGCGCGAGCCGGTGACCCGCAGCAGGTCGGCGACACTACGGCTTGCCGTCGTCATTGGTCCGGCCGGCTGGTACATCGCAGATTCCCCCGCGCACCAGTAAGTTGCTCCTCCTGGTCGGACGCAGTTCCCGGGTCCTTCGATTAATCGAGCGCGATCTGGGCCCTGATCCAGACGGTGCGGCCGGGCTCGTTGACCCGGGTGGTCTGGGTGTAGCCCGCCACCATGGCGCCGGCGCGGCTGATGTGCTCCGCGTAGGTCCGGTCGAACACGTTGTCCACGCCTCCGCTCAGCAGCACCCCTTTCTTCGGCCGCCAGCCGCCGTTCAGGGACAGCACGGCGAAGCCGGGGGTGCGGCCGATGTCCTGGCCGACGATATTGCCCTGGTTCGGATCGACCCGGTCCTGCTCGGTAACGAGGCGCAGCAGTGTGCCGAAAGACCAGATCTTGTCGTCATAGCCGAGGCCCAGGCGCAGCTCCGCCGGGCTCGTCTGGGCCAGGGGCCGGCCATCGGTATCGTTGTCGCTGCGCACCAGGGCCAGGGATGCATCCGCCCGCCAGGCGGCACTGAGGGCATAGGACACGCCCGCTTCCGTACCCCAGGTCGTGGCAGCCACGTTGCGCGCGCCTGAGGGCAGGGCGCCCCCCTGGATCAGGATGTAATCGCGGATCTTGCCGTAGAAGGCCGAGACGGAGCCGGACAGGCGCTCGCCGCGGTAGAGCAGTCCGGCATCGAGCTGCGTGGTCTTCTCCGGCTTGAGGAAGAAGGTGCTCGCCGCGCCATTACCCTTGTTCCGTTCCCAGTAGTCGGGGGCGCGCTCGATGTGGCCGAGTCCCACGTACGCCGTCGCGGCTATCCCGCCCAGATCCCGTTCATAGCGCCCGAAGCCGCTCGTCAAGGTGTCGTCGTCGGACTGGCCGAAGGTGGTCTTGGCGCTGCGCCAGTCCTCGGCGCGGGAGCGGTCGACCCGCAGGCCGCCGACCAGGCGGTTGCGTTCATCGAGAAAATGCCGGACCTCCCCGAACAGGCCGGCCTGGCGGAAGTTCATGTCTTCGGCCCGGGGCGCACTGAGGCTTGAGCGCACGGTATGGACGTTGCGCTGGGCATCCGCGCCCAGGGTCGCTTCGGTGGCCTCACCCAGCCGCAGGGTGGCGACCAGGCGCCCGCCGACCGTCTCCCGATCCGGATTGTTGAGCATGCGCATCCCGTTGGGCGTGCGCAGGGAGAAGTTGTCCATGACGTGGTCGATGTAGTTGTAGTAGAGCTGGGCCTCGAACTTCTCCAGCAGCGGCGAGATGCGCCGCTTCACGAATTTCAGGCCCGCGTTCTCGCGCGCGAACTTGGAGCCGTCCATGGCGCGGTCGGCGTAGGCAGCCTCCCCGTCGCTGCGGGCCGTAGACAGCTCGAGTCGGGTGTGGTCGTCCGGTGTCCAGCCCATGGCCGCGTTGGCGCTCCAGCGGGTGTAGCGGGAGTGCACGGCGCGGCCGTCGCCGTCCCGGTAGTCGTCCGAGTCAGAATTGGTCGCCGTGCCCTGGATGTGGAAGTCCGGCGTGCCGGCCCGCACATCGGCCACCTGGTCGTTGCGGCCGAAGCTGCCGAACATGGCGCTGCCGTTGAATTGCCAACCGGGTTGCGCGAAACGCTTCACCTCCCGTTCGAACAGCACGGTACCCGCCGAGTTGCCCGGGCCGTACAGCACGGTCTGCGGCCCCTTCAAAACGGTGATGCGGTCATAGGCCTCGGGGAAGACGTAGGCCGTGGGCGGGTCCATGCGGCCGCCGCAGCCGCCCAGGATCTGTTCGCCGTCCAGCAGGATGTTGAGGCGCGAGCCGGCCATGCCACGAAATACCGGATCGCCGTCGGTGCCGCCCTTGCGGATGACCGAGAAGCCGGGGATGGTCTTCAGGTAGTCGGCGCCGTCGTGGGCCGGCAGAGGCTGGCGCGGCGCCTTGGGATCGGTGACGACGGTGAGGGGATCGGACATGGGCGAAGCCGTGACCACGACTTCCTCCAGAGTCGGCCCATCGCCAAGGGCAAAGGAGCTGCCGGGGAGAACAAGGGTTGCGGCGAACAGCAGTTTCGATCGGTGACAGGACATGGGCGCTCCCGGATTTCTTGTGGTTGATGATCGGGGCGCGATTCTAAGCTCCGGATGGTCCGGGACGAGTGCGGCAAATGGTCGCAC
>JBMOQT010000111.1:0-10526 GCA_049320945.1 Pseudomonadota bacterium
CATGATCAAGAACAACACACCTTGGGCTCCAAAAATTGCTTGACAGCAAATACGGTTGCTTCAAGGGGAGGGCCGGGGTGGGGATGGGTCAGCCTGGCCCTGGTCCTGACCCTCGTCGCCGCCCCGGCCTGGGCCCAGAGCGTCAAGATCCTGGTGCAAAGCTCGCCCCTGGCGGGGTTCCAGTTCTATGCCGGCCGCGCGGTGTGGGACGAGATGAAGGAGGGCGACCCCCTCACCCTGGTGCGCGAACCCGACAACGGCCACGACGCCAATGCCATCCGGGTGGAGTGGCGCGGACGCAAGCTGGGCTATGTGCCGCGCGCCGAAAATGCCGCCATCGCCGCCGAGATGGACCGGGGCGCCCGGGTCGAGGCGCGCGTGGCGCGGCTGTACCGCCATCGCGACCCCTGGCAGCGCATCCGCTTCGAGGTGTTCCTGGTGCTGTGATGTCTCGACAGCCGGGGGCACCGGGGGCCGTGCTAGAATGCCGCGCCAACGGCTTTTCCCCGGCTCTTGCCATGAATCTCGTCGCCCGCATCTCCCAACAGTTCAACGACAGCGCCCAGACCAAGCTCGCCGCGGTCGAGCTGCTCGCCGGGCCCATCGCCCAGGCGGTGGAGCTGATGGTCCAGTGCCTGATGAACAACGGCAAGGTGATGGCCTGCGGCAACGGCGGCTCCGCCGCCGATTCCCAGCACTTCGCCGCCGAACTGCTCAACCGCTTCGAGAAGGAGCGGCCCGGCCTGGCCGCCATCGCCCTGACCACCGACACCTCGACGCTGACCTCCATCGCCAACGACTACGCCTACGAGCAGGTGTTTTCCAAGCAGGTGCGGGCGCTGGGCCAGCCCAACGACGTGCTGCTGGCCATTTCCACCAGCGGCAATTCGCCCAACGTGATCGAGGCCATTCACGCCGCCCACGAGCGGGAGATGCGGGTGGTGGCGCTCACCGGCAAGGGCGGCGGCCGGATGGCCGAGCTCCTGGGGCCGGAAGACGTGCACATCTGCGTGCCCGCGGACCGCACTTCACGCATCCAGGAAGTGCATCTGCTGACCATCCACTGCCTGTGCGACGGCATCGATTGTTTGCTGCTTGGAGAGGAATGATGAAAAGACTCGCTCGCTCCGCCCTGCTGGTATCCGCCCTGGCCGCCGCCGTGCCCTGGCTTTCCGGCTGCGTCACCGCCGCCGCCGTGGGAGTGGGCGCCGGGGCGCTGATGCTGACCGACCGCCGTCTCTCCGAAACCTACTTGGCCGACGAAGCCGTGGAGATCCGCGCCCTGAAGGCCATCAACGAAAAATTCGGCGACCGGGTGCATGTGAACACCACCAGTTATAACCTCAAGGTGCTGCTCACGGGCGAGGCGCCCGACGCAAACCTCAGGGAGCAGGTGGAGCGCACCGTGGCGGCCCTGCCCAACGTCAAGGGCGTGCTCAACGAGATCCAGGTGGCCCCCATCAGCAGCTTCGGGGCGCGCAGCAATGACACCTATATCACTTCGAAAGTGAAGGCGCGCTTCATCGAGGCCAACAAGTTCTCGCCCAACCACGTCAAGGTGGTGACCGAGGCAGGCACCGTCTATCTCCTGGGCCTGGTCACCCAGCGCGAAGGGGAGGACGCCACCGAGCTGGCGCGCACCACTTCCGGCGTGCGCAAGGTGGTGCGCGCCTTCGAGTACATCAGCGAGGAGCAGGCGCGCCAGCTGGACCTGCGCCCCTCCAACGCCAAGCCGTCGGGATCGTCCTGACGGACGCGCGCGCCCCTCGCTGCAGGGGCGCAATTGTTTCTCCTCCCCGCTCCGCCCCTGGGACACCCCTCGTCCTGGACAATGCCATTCCGAGTCAATACACTAGATCGCAACTGTTTAACCCTCAATATTCATCCCGAACGACTAAATGACCACCAGCGGGCGGCCCGGTCTGTCCATCGCAGCCGTGGAACGCGACACCGGCCTGGGCAAGGACACGCTGCGCGTCTGGGAACGCCGCTATGGTTTTCCGCAGCCGCACCGGAACGAACGGGGCGAGCGCCTCTATCCTCCCGATCAGGTTGACAAGCTGCGCCTGGTGAAGCGCCTGCTGGATCACGGTCACCGGCCGGGCAAGCTCCTGGGTGCGGACGCGGCGGAGTTGTCCCGCCTGTTGCGGGCGGGTGCCCCGGCTTTCCGGGACGTGTGCGCCGCCCAGCCGATGCTCGCGCTGCTCGATGTGGAGCGCGCCGAGGAACTGCGCAGCGCCCTGGGCAAGAGCCTGGCGCGCCACGGCCTGCAACGCTTCGTCAGCGACGTGCTGGCGCCCCTCGACGAGACCGTGGAAGAGGCCTGGTGGCGCGGCGACATCGGCGTGTGCCAGGAGCATTTGTACGCGGAGCTGGCGCAGAACCTGCTGCGCACGGCGATCGCCGCCATTCCCGCCGGCACGCGCCCCCGCGTGCTGCTCACCACACTGCCCGGCGAAGGGCACGGCCTGGGGCTGCTGATGACCCAGGCGCTGCTGGCGAGCGAAGGCGCCTATTGCCTGTCCCTGGGTCCGCAGACGCCTGCGACCGACCTCTGGGCGGCGGCGCGCACCGGGCGCGTCGACGTGGTCGCCCTGTCCTTCAGCGACGCCCACCCCCTGCGCCGGACCCAGGAGGACCTGGCCGAGGTGCGCGCCGGCCTCGATGCGGAGGTGGAGCTATGGGCGCTCGGGCGCAGCCTCGCCGCCTGGCGCAGGCCACCGCCGGGCACACGCCTCATCGGCGACGCGGGCGGCGTGCTGGAGGCGCTGCGCGCCTGGCGCGTCCGGGAGCAGGTGCCCGAGGGCGGGCGCTGAGGCGACGCCCGTCTGCTAGAATCCCGCTGGTTCGCGCCGTCCCCGCCTCTGCGCCCATGGATTTCCCCCCGCCGGAATTCGAGAAGAAGATCTGCTCCCCCGCCGAGCTGCCGATGCGCGCCGCCGCCCTGCCCCGGCCCCTGGTGTTCACCAACGGCTGCTTCGACATCCTGCATCGCGGCCATGCCACCTACCTGGCCCAGGCCCGGGCCCTGGGCGCCAGCCTGGTGGTGGCCCTCAACACCGATGCCTCGGTGCGGCGCCTGGGAAAGGGAGAAGACCGGCCGGTGAATCCCCTGGAGGACCGCCTGGCAGTCATGGCCGCCCTGGCCTGCGTCGATCTGGTCACCTGGTTCGACGAGGACACGCCGCTGGCGCGCATCCTGGAGTGCCGTCCCGATGTGCTGGTCAAGGGCGGCGACTGGCCCGTGGATAGAATCGTCGGCGCGACGGAAGTGCTCTCTTGGGGCGGGCGCGTCCATTCCATTCCCTTTCTCCACGACCGCTCCACCACGGCCATCCTCGGCCGCATCCGCCGCGCCGGTTAGATCAATCGGCCCGAAGGGCCGCCGTTCTCACCCCCCTTCAAGGGGAGGGCCGGGGTGGGGATGGGTTAAGCGGCGGTCTTTTCCAGAATGACGGTGCGCACCAGGCCGATGTGCTCGCGCAGGGTGTACCACTGGTCGGTGAAGGCCAGCGGCGTGGGGATGCGGTCCACGCCTTCCTCGATGCGCGCCAGCCGCGCCAGCCATTCGGCGCGGCTGAGCTTGGCCGGGTCGCGCTTCACCTCGTTCTCCAGGAACTTCAACTGCCCGTACCAGCGATAGATGCGCGAGCTGACGCGCCAGCGGTACAGGGGCGGCGCCACGCGCATGATGGGAATGAGCAGGCCGAAGAAGGGGATGATCATGACCCACATGCGCTCCGCCAGGGTGGCGGCCCAGAAGGGCAGATAGCGCTGCAGGAAGGGCTTGCCGGACTTGTAGTAACGCTCCGCCTCCTGGGCGAGGGGGAAATCCACCTGCTGGGGCGACGGGAACTGGTGCGCCTTGTTGAAGGGGCCGGCAGTGCCATGCACCTCTTCGGCCCCCTGCAGCAGCAGGTACATGAGGGCCGGATGCATGTCCTTGCGCGCCACCAGGGTGGCCACCGGCGCGACCAGGGTCACGTCCCGGGCCGGGATGTCACGCACCAGGTCAATGGTCCCCTGGGGCAGCACCACCTTGGACAGATAGGGGAAGCGCCGCGTGTAGGCATCGGCCTGGGCGAAGCTCATGAGGCGCGCCCCCTCCAGGTAGAGCAGCGACCACACGGTCGCCGACTGGACCGGCCCCACGGCGAACACCGCATCCACCCGTCCCTGGTGCAGCGCCTCCACCGCCGCCAGGCCGCCCAGGGGCAGCAGCCGCGTGGGCGCGGCCGCGGCGCCGTTGGCCTCCAGCAGTTCCAGCGCCAGCTTGCGCGTGCCGCTGCCCTCCGGCCCGATCGCCAGGCGCTTGCCCTTCAACTGGGTGAGCCGGCTCAATTCCTGCTGGCCGCGGTAGAACACCCACAGGGGCTCGTAGTACAGGCTGCCCAGGGATACCAGGTTCTGATCGTCGGGCGCCGTCACCGTGCCCCCCTGGATGAAGGCGACGTCCAGTTCCTCCTTGCTGTCCCGCAGCCGCTTCAGGTTCTCCAGGGAGCCCGCCGAGGGCCGCTCCCTCAGTTCGATGCCGTGTTTTTCGAGGAACAGCTTGTAGCGCGCCGCGTAGGCCTGGTAGCCGCCGCCCTCCGGACCGCTGGACAGGACCAGGTAATCGGGCGGCGCCGGCCGGATGAACTGGGCAGTGAGCCAGAATCCGGCGGCGACCAGCAGCAGCAAGGGGACGCCGACGGTAAGGAGATCGTGCGGGGACAGCTCGCGGAGTTTGCGCACGGCAGACCAGGGCGGGCGATGATGCCCAAGGGTAGCACCGAAGCGGACGCGGGCGGTATTAGGGCCGCCCTAAAAGCAAATGGCGGGAACTGATCCCGCCATTTGGGCTGCCGCCGGCCGGCTCTAGAACGGGATGTCGTCGTCCATGTCGCCGAAGCCCGACGCCCCGGAGGACGCCGCCGGCTTCCTGGCCGCGCTGGTGGCGCCGGCCGCGGAGCGCTCGGCGGGCGGGGCTTCGCCGGCGCCTTGGCGCGAGCCGAGCATCTGCATCTGGTCGGCGACGATTTCCGTGGTATAGCGGTCGTTGCCTTCCTTGTCCTGCCACTTGCGCGTGCGGATGCGCCCCTCCACATAGACCTGGGAACCCTTCTTGAGATACTGGCCGGCGATCTCCGCCAGCTTGCCGAAGAAGGCGATCCGGTGCCATTCCGTGTGCTCCTGCTGCTCGCCGTTGCGGTCCTTGAAGCGCTCGGTGGTGGCCAGGCGGATGTTGGTGATCGCATCGCCGCTAGGCATGTAGCGCGTCTCCGGATCGGCGCCCAGGTTACCTACCAGGATTACCTTGTTCACGGATGCCATTCAGATCTCTCCTCCAAGAAGTTTGCGTAGTCTAGCCTCGTCCCAGCGTTCCAAGTTTACCTTGAGATAAGCCATGCGTTTGTCCGGCTCCACCCGCGCCTCGCGCACGCCGGGCAGCTTGGGCAACTCGCGGCTCACGGTATCGATATCCACGTGGGCATGGATGAAGAACTCCTTGAGCGCCACCAGGGGCGGCGGCTCCATGGTGAGGGCCAGCATGAGCCAGGCCAGGGACAGGAAGGCGACGAAGGCGAACACGCCTTCCGCCCCGTAATGCTTGGCGAGCACCCCGCCGATGGCGCTGCCCAGGAACAGCCCCAGGGACTGCATGGTGTTATACACCCCCAGGGCCGCCCCCTTGGCCGCGGGCGGCGCAATGCGGGAAATGAGCGACGGCAGGCTGGCTTCCAGGATGTTGAAGGCGACGAAGAAGGCCAGCAGCACCGACAGCAGGCCGGCAAAGGAATGCATGGCGAAGGGATAGGCGGCCTGGCTGGCAGCCAGCAGCGCCACGGCGCCGACGAACAGGGGCTTCAGGCGTCCGCGCCGCTCGGCGCCCATGATGGCCGGCGCCATGAACAGGAAGGAGGCCAGCACCACCGGCAGATACACCTTCCAATGGGCCTCGGCGGCGAGCCCCCCCACCGCCACCAGGGCCTGGGGCACCACCACGAACATGGCCATCTGGCCCGCGTGCAGCACCAGGATGCCGAAATCCAGGCGCAGCAGCTGGGGGTCGCGCAGCACCGCGGCGAGCCCTTCCAGCCCCTGGGAGGCGATGCGCGGCTCCGGCTGGGGCGGCACCAGGCGCCACAGCACCAGCATGCCGCCCAGCGCCAGAAGGCCGGTGAGCCAGAAGATCCCCTGCAGGCCCACGGCAGCATAGACCAGCGGGCCGCCCACCAGGGACACGAAGAACATCAGGCCGATGCTGGCGCCGATCATGGCCATGACCTTGGTGCGGTGCTGCTCCCGGGTGAGATCGGCGGCCAGGGCCGAGACGGCGGCCGAGACCGCACCGGCCCCCTGCAGGGCGCGGCCGACGATGATCATTTCGATATTGGGCGCCCAGGCCGCGAAGAAGCTGCCCAGGGCAAACACGGCCAGGCCGGCGGCGATGACCGGCTTGCGCCCCCAGCGGTCGGAGGCGATGCCGAAGGGCAGCTGGAGCAGGGCCTGGGTCAGGCCATAGGCCCCCAGCGCCAGGCCCACCAGCTTGAGGTCGTCGCCCCCGGGAATCTCGCGGGCATGCACGGCGAAGATGGGCAGGATGAGAAACAGGCCCAGCATGCGCAGGGCAAAAATCGAGGCGAGGGACAGCCCCGCCCGGACCTCCTGCCGGGTCATGCGATCGGTACTGCCTGGAGACATAAATCGGACTTGGCTTGGGACGAGCGAATTGCGTATATTAGCAGATTGCCCTTTTCCGCCCCGGCGGCCCCTGCAGCAGCGATACCCATGGATGAAATCCGAATCCGCGGCGCCAGAACCCACAATCTAAAGAACATCAACGTCGATCTGCCGCGCAACAAGCTCACCGTCATCACCGGCCTGTCCGGCTCGGGCAAGTCGTCGCTCGCCTTCGACACCCTCTACGCCGAGGGCCAGCGCCGCTACGTGGAATCCCTCTCCGCCTACGCGCGCCAGTTCCTGCAGCTCATGGAAAAGCCCGACGTGGACCTGATCGAGGGCCTGTCGCCGGCCATCTCCATCGAGCAGAAGGCCACCAGCCACAACCCGCGCTCCACCGTGGGCACGGTCACCGAGATCCACGATTACCTGCGCCTGCTGTTCGCCCGCGCCGGCACGCCTTACTGTCCCGAGCACCGGCTGGCCCTGGAGGCCCAGAGCGTGTCCCAGATGGTGGACCAGGTGCTGGCCCTGCCCGAGGACACGCGCCTGATGATCCTGGCGCCGGTGGTGGCGGGGCGCAAGGGCGAGCAGCTGGACTTGTTCACGGAACTGCGCGCCCAGGGCTTCGCGCGCCTGCGCATCGACGGCCAGGTGTACGAGATCGACAACCTGCCGCGCCTCAACAAGAACAACAAGCATTCCATCGACGTGGTGGTGGACCGTCTCAAGGTGAAGCCGGATGCGCGCCAGCGTCTGGCCGAATCCTTCGAGACCGCCCTCATCCATGCAGACGGGCGCGCCGTGGCCCTGGAGATGGACACGGGCAGGGAGCACCTGTTCTCGGCGCGCTTCGCCTGCCCGGCCTGCAGCTATGCCCTGCAGGAGCTGGAGCCGCGCATCTTCTCCTTCAACAATCCCATGGGCGCCTGCCCGCGCTGCGACGGCCTCGGGCAGATCAGCTTCTTCGATCCGGCGCGGGTGGTGGCCTACCCGCACCTGTCCCTGGCGGCGGGCGCCATCCGCGGCTGGGACCGGCGCAACCAGTTCTATTTCCAGATGCTGGCGAGCCTGGCCGCCCACTACCGCTTCGACGTGGAGGCGCCCTTCGAGCAGCTGCCCGCGGAGGCGCAGAACGTGGTGCTGTACGGCTCCGGGCGCGACAAGATCGCCTTCCGCTACCTGTCCGAGAGCGGCCGCACGTCGATGCGCGAACACACCTTCGAAGGCATCATTCCCAACCTGGAGCGGCGCTACAAGGAGACCGATTCCGTCACGGTG
Source organism: Pseudomonadota bacterium (assembly GCA_049320945.1). Taxonomy (GTDB): domain Bacteria; phylum Pseudomonadota; class Gammaproteobacteria; order Burkholderiales; family Rhodocyclaceae; genus DYIB01. The sequence goes on from JBMOQT010000111.1 coordinate 7,945, forward strand.
CGCGAGGAGCTGGCCAAATATCTCAACACGCGCCCCTGCCCGGAATGCGACGGCACGCGCCTGCGCAAGGAGGCGCGCCATGTGCGCATCGGCGACAGGAGCCTGCCCGAGGTGAGCGCCCTGCCCCTGGCGGCGGCCCACGGCTTCTTCAGCGGCCTGCAGCTCACCGGCCAGCGCCAGCAGGTGGCGGAAAAGATCGTGCGCGAGATCGGCAACCGCCTGCAGTTCCTGATCAACGTGGGCCTGGACTACCTGTCCCTGGACCGCTCGGCGGACACCCTGTCGGGGGGCGAGGCCCAGCGCATCCGGCTCGCCTCCCAGATCGGCTCCGGCCTCACCGGCGTCATGTACGTGCTGGACGAGCCCTCCATCGGCCTGCACCAGCGGGACAACTCGCGCCTGCTGAAAACCCTGGCGGAGCTTCGCGACCTGGGCAACACGGTGATCGTGGTGGAGCACGACGAGGAGGCCATCGCCTCGGCCGATTACGTGGTGGACATGGGTCCGGGCGCCGGCGAGCACGGCGGGCGCATCGTCGCGGAAGGCACGCCCGCGGACATCACGGCCCATCCCGATTCCCTCACCGGCGCCTATCTCTCGGGCCGGCGCGCCATCGCCGTGCCGCGCCGGCGCCAGCCGGTCAATTCCATGCGCCTGCTCAAGGTGCGCAACGCCCGCGGCAACAACCTGAAGCAGGTGGACGCCGAGCTGCCGGTGGGGCTGTTCACCTGCGTCACGGGGGTGTCGGGCTCGGGCAAGTCCACCCTCATCAACGACACGCTCTATGCCGCCGCCGCGCGCCACCTCTACGGCTCGTCCCTCGAGCCGGCGGCCCATGACGAGATCGAGGGGCTGGAGTTCTTCGACAAGGTCATCAGCGTGGACCAGTCCCCCATCGGCCGCACGCCGCGCTCCAACCCGGCCACCTACACGGGGCTGCTCACCCCCATCCGCGAGCTGTTCGCCGGCGTGCCGGAGGCGCGCAGCCGCGGCTACGGTCCGGGGCGCTTCTCCTTCAACGTCAAGGGCGGGCGCTGCGAGGCCTGCCAGGGCGACGGCATGATCAAGGTGGAGATGCACTTCCTGCCCGACATCTTCGTGCCCTGCGACGTGTGCCACGGCAAGCGCTACAACCGGGAGACCCTGGAGATCCGCTACAAGGGCAGGACCATCCACGACGTGCTGCAGATGACCGTTGAGCAGGCCCACGAGTTCTTCGGCGCCGTGCCGGTGGTGGCGAAGAAGCTGCAGACGCTGATGGAAGTGGGGCTGGGCTATATCCAGCTGGGCCAGTCGGCCACCACGCTCTCGGGCGGCGAGGCCCAGCGGGTGAAGCTCGCCCTGGAGCTGTCCAAGCGCGACACCGGGCGCACCCTCTACATCCTGGACGAACCCACCACCGGCCTGCACTTCCACGACATCGAGCTGCTGCTGGGCGTACTGCACCGGCTGCGCGACCACGGCAACACCGTAGTGGTGATCGAGCACAACCTGGACGTGATCAAGACCGCCGACTGGGTGCTGGATCTCGGTCCCGAAGGCGGCGACGGCGGCGGGCGCATCGTCGCCCAGGGTACGCCGGAGGCGGTGGCCGCAGCTCCCGGCAGCCACACGGGACGTTACCTGGCCAAGGCCCTGGCCGCAGCCGGCGCCCGCAGCAACGGGCGCAGACGGGCAGCGCGCTGACTACCGGGCGCGCCGGCCGGCAAACAGTTCGGCCGGCCCCCATTCCACCACGGCCGCCCCCCAGACGTAGCCGATGCCGGCGGCGATCATCACCATCACGTCGCCGTCCTTGAGGCGGCCGTGGCGCAGCCCCTGGTCGATGGACAGCACCTGGTCCACCTGGCCGATGTGGCCGAAGTCCGCCAGGTAGAAGGACTGCTCCTCGCCCAGCCCCAACTCCTCCAGCAGCTGGCGATACATGGACGGCTTGAAGTGCAGCACGTTGAGATAACCGATGTCGCGGCGCCCGTAGCCGCTTTTCTCCAGCGCCCGATCGATGCACTGATACCAGTTGGCCAGGGACACCTGGTTCAGCCGCGCTTTCATGTGCTCCGGATCGAACACCCGCAGGCTGCGGTTGCCGGTGCGGCGCAGGCGCGCCAGTTCCGCATCGGGCAGGGCCTCGATGGGATGCTCGGTGCCGCCGTAGTACACGCCCGTGTCCCGGGCGAGGGAGCCGTCGGTGATGATGTGACTGCCCAGCACCCGGTTGCGTCCCAGGCCCCGGCGCAGGATGAGCGCCCCGGCGCCCGCCGCCAGGTTGAACATGAAGGACACGTGGTCGTCGGTGTAATCGATGAGGTCGCCGTTGCGATAGCCGCCGACGATCATGACGGTGCGGATATCCGGGTCGGCGAGCATCATGTCCCTGGCGATCTTGACGGCCGCCAGCGCCGTGTTGCAGCGCTGCTGCAGGTCGATGCCCCAGGCGCGGCGCGCGCCGATGCGCTCCTGGATGTAGATGGCGGAAGTGGTGAGGGGGTACTCCTTCCATTCCTCGCCCATGCACAGGACCAGGTCGATCTCCAGGGGATCGAGGCCGGTGCGCGCCAGGGCCTCCAGGCCGGCGCGCAAAC
>JBMOQT010000112.1:0-10475 GCA_049320945.1 Pseudomonadota bacterium
TCTTCGCCGCAGATGTAGGCGCCGGCGCCGCGGCGCAGATGGATGGGCGGCAGGGTACAGGGCGGATCGGCCTGCAGGCGCGCCAGCTCCGTCGTCAGCAGGGCCCGACAGGCGGCGTATTCGTCGCGCAGGTAGATGTAGATCTCGGCAATACCCACGGCCCAGGCGGCAATCAGCATGCCCTCCAGGAAGCGATGGGGATCGCGCTCCAGGTAGTGGCGGTCCTTGAAGGTGCCCGGCTCACCCTCGTCGATGTTCACCGCCATGAGGCGCGGCGCGGCCTGGGACCGCACGATGCGCCACTTGCGCCCGGCGGGAAAGCCGGCGCCCCCCAGGCCGCGCAGGCCCGAGTGCTCCAGCTCGGCGATCACCGCCTCGGGCTCGCGCCCGCCCTGGGCGCACTGGCGCAGCAGCTGGTAGCCTCCCGCCGCCCGGTAGGCGTCGTAGTCGGCGTAGGGCGCAACCGCTGCCTCGGTCCGCCCCGCCGCCAGCGCTGCCTGCACCTTCTCCGGGGTCGCGCGCTCTATGGGATTGCGTCCCACCACGGCCACCGGTGCGTCGTGGCAGCGGCCCACGCAGGGCGCCCGCAGCAGGCGCACCCCGTCGCCCAGAATCGCGCCCAGGCGCTCGAGCAGCGCCGGGGCCCCGGCCAGCTCGCAGGACAGGGAATCGCACACGCGCACGGTCACGGCCGGGGGCGCCTGATCCCCTTCCTTCACCACGTCGAAGTGATGGTAGAAGGTGGCGACCTCGTACACCTCCGCCGGCGCCATCTTGAGTTCCGCCGCCAGGGCGTGCAAATGGGCCGCCGCCAGGCAGCCGTAATGATCCTGCAGGCGATGCAGGAACTCGATGAGCAGGTCGCGCCGGCGCGGGGCGCCGCCCAGCAGGGCCTGCACCTGGGCCAGCGCTTCGGGGTCGACGCTGCGCCCCTTGGGATGAGCGCGCACCGGCGGCGCGCTGTCGCTTGTCTCCACCTTCTTGTCCTCGCTACAGCCGATCTTGGCGACATTATCGCCCAAGGTCGGGTGCGAGAGGTCAGACGTTCCCAGGAAACCGCTCTCGACGCAAAAGGCGCCAAGACGCAAAGGCCGCAAAGGAAGATCTCGAATATCCCTGCTTTGCGTACTTTGCGCCTTTGCGTTCTTTGCGTTGGAAGAGGCTTTTCCACACGAGGGCACAGAGGCACTCACCGCGTGGGTGCATACGGAGCCCGCGGCCTCGCGGACTCGGTCGCCGGATCACGGCTCGATGCGCGTCCCGAGCACTTTCAGGAACTGCGCGATCCAGGCCGGGTGGCCCGGCCACGCGACGGCCGTGACGAGATTGCCATCCGTCACCGCGCCGTCGACGCCCGGGTCCTTGAAGGTGGCGCCGGCGAGTTCCATTTCGGGGCGGCATGCGTAGTAGCCGGTCGCCGTCTTGCCGCGCAAGGCATCGGCCGCGGCCAGGATCTGGGCGCCATGGCAGACTGCGGCAATCGGCTTGCCGGTGCTCACGAAGTGCTTGGTGATCTCGATGACCTTGCTGTTCAGCCGGATGTATTCCGGCGCGCGGCCGCCGGAGATCAACAAAGCGTCATACTTGGCCGGATCCACCTCGGCGAAAGTGGCGTTCAGCGTGAAGCGGTGCCCGGGCTTCTCGCTGTAGGTCTGCGCGCCGTCGAAGTCATGGATCGCGGTGTGCACGAAGTCGCCCGCCTTCTTGTCCGGGCACACGGTGTGCACCGTGTGCCCGACCATCACCAGCATCTGGAACGGCGCCATCGCCTCGTAGTCTTCGACGTAGTCGCCTACCAGTTGCAGAATTTTCTTGGCTGCCATGGCTTTCTCCTTCAGCAAGAGGGATCTGTCAGATTGCGCGCTGCGTCATCTGCTGCGCAATGTAATCGGCCTGCCGGATCGCCAACGTGACGATGGTCAGTGTCGGGTTCTCCGCGCCGCCGGTCGTGAACTGGCTGCCGTCCGAAATGAAGAGGTTCGGAATGTCATGGGTCTGCCCCCACTTGTTGCAGACGCCGTCACGCGGATTGCTGCTCATGCGGCAGGTTCCGAGGTTGTGGGTCGACGGGTAGGGCGGCGTGCGGAAGGTCCTGATGGCACCCGCCGCCTTGTAGACCTTCTCGCCTTGTTCATAGGCGTGGTTGCGCATTGCAATGTCGTTGGCATGGTCATCGAAGTGCACATTCGGCACCGGGTTGCCGTACTTGTCCTTGACGTCCTTGTTCAGCGTGACGCGGTTGCTCTCGCGCGGCATATCTTCTCCCACCAGCCACATGCCGGCCATGTGCGTGTAATGATCCAGCCACCAGGCGAACTCTTCACCCCAGGCGCCAGGATTCAGGAATGCCGCCATGAAAGGCAGGCCGAGCGACAGGGTCTCCATCTCGTAGCCGCCGACGAAGCCGCGCTTCGGATTGTTGCCGCCTTCGTCGCCGATATAGCCGGCCATCGTGGTGCCCCGGTACATATGCACCGGCTGGTTGAATGCCGCGTACACACTACCGGTCATGTGGCGCATATAGTTCCTGCCTACCTGCCCTGACGAATTGGCGAGCCCGTCCGGGAATTTGCTCGAGGCCGACAATAGCAGCAGCCGCGGCGTTTCGATCGAGTTGCCGGCCACGCAGACGATGCGCGCCTTTTGGCGCTGCTCCTTGCCGTCCTTGTCGAAGTAGACGACGCCCGTGACCTTGCCCGCGTCATTGTGCTCGATGCGCACCACATGGGATTCCGGGCGCAGGTCGAGGTTTCCGGTCGCCTCGGCCTTCGGCAGCTCGGTGTACAGGACGCTCCACTTGGCGCCACTCTTGCAGCCCTGGAAGCAGAAGCCGATCTGCAGGCAGCTTGAGCGCCCGTCGCGCGGCTGGCTGTTGATCGCCATGCGGCCGGTGTGCACGTCCTTGTAGCCGAGTTTCATGGCGCCGGCGTACATCACCTTGAAGTTGTTGTTGCCCGGAAGCCCCGGAATGCCGTGGGTCCGCGTCACCCCCATCTTGTCCTCGGCCTTCGCGTAGTACGGCTCGAGTTCCTGCAGCGTCAGCGGCCAGTCGAGCAGATTCGCGTCCCTGATCTCGCCATAGACGGTGCGCACCTTGAACTCGTGCTCCTGGAAGCGCAGGGAGGCGCCGGCCCAGTGGGTCGTGGTGCCGCCCACGGTCTTGCAGACCCAGGCCGGCAGGTTGGGGAAATCTCTTGCGATGCGCCACGTGCCGGACGTCGTCCGGTTGTCGAGCCATGCCAGTTGGACGAACGATTTCCACTCGTCGTTGACGAAGGTGTCGGTCGATTGCCGGGCGCCGGCCTCGAGCACGACCACCTTGACGCCCTTTTGACAGAGCTCGTTGGCCAGCGTGCCGCCGCCTGCACCCGAGCCGATGATGACGACGGCCGAGTCGTCGTTCTGGTCGATTTTCGCCACGATTTTGTCTCCTTAATAATTAGAGGGCGCGCTCTCAGGCGCCCGCGGTCGGGGCTGCGGTCAACCGAGATAGGGTTTCGGGCTTGCGTCCAGGGGCGGGTCCGGCAGCCATTTCAGGTCCTGGAAGCCGCGCTTGATATATCCGCCCTTCTCCCAAGAGGAACCGGGGTAGCCAAACACCTTGTACGCCATGTCGTTGTCGTACAGCGAGGTGATGCACTTGCCGCGCACCGTGTTGAAGAATGGCGAGTTCGCCATCGCCTTCACGACGGCCAGTCGCTTCGCCTCGCCCGCTTTGGCGAAGTTGCCGCCGGCGGCCTGGTTCAGGCTGGCGATGCCGTCGCGCAGTTGCTGCGCCACCTTGGGGTCGCTCGCCGCCATCCCATCGAGATCCTTGGCAAGCAGCGCGTAAACCGCGTCAGGCAGTTTCTTGTGGGGGTAGAGGGTTCGCGCCATCTTCATCAACGCTTCGCCCTCCTCCGTGGTCAGCGTCTTCAGCTCGACGGCCCAGGTGCGTGACGGCGCCAGCGCTGCCAGCACGCTCCCGGCAATCAGAACACCAGTCAACACGCCGGTGCCCCGCAGGAATTCGCGGCGCGTCAGCGGCAGATCGAGGCGGGGGACTTCCCGGGGCTCCTCCGCGGACTCCCCCCCTGTCGGCGGGCCGCCGATGATCGGAATCACTTTCATGATTTCCCTCCTCCTCCGGATCCCATCGGACGCGCGGGGACGTCCAGGCGTCCAAATTCAATATAGCACCCGCCCCAAACGCGGTGGTGATAGGTGGCTATTTACGCGAGCTTGCGCCCAGTGACGGGCGCGTCGGCGCTCACGCGCCGAACAGGGGCAGCTGGGGCGCTTGCGCTCCTTCGTCCAGGCGCACCCCCGCGCCCAGCAGGCGCACCGGCAGGCCGCCCCGGCTGAAAGCGGTGTGCAGCAGGGCCCGGTACTGGTCCGCGTCCAGGGTCTGGCCGAGGCATTCGGCGGTGGTGCGGCTGAAATCGGCGAAGCGGATCTTGACGAACAGCTTGTGGATCTCGCCCTCGGCGCCGGCGCGGCGCACCCGGGCGGCAAGCTGTTCCAGCAGCGGCGGCAGCTCGGCCAGGCAGGCCGCCAAGTCGGGCAGATCGACGGCGTAGGTCTGCTCCACGCTCGCCGACTTGCGCTCCCGCACCGGGCTCACCTCGCGCTGGTCGATGCCGCGGCACAGCTCGTAGAGGCGCAGGCCGAAGCGCCCGAAGCGGCGTTGCAGCTCCACCAGGGGCCAGGCGCGCAGGTCGGCGCAGGTGTGGGCCCCCAGCCGGTGCAGCTTGGCGGCCGTCACCCGCCCCACGCCGAACAGCTTGTCCACCGGCAGCGCCGCCACGAAGGCGTCCACGTCCTGGGGCCGCACCACGTACAGGCCGTCGGGCTTGTTCCAGTCGCTGGCGATCTTGGCCAGGAACTTGTTGGGCGCCACCCCCGCCGAGGCGGTGATGCCGACGGTGCGGGCGATGCGCGCCTTGATGTCCTGGGCGATGCGCGTGGCGCTGCCGTCGAAGCGGCGCGCCCCGGTGACATCCAGGTAGGCCTCGTCCAGGGACAGGGGCTCCACCAGGTCCGTGTAGTCCCGGTAGATGGCCAGGATCTGCTGGGACGCGGCGCGATACTTCTCCATGGCCGGCGGCAGGATGATCAGCTCCGGGCAGCGGCGCAGGGCCTGGGCCGAACTCATGGCCGAGTGCACGCCGAAGCGGCGCGCCTCGTAGTTGCAGGTGGCCACCACGCCGCGCGTCTCCGGCCGCCCGCCCACCGCCACCGGCCTGCCGCACAGCGACGGATCGTCACGCATCTCGATGGCGGCGTAGAAGCAGTCGCAGTCGCAATGGATGATCTTGCGCAGCCGGGGCGCGGCGGGTTGCAGCATGGTCGAAAGGGATGTTCCAGCCTTCGATTTTACTCGCGCCGCTGCCGGCACCGTCATTTTCTACCAGGTGATGAAGCCGCGCGTGTCGAAGTTGGCCAGCGCCCGCGGCACGTTGTCGAGCGTCAGCGTGCGGCTGTCGGTCTCGATGCCGTCGTGATGCGCTTCCGCCTCGCTGTAGCCCACGGTGGCGACCTGCGGGTCGGTGAACACCACCGCCGGCATCGCCGTCAGATCCAGCGCCGCCTCGCCGCCGGTCATGTTGATCGCGGCGCGTGTGCCGGCCGGCGAGCTGATCCGGAGGTGACCGGTTCAAGCCGCCAAACTGGGGACCGCCAGAAGATAGGCATTGAGCATGTACAGGCCGGACAGAATCAGCAAGATCCCGCCGAAAACCTCAAAGGTCTTCTGGAACCTGGCCAATCCCGAGAGAGTTTCCAGCCAGCCCAGGGCGCAGGCACCAAGGATGATGGGCGTCGCGCGCCCGAGCCCGAAGGCGAGCAGCAGCACAGCGCCGAACCAGGCGGATCCAATGCCGGCCGCGACTCCGAGCAGGACCACCAGCGCCGGCGTGCAGAAGGGGCAGATCGCCACGGAGAACGGCGCACCGAGGGCGAAGGCGCCCCAGACAGTGGCCGCGCGCTTCGCGCGCAGGTTGATCGCAGGTAGCGGCAGCCTCAGCCAACCGGGCCACAGCAGCCCCAGCAGGATCAGGAGCGGCCCCAGCACCAGGCCCCACTCCCTCCCCATGAGGCGCTGCAGGCCGCTGCCGCCGAGCCCGGCGGTTACACCCAGCACCAGGTGCGTCGCCAGCAGTCCCAGGATGAACATGCCGCCGTAGGCTATCGCCTGTCCCGGCGCCCGGGCCTTGGTGACGTAGGCCAGGGACACGGGAATGGCGGCCAGGGCGACCGGGTTGAAGCTGAACAGGAAGCCGATGACGAATCCCGCCGCCAGGGAGGCGAGGCTTGCCTGCTCCAGGGTCTGCCGCAGGCTTTCGATGTCCATCAGCGCGCACCCCCATGGTTTGCTCGCTCGCCGAGCCGCTGCAGGAGCTCGGCACGCAGGCGCTCCGGCGCGGGCAGGGTCGCGAAAGCGAGCACGCCGTCGATAGCGATGGCCGGCGGGCTCAGCACGCCCAGCTCGACCGCGTAGTCGAGTTCGGCCAGGATATCCACTTCACGCCAGCGCACCGCCTCCAGGCTGTCGGCGACCGCCTTCAGTGCCTCGCGCGCCTGGGCGCATTTGTCGCAGCCGGGCGTCGCGAAGAACTCTATCCGGATCATGGCGCCGGCATCTCCTCCGGCGTGCGCCCGCCCGGCTCGGCCGTCTCCAGGGCGGCGAGTATGGCACAGGCGTCCAGCGGCAGCCGCCCGCCGTCGCAGCGGGCAATGAGCTCGCTCAAGGCCCGCGACATGGCCTGCAGGGTCCTGATCTTGGCTTCGATGAGCAGCTTCTTGTGGACGGCGACGCTCTTCACGTCGGTGCAGCAGGCGTTCCCGGAGGCGCGCAGGGTCAGCAGCTCGCGCACCTCGGCGAGCGAGAAGCCGCAGTCCTGGGCGTGCCTGATGAAGCGCAGCCGGCGCACGGCGTCAGCCGTGTAAAGGCGGTAGCCGGCGGCGCTCTTGCGCGCCGGCGCCACCAGGCCCTCCTTCTCGTAATAGCGCAGGGTATCGGCACTCACGGCGGCGAGCCGGGCCACCTGGCCGATGGTGAGAGCGCCTGCAGCGGATTTCTCTGGCATGGTCTGGCTCCTTGTCGTGTTGGACCACCGGCAAGCATCAAGGTTGGGCCGCGCCGTCAGCGCGCCAACCCGCGCCCCACGCTCACCACCGCGTCGAAGAACAGCCGCGGCCGGCCCCGCAGGGAGTTGAAGAAGATGCTGGTGACCGAGACCGCCATTGCCGCCATGGCCCATACCGGGTAGAGCAGTCCGGTGGCGGCAAGCGGGATGCCGATGCCGTTGAACAGGAAGGCGAGCGACACGTTCTGCAGCAGCTTGCGGTAACTCCAGCGGCTCACCTCCCGGGCCGCCGGCACCGCGTCCAGGCGGTTGCTCAAGATGACGATATCAGCCGAGTCGATGGCGATGTCGGTGCCGCGCCCCATGGCCAGTCCCACGTCGGCCTGCATCAGGGCCGGCGCGTCGTTGATGCCGTCGCCCACCATGGCCACCTTGCCCTGGCCCTGCAGGCGGCGCACCAGTTGCGCCTTGTCGCCGGGCAGCAGGCCCGCATGCACCCGGACTATGCCCACCTCCTCGGCGACGCGCCGGGCGGCGCGCTCGTTGTCGCCGGTGACCAGCACGGCCGCCACCCCCGCCCGGGCGAGCGCTGCCACGGCGCAGCGCGCCTCGGGCCGCACCCGGTCGCCCAGGGCCAGCAGCCCCAGCAGCCGGCTGTTCTTCGCCACGCCCACCACCGTGCGGCCGGCGGCTTCCAGCGTCGCGACGCGCGCCTCGACCGGCTCCAGGGCCACGCCGCGCTCGGCCAGGAAGCGGGGATTGCCCACCAGCAGCTCGTCGCCGTCCAGCCGGGCGACGACGCCCTTGCCGGCGACCGCCTCGCAGCCGGTCACCAGGGGCAGCGCCAGCCCGCGACCGAGGGCGGCGTCCACGATCGCCCCGGCCAGCGGATGCTCCGAGGCGGCTTCCGCGGCCGCCGCCAGCGCCAGCAGCGCGTCTTCGTCGCCTGCCAGCGCTTCGATCTCCTGCAGCACCGGCCTGCCCTCCGTCAGGGTACCGGTCTTATCGAACACCACGGTGCCCACCAGGCGCAGCGTCTGGAAGGCCTCGCCGGTACGCATCAGGATGCCCTGCTCGGCCGCCTCGCCGGCGCCGCGCACGATGGACAGGGGCGCCGAAATGCCCACCGCGCAGGGATAGCCCATCACCAGCACGGACAGGGCCGCGAACACCGCGCGCTCCAGCCCGCCACCCGCGCCCGCGAGCGGCGCGATGACGCCCCAGCCCAGTGCCGCCAGGACGGCGGTGGCGACCACCGCGGGCGCATAGACCCGCAGCACCCGGTCCACCAGGTGCATGATGCCGGGCTTGAGCGCCCGGGCGTCCTCCACTTCCCGCGCCACCCGGGCGAGGAAGCTCTCTTCTCCGGTCTTCTCCACGCGCACCAGCAGCGCGCCCAGACCGTTGATGGAGCCGCCGACCACGGCGTCGCCCGCGGCGCGCTCCACCGGGACCGGCTCGCCGGTCACCAGCGACAGGTCCACCGCCGAGTGCCCCTCCACCACCGTGCCGTCCACCGGGATGCGCTCGCCCGGGCGCACGCGCACCAGGTCACCCGCCCGTACCGCCTCGATGGGCAGCTCGCTTTCCGTGCCCTCACGCACCACCCGGGCGGTATCGGGCTGCAGGTCGAGCAGGCGCTTCACCGCCTGGGAGCTGCGGGTCTTGACGATCAGCGACAGCCACTCGGAAAACAGGTGATAGGTGGACACCATCACCGCCACGGCGAAGAACGGCGCGGTGGGATAGCCCGGCCGGTCCAGCGACAAGCCGATCGCGCCCCCGGCAAGCCCGGCGAAGGCGCCGAAAGCGAGCAGCACATGCTGGTTGAGGATGCCGCGGCGCAGGGACTGGCCCGCCATCACCATGATGTGCCGCGCGCAGCCGAACACGGTGGCAAGCGCCAGCCCGGCGACGACGGCCGGGATGCTCGCCGCGAGCGTTGGCGCGCTGCGGGCCACGGCCAGGGCCGCGACCGTGGCGGCGAGCGCCGCAGCGGCACCGAACGCCACCCGGCTGCCGCGCGACGAGAGGGTCAGGGCCACGAAGGCGATGAGGCTCACCACCGCTGTTCCGGCGATGGCGCTCGACCAGGGGTTGTACCAGTTGGCGATGAGGGCGATGGCGGCCAGGCTGAACGCGACCGCGACGACGAAGCGCCGCCCCTCGCGCACCAGGTCCGCCTCCTCCTCCTCGAAGGCACGCAGCTTCCTCGGGTCGTGGATGGTGTAGCCGATATCGCGCAGGGTCTGCAGCACGGCCTCGGGCCCGATCCGGCGCGGATTGTACTCCACCAGCGCCTGCTCGTGGGTGAGGCTGACGGCCACCTTCTCCACGCCCGGCAGCCGGCCCAGCGCCCGCTCGATGGTGCCGGTGCACAGGGAACAGTGCAGCCCGCCGATGCGCGCCCGGATGCGCGCCCGGTCGGGGCGGGCGGCCGGCTCTTCGCTCCACAGCTTGAGTCGTTCAGCACTGGCGACATCCATGGCGATGCCTCACGCTTGTTCCTCGCCGACCCGGTAGCCCAAGCGCTCGATCAGCGCCACCAGCTGCCCCGGCGTGGCCTCGCACGGATCCAGCAGCAGGCGCGCGCGGCCTTCGGGCCAGGAGACCTCGACCCGGCGCACGCCGGGCACGCGGGCAAGCAGCGCCTGCAGGGCCCGGGCGCAGCCGCCGCAGCGCATGCCCTCGATCCTCCAGGTGAGTGCCGTCATGAAACTCTCGGGTATGGTCAGACCAATGCTAGACCTTGGAGTGGGCTCCAGAGTCAACCCCCCGACGTGGGAATTGGCGAAGAGAAGTTGAAGTTTTGAGGCGGCAGGCACAGGTGGCAGACGAGAGCCGTGGCGGAAAACCTCTCGCCACTGTGCACCGCCGCGCAAGAGAAATGATCTCATGGACAAGTGCAAGGACATCGCCAGAATTGATCTCCGGCGGCATGGATCGTCCGCTGACACTGGGGGAACGCTTGCGCCTGCGCATCCACCTCATGATGTGCCGCGGCTGCAGCAATTTCGAAAGGCAGATGCAGGTGCTGCGTAACATGGCGCGCCGCTTCGGCGAGCGGCCCGAAGCAGACAAGGACAACTGAGCTGTCGGCCGCGGCAATAGCAGCGGCTAAGACAGGAAAACGATATGACGACAGCGTTTCCCCGATAGGCCGCCGCTCGCCCGCTACCCGGCCCATCGCCGCCCAATGCCCCGCGCACCTCCTCCACCGACAACACCGCGTCGAACAACTCGGCTATTCCCGCGTTGGCCACGGCGGCGGCAAGCATCGTGGGCGTCCCGTTGGACAGGATCGCCAGCCTCATGCCCCCCGCTTTGAGCCGCCGCAAGGTATCCGGAACTTCGGGATAGGCGCTCAAGCCCAGGTACAGGTTCATCAGCCGCTCGCGCAGCCCGGGG
>JBMOQT010000113.1:0-10412 GCA_049320945.1 Pseudomonadota bacterium
TGGCGGATCCCGCCCTGTATCGGGAAGCGCCCCAGGAGGTGCGCAGCCTGCACGAGCGGGTGGGCAAGCTGGAGGCGGAGATCGAACAGGCCATGGCGCGCTGGGAGGAGTTGGAGGCGCGCAACGGCTGACCCGCGCGGCCGCCACACGGTTTCAGAGCTTCAACGCCCCCAGCAGATTGCTGTAATCGTCGGTCCACGGGATGCGCTTGTCGCGCTCCTCGTCCCGGGCCGCGGCCCGGGCGATCGCCGGCGCCTCGAGCAGGCTGGGCTGGCGCGACAGCAAGGCCCAGGTATTGCCCCAGGTCAGGTTGCCCTCTTGGGCCTCGACGAAGGCGTAGGCGAGCTCGAAGCGTTGCGCCAGGGCGCGCACCACCGGCTTCAGGTCCAGGAAGTGGTTGGTGATATGCACGGCGAGCACGCCTTGCGTGTCGAGATGGCGCAGATAGACCTCGACCGCCTCGGCCGTGAGCAGATGGATGGGAATGGAATCGCTGGAGAAGGCATCCACCGCCAGGATGTGGAAGCGTCCGGGTCGCCCGTGGGCCAGTTCCCGCTCCAGGACGATGCGCGCATCGCCCAGGGCATGCTCGATGCGTGCGGGGGAGCTGCGCAGGTAGGTGAAGGTGGTGGCCTGAACGCCCGCCAGGCGCAGCACGTCGGGATTGATTTCGTAGAAGCGCAGCGTGTCGCCCCGCTGCCCATAGGCGGCCAGGGTGCCGATGCCCAGGCCGATCACACCGATGCGCAGGCCCTGGGCGCGCCGCGGATGGCTGACGATCGCCAGCCCCACGCCGCTGTCATGGCCGTAATAGGACGTGGGCTGGTGCCGCCGGGCCGCCGCCCGGTATTGGTAGCCGTGGATGATGCGGCCATGGCGCAGCTTGTAGCGATGGGCGGCGGCGTCGGCAGGGCGCTCCTCCACCACCTGCAGCATGCCGTAGAAATTGCGCGAGTGATAGACGGAGTCGGCCAGGGGCCGATAGGCGAGATGGCCCAGCGCCACGGCGAACAGCCCGAGTGCGGCGCAGCCGGCGGCGACGGCCGGCCCCGGACGGGCGGTGCGCGGCTTGTCACGGCGCTGCAGCCGGTGCAGCCACAGGCCCGCCGCCGTGATGCCCAGGGGCGCGCCGAACAGCCAGGCGCCGGGCGGTTCGGGTAGTGCCGGCAGCAGCGAGTCCCGTACCGCCACGAGAACGGTAAGCGCCGCCGCGACCGCGACGGCATACACCGGCCAGGAGGCGCCGTGATACAGCACCGAGGCGCGATCGCGCACCAGCATGGCCAGCAGCAGGGCCGCCACCGCCCACAGGGCGATGGGGTATTCCCACAGGGCGGGAAAGAGGGCAGGGGCGGCGATGCCCACGAACAAGCCGCCCGCGGCGCCGCCGGCGGTGACGGTGAGATAGAAGGCGGTCAGGTGGCGCGGCGCCGGCTTCAGCCGCACCAGCTCCCCGTGGCACACCATGCACGCGACGAACAGGGTCAGCGCCGGCACGGCGATCTGTGCCACCAGGTGGGTGTGGGCGCCCTGTTCCAGGACGACGGCGCTGAGCACGAGGCCCAGCACCAGCAGGGGCGCGTAACGGCCGCGCGCGTACCAGCGCTCGCTGTCAAAGCACAGGATGAAGGACAGCAGGTAGAGGCACAAGGGCAGCATCCACAGGAAAGGCACCACGGCGATTTCCTGGCTCATCTGGTTGGTGGTCGCCAGCAGCAGCACCGAGGCGCAGGCCGCCAGGCCGAACCACAGGGCGAACCGGATGGCGCGCGGCGCCGCCGCGGCAGCGGGGCCGGCACCGGGCGCCGCTGCCCCGGGGGCCTGGCCAGCGCGCATCGCGCACGCGGCCATGCCCACGGCAAATATCAGATAGCCCGCCGCCCACAGCAGCGCCTGGTCACGCAGGGGCAGCCATACCTCGATGGCGAAGGGATAGCTCAGCAGCCCCAGCAGCGAGCCGAGATTGGACAAGGCGTACAGGCGGTAGGGCGAGCGGCCCGGGTGACGGTTGCTGAACCAGGCCTGGGTCAGGGGGCCGGTGGCGGACAGCACGAAGAACGGCAGCCCCACCGCCGCCGCCAGCAGGCGCACGATATGCCCCACGGGGGCCTGGTCGGCGTGGGGCTTCCAGCCGGCGTCCGGCAGCACCGGCGAACCCCAGGAGCCGTACAGCAGCGCCAGCAGGGTGAGCGACGCCGCCAGCAGCGCCAGATGCAGCGCCCGCTGCGCGCGGGCGGAGAGGTGAGCGGCGATCCAGTGGGCATAGGCGTAGCCGGCGAGCAGCAGGAGCTGGAAGAACAGCATGCAGGTGGTCCATACGGCGGGTACGCCGCCGAACCAGGGCAGGATGTACTTGCCCAGGAACAGCTGCACCTGGAACAGCAGGAAGGCGCTGAGAAAGATGGTGACGCCGTAGATCCTCACGGACCGTTTCCGTCAAAAACCTGCCTGGAGAGTCCAGCCAAAACCGGCCAGGGCGCCGAAGAAGACGGCCAGATGGAAGCCCGACCAGAGCCGGTAGCGGCGTGCGAGCCTGTTGGGGTCCAGGTTCGAGATCAAGTATAGCCGCCCGCCGCCCGGCGGGCGGCCGAGGGTGTGCAGCTCCGCGTGGCGATGGGCCTCCCGATGGGCCGCCGCCACTTCCCGCCTGGCCTGGGCGCGCGCCAGCTCCCACTCCCGCAGATCGAGCTGGCCGTCGCCGTTCACGTCGAAGCGCGCCCGCAGTTCCTGAGGCTTCTTCTTCCACTCGGCGAGCAGCGCCTTCATGTCTTCCTTGGCGTCGAGCTGAAGATCCACGGTTCCCCTGGTGTCGAACTGCCCCAGGGCGTAGATGGGGTCGCCGGCGAGCAGCAGCCACTGGGTATAGCGGCGCTCGCCCTGGTGCCAGGTGTCCTTGTTGCGCACCAGGATCTCGGCGCCTTCCGGGTCCACCAGGCAGCGGCCGCTGCCGTCGTCCAGCAGGAAGGAGGCATCGCTCTCGGCCGTTTCCTCGGTCACCCACTTGTTGTCCTGGCGGCGCTCGACGCGATAGCGGTACCACAGGCAGGGCAGGCCGGTGAGGGGGCTCACCAGGGCCAGGCCGTCGAGGGCGAAGCCCACCCCGTGCAGTTCCACGTAGCCCTGGGCGGCGGAGGCGACGCGGGAGGTGGGCGTGTCGTCGATGGCGCGGGTGCGCCTGAGGGTCGAATGCCAGGCGAACAGGCTGATCACGCCGATCAAGGCCAGGCTGACGGCCCAGCCGAGGGCCGACTCGCCCTGGGCGCCGATCATCAGCAGGACCAGCTGGCTGCCGGAAGTGACGAGGTGGGCGTATTCCCGGCGCAGGCGGACGAG
The DNA here is from genome assembly GCA_049320945.1 of Pseudomonadota bacterium. Lineage (GTDB taxonomy): Bacteria > Pseudomonadota > Gammaproteobacteria > Burkholderiales > Rhodocyclaceae > DYIB01. The sequence goes on from JBMOQT010000113.1 coordinate 3,334, forward strand.
CATCGCCCGTTCAGCTGAACAGGGCCTTCAGGTCCACGTCCGCCTTTTCGGCGCCGGCGAACTCCAGCAGCGGCTTGGCCTCGAAGTTGAACAGGCGCGCGACGAGGGCGTCGGGGAACTGCTCGATCCTCACGTTGTTGATGTTGACGCTCTCGTTGTACAGCTCGCGCCGGTCGGCGATGGCGTTCTCCAGGGCGGTGATGCGCCCCTGCAGCTGCATGAAGCTTTCATTGGCCTTGAGCTCGGGATAGCTCTCGGCGATGGCGAACAGCCGTCCCAGCCCGGCGCGCAACATGCCCTCCGCCGCGCCCAGGGCGGGCACATCCTGCTGCTCGCGCGCCGCCTGCACTCGGCTGCGCGCCTCGATCACCCGCTGCAGGGTCTCCTGCTCGAACTGCTTGTACTGCTTGCACGCCTCCACCAGCTTGGGCAGCTCGTCGTGGCGCTGCTTGAGCAGCACGTCGATGTTGGCCCAGGCCTTGGCCACCGCGTGCTTGACCTGCACCAGGCCGTTGTACAGCAGCACGCCGTAGAGCACGGCAACGACGATCAGACCGAGGAGCAGCAGCGAGGAAATTGCCATGGGGACCTCCCTTTTGTTGGTTTGGCGCGCGGCGGCGCCTATGCGTCCTGCATCATATCCCAAACGCCGCCGCTGCCAGTAGTGGGCGGCTGGTTATGACGCCGGGACGGCCGCGGCCTCGCTCGCGGGAGGCGGCTGCTGGGCGACGCGGGAGATGCGCTCTAGCAGCATCTCCCGGGTGATGCCCAGCAGCTTCTCGGCGGCGGCATAGTCGTCGGGCAGGGCCGGGTCGTCCCAGCTATTTTGGGAATGGCGCGCCAGGTTGACTGCATGCACGACGTTGCGCACCCGCGGGTGCTCCGCCTGGCTGTCGTTCATCAACATCTGCAGCAGGCCGGGCAGACGCCATTCCTTGACCAGGGCCTGTTGCAGGTCGTGCAGGCGGATGCCCAGCACGCGCATCTGGGCCGCGGCGCTGCGCAGGCCGCGCTCGCTGTCCTGCAGCTCGCGCACGCGCAGCATCAGCGCCGGCGCGTGGCACCACAGGAGGATCTCCGCCGTGTCGTGCAGCAGCGCCGCCAGGGCGATTTCCTCGCAGTCCACGTCGTGGCGCACCACCGCCCAGTCGCGGGCGTAGAGGGAGGCCTGGCGGGTCCGTGCCATGACTTTGAGCAGGCCCAGCAGCGCCTGGGGCTGGCCGTCCAGGACATTCTCCACCTGCGCCAGTTGCTCGAAGGTGCTGAAGAAGGGCGTGACGCCCAGCATCATCACCGCCCGGTCGATGGTGGTGAGATCGGTGAGCTGGGTGCTGCGCCGGTTGGCCTCGATGTGGGCGAGCAGCCTGAGGGCCATCAGGGGATCGTGAGCAATCACCGAGGCCAGGTCGCGCACGGTGACGGCATCCTCCCGTTGGCGCAGGGCGGCGAAGGCCCGCGCCGTGCGCTTGAGGACGGGAATCTCCGCCCGGCCCACGCAGGCCACCCAGGCGTCCAGATCCGACAGCGGCTTGTCCAGCATGTCCGCCCCCGTTCGAAAGTTTGGGGAACAAGCTGATTAAACGGCAGTTTTTGAAGTTACTTTAGGCCGACCGGGGCCGACGGGCGGCGCCGGGGTGAAGGAACGGCGCCGCTATAATCGGCCATCCCTTCGATGGAGCGCTGCCATGGTGTCCTGGTTGTTCGCGCTGGTGGTGTTGGCGCTGCTGGGCGGGGCGATCTACTACGGCCTGAGGAAGCAGCGCGAGCACGCCGAGCGCAGCGCCCGGCGCGAGGCCGAGATGCTGGCCCTGCTGCGCTCGGCGACCGGGGCGCCCGCCTCGGCCGAGGCGCCAGCAGCGGTGCCCCGGCCCGCCAAGTTCCTGGCGGGACCGGCCAAGGCAGCCTATTACCTGCTCAAGCTGGGCCTGCCCGATCACGAGATTTTTTCGCGGGTGCGCCTGGCCGATCTCGTGGACGTCGGCCAGACTGGCCCGGCTGCCACGGCCGATTTCGTGGTGTGCACCCGCGACATGGAGGTGGCCGCCGTGGTCCTGCTCGATGACGCCGGCATGGACGCGCTGCGCCGGGCGGTGCACGAGCGGGCGGCCCAGGCCCTGGCGGCGGCGGGCGTGCGCTGCGTGCGGCTCAACGGCGAGCGGCTGCCGGGGCGCAACGAGCTGCGGGGCGCCATCCTGGGCCGCGCCGCTCAGTGATACCCCTCGCCCGGCTTCACCTTGCCGCGGAACAGCCAGAACACCAGGCTCATGTAGCCCAGGATCAGCGGCAGCAGGATCACCGTGCCGATGAGCATGAACACCTGGGACGGGGCCGAGGCCGCCGCCTGCCACACGGTGACCGAGGGCGGCACCAGGTAGGGCACGTTCGACACCACCAGCCCCACGTAGGCCAGCAGGAACAGGCCCACCGCCGAGACGAAGGGCAGCAGCGCCTGGCCGCGGCGCATGCCGCGCCAGCACAGCCAGGCCAGCAGCAGGGTGGCCAGGGGCACCTGGGACAGGGCGTAGAAATTGGGCAGGCTGAACCAGCGCTGGGCGATGCGCTCGATGGCGAGCGGCGTCCACACGCTGACCAGGGCGATGAAGGCGAGCAGGGCCAGCAGCAGGGGGCGCCCCAGCCGGCGCGCGCGGCTCTCCACCGTGCCCTCGGTTTTCATCATCAGCCAGGTGGCCCCGAGCAGCGCGTAGCCGACCACCAGGCCGGCGCCGCACATGAGGCTGAAGGGGATGAGCCAGTCGAAGGGGCCGCCGGCGAACTGCCCGTTCTCCACCCGGATCTCCTGCAGCAGCCCGCCCAGCACCACGCCCTGGGCGAAGGCGGCCACCGTGGAGCCGGCGGCGAAGGCGACGTCCCACTTGCGGTGGCGCGGCTTGGCCACCCAGCGGAACTCGAAGGCGACGCCGCGGAAGATCAGCGCCAGCAGCATCACGATCACCGGCAGATACAGCGCCGGCATGATGATCGCATAGGCCTTGGGAAACGCCACCCACAGGCCGCCGCCGCCCAGCACCAGCCAGGTCTCGTTGCCGTCCCAGAAGGGCGCCACCGAGTTCATCATCTGGTCGCGGTCGCCCTCGCCCTTGAAGAAGGGGAACAGGATGCCGATGCCCAGATCGAAGCCGTCCAGGATCACGTACAGGGCGACGGCGGTGCCGATCACCAGCGCCCAGATCACCGGCAGGGTGTAGTCCAGGCCGGTCATGGCGTCTGGCCCGCGCCCGCAGCGCGCCGGGCGGCGGACAGGGGCAGGTTGGGGAGCGTTTCCTCGAGCGCGGCGGCGCTGCCCTGGGGGCCGCGCCGGATCAGCCTGCGGATGTAGAGCACGCCGGTGGAAAACACCACGCCATACACCAGCACGAACAGGGCGAGGGAGGCGGCGACGGTGGCCGGCGCCACGGGCGAGGCGGCCTCCGCGGTGCGCAGGATGCCCGTGGCCAGCCAGGGCTGGCGGCCGATCTCGGTGACCAGCCAGCCGGCGATGATGGCGATGAAGCCCAGGGGCCAGCTGTGGCCCGCCAGCTGCAGGTAGCGATCGCTGCGGAACAGGCGGTCGCGCCACCACAGCCAGGCGCCCACGACACCGAGGACGATCAGCACCAGGCCGATGCCCACCATCAGGCGGAAGGCGAAGAACACCGGGGCCACGGGCGGGCGGTCCTGGCGCTTGAAATCCTTGAGGCCGGGGAACAGGCCGTTGGGATCGTGGGTGAGGATGAGACTGCCCGCCCGGGCAATGGCGATCTGCGCCCGGTTGTGCTCGGCGGCGCTGTCGGGCCAGGCGAACAGAACGAAGGGCGCCGGCTTGGAGCCGTCCCAGTGGGCCTCCATGGCGGCGATCTTGGCCGGCTGGTGCTCGAGCGTGTTCAGGCCGTGCAGGTCGCCGATGAGCAGCTGCAGGGGCGCCAGCCACGCCACCATGCCCAGGCCCATGCGGATCATGGTGCGTGCTTCCGCCTCGAAGCGCCCGGCGAGCAGGTAGCGCGCGCCCACCGCCAGCACCACCAACGAGGTGGTGAGATAGGCGGCGTTCACCATGTGGGCGAAGCGGTAGGGAAAGCTGGGGTTGAAGATGATGTCGAACCAGCTGGTCGGATAGGCGATGCCGTCGCGCAGCTCGTAACCCGCGGGCGTCTGCATCCAGCTGTTGGCCGCCAGGATCCAGAAGGCGGACATCATGGTGCCGGCGGCCACGATGACGGACGACAGGGCGTGCAGCCAGGGCGGCACCCGGTTCCAGCCGAACAGCATGATGCCGAGGAAGGTGGCTTCCAGGAAGAAGGCCGTGAGCACCTCGTAGCCGATCAGCGGGCCGATGGTGTTGCCCACCACTTCCGAGAAGCGGCTCCAGTTGGTGCCGAACTGATAGGACAGCACGATGCCCGACACCACGCCCATGGCGAAGGACACGGCGAAGATCTTGGTCCAGAAGCGCGCCAGGGTGTGGTAGTGGGCGCGCCCGGTGCGCAGCCACAGGATCTCCAGGGTGGCGACAAAGGCCGACAGGCCGATGGTAAAGGCCGGGAAGACGATGTGGAAACTGATGGTGAAGGCGAACTGGAGGCGGCTGAGCAGGGTGGCGTCCAGGCCGGCAAAGGTTTCCATCGCGATCTCCGTGGGGGCGGCGGTGGCTGCGATGCCCGGCGGGAGAGACGCGGCCGGGCGCCGGTTCGACAGCGCGCGGCAGGGAAACGTTCATGGTCCGTTGATAGTGCGCCCCGGCTCAACGCAAGCGCCAGTACAAAGCCTCCACCTTGCGCACGTAGTCGCGGGTTTCGGGGAAGGGCGGGATGCGGCTGCCGTGGCGCAGCACGGCCTGTTCGCCGGCATTGTAGGCCGCCAGGGCGAGTTGCAGGTTGTCGTCGAACAGGGTCAGCAGGTCGCGCAGGTATTGGGCGCCGCCGCGCAGATTCTCCTCCGGGGCGCGGGGGTTGGCGACGCCGTAGCGGCGCGCCGTGTCGGGGATGAGCTGCATCAGTCCCATCGCCCCCTTGGGCGAGACGGCATCGGGGTTATACCCCGACTCCACGGTGATGACCGCATGGAGCAGGGCCGGATCGAGCCGGAAGCGGGAGGCGGCGGCCGCAATCTCGCCGGCGAAGGGCCGCCCGGCCTGGCCCCCCGGGCCCGCCGGCGGCGCCGGACGCGCGTCGCGGCTGCGCAGGATGAGCCGGAAGGGCCGCGGGCCGCTGGGTACATCGGTGAGGTGGAGCACGCCCTGGTCGTCGGTATAGCCGTAGATGTCCCCGCCATGCACCGCCGGCAAGCCGCCGGCAAGCAGGGCCGCGGCAAGCAACAGGGAGCGCAGGGGCGGTCGGGCGTCAGGCAGGGGCGCTGGTAAGGGCATGGCAGCCTTTCTTGTAGGCCATTGTCTTGGCTGCGTCAAGTGCCCAGCCTTGATGATCTTGTCCGTGGATTGCCTAACCGGAGGCGAAATTGTAGTTGACAGCGCGCGCAAAGCCGGCAGAGAATGCAGTACGCATGTGACAACGTCACATGCCATCTGCTTGCCTAGTGTGGCGACGCAGCATGTCACCGGAAGCGCTACAAGACAAGAAGCACAAGAAAACAAGGAGGGGACATGTCGTTCAATACCATCCCCGGGTTTGGCGGTTTCATTCCGTCTGCTCTCGCTCGTTTAGGGAAATCGATTCTGAGTCCGACTATTATCGGGCTGAGTCTTCCCTTGGCGCTGGCAGTCTATGGAGACGCGTTTGCATATGAAATCCGAGTAGCGCCGAAAATCCGCTACCGGATTATGACCGGCCCCGTCCAACTTGAGACTGACACCGCAGAAGAGCTTTTTGCGGCTTATCAGCAATGGCTTGCGAACAACGGCGGAGGCGCTTACGTCGATAACCTTGGTTTGCCCAACATTGAGAACCAGAGTTTCTATAACGGAGTACAAACTCGCTATTGGTGGGACTTTCACCGTTTGATTTGGCCATACGATACGATCCGAACCGGCTCCATCGAAGGAATCGCTTATTGCCCGCAAGAGATTTCGGGTCGTACTACTATCCAGCTGGGTAGCAATCCAAGTACTTTTCTTGGGTATTGCCAAATCCAGGTTCCCGATGACCCTGATCTCAAGTCCTGCGGAGTGGGTAACCCCGTCCATCCGGCCACCGGCCAGAAGATTGAGGTGGATACAGACTACGAAGGCCATGACGGTCTGGGCTTTCAAAGGACATACCGCAGCCGGCACGGCGGCTTCGCCTCGGTGTTGAGCGCTGGCATTACAGACGACTCGGTAGTGGGCGTAAGTAGCAGCGCGTGCTTACCCACTTCCTACGTGAGCAGCTTGGTAGGCAAGCGCACCTATTGCTTTCCTTACATAGGAACCGGCGCTCAGGAATACCATCTGCACACACCTGACGGGCGACGCATCGCCTTCACCGGCCCAACCGGCGCGATTACCGCCAAGGCCGACGTGAACACCCAGTTGCAAAGGCAAGTGGACGCTTCCGGCGTGGTGCAATGGCAAGTCACCCACGAAAACGGCGACGTTGAAATCTATAACGCCCGCGGCGCATTGATCCAGAAGACCGACCGCGCGGGACGCGTCATCAGCTACACCTACAGCGATAGCACCACACCGGCCACCGTCGCGCCTAGACCGGGGTTGCTGATCAAGATCACCAGCACCACGGGTCGGATTCTGAGTTTCGCCTACAACGCCGCTGGGCAGATGATCGAGATGACCGATCCCGCGGGCGGCCGCTACCAGTACGAATACGACGGTCCCTCGGGCCCGGTGGGCGCAAATAATCTGACCACCCTAACCTATCCAGATGGCAGCAGGAAGATATATCACTTCAACGAACCGGAACACACCGGCGGCTTCGACCTGACGAATGCGCTGACCGGCATCACGGACGAGCGCGGCATCCGCTATGCCACGTTCAAGTATGACGCGCAGGGCAGGGCGATCGGTTCCGAGCACGCTGGGGGTGCGGACAAGGTCACACTGTCATACAGCCCTGGCAGCACCATCGTGACGGACGCGCTCGGCACCACCCGCACCTACACGTTTGAAACAATCCTGGGCGCAGCCCGACCAA
>JBMOQT010000114.1:0-10331 GCA_049320945.1 Pseudomonadota bacterium
GCCCGCAGCTCCCGGAAGTTGTAGATCTCGCCGTTGAACACGATCGACAGCCGGCGGTCCGGCGAGAACATGGGCTGATGGCCGCCGGCGATGTCGATGACCGACAGCCGCGTGTGTCCCAGCAGCGCTTCACCATGCTCCACCAGATCTTGATCGTCGGGTCCGCGTCGGGCCAGGGCGGCAAGCGCCGCGGGCGCGTCGTCGCACCAGGGTGTTCCGATCAGGGCGAGGATGCCGCACATGCTAGCGGGCCCTCCAGAGGCGCGGCAAGGCTTCGTATTGCCTCAGCACCGGACCCGGCAAGAACGGCTCTATCACTTCCTCTGCCGAAGGCGCCGGCGCGGCAAGCGCCGCCCGCATGGCTTTGGCCAGGGCCGTGGCGTCACCACAGGGGACGAGAAAGCGCACCAGCCCGCCCCGCATCACTTCGCGCGGGCCCGACGGGCAGTCGGTGCTGACCACCCGGGTGCCACAAATGAGGGCCTCCACCAGGACGTTGGGCATGCCCTCGTGATCGGAGCACAACACCAACAACTCGGCCCGGCGCATCCACGGGTAGGGGTTGGGGCGGAAACCGGCCACGACGACGGCATCCTCCAGCCCATACTCGGATATCAGCCAGTCCAGCTCAGGCGCCGGAGCAGTGAGCAACACGAGCTTGTGGGGAAGCCCCGCCCGGCGCCAGGCATCGAACAGCAGGTCGTGGCGCTTCTGTCGCGCGAACCGGCCGACATGGACCACATAGGGGTGATCGGGTATGTCTTCGTCCTGCGCCTGGGCCAGGCGGCGGATCGCATCCGGGTCGAAGGGATTGTAAATGGTGGTGATGTTGGCCTCGGACAGACCCATCCCTTGACGCAGATCCTGGGCCACGCCCTCGGAAACGGCGATCAGATTGCGCTGCCCATACAGGCGGCGATAGCGGCTCATGCGCCGTGCCGCCTTGCGGCGGTTGGTGCGCGCCAGGGCGGCCACCTCGGCGGACAGCGTATTGGCGATGCGGCACCAGTGACGCGGCAGCCGCGCCAGCGCCGTAACCTCGTCCGCGAAAGGCAGAGACGACACCACCAGGTCAAAGGGACCTTCCCCGTTGAGCCGGGCGAACAGCTGACGCAGCTTGACGCTTGCCCAGTACTTGCCCAGGAGACCCTTGGACGCCGCCATGCCGGCGGGCGTGAGGGCGTGCAGCCGGAAGGCGCCATCGGGCGGATGGTCCACTATGTGCTCCAGCAGCACCAGGTGGACATCGTGGCCCGCCGCGACGAGGAAGTGGGCCAGCTTCAGCAGCGCCTTTTCCGCGCCGCCCCCCCGCAGATTGGTGGTCACGAAAGCGATCTTCATCGGGCCATTGCCGCCTGGTGCTGCTTTGCGCCCAGCGCGGCTTGTACGCGTTCCCACACCGTATCCACGGAGATTTTCCCCATGGGGGTCTCCGGCCCGCATGCGCCCTTGCCCAGGTCGGGATGATCCACCGCGTACAGGCAGGGATGCTCAAGGGGCGCGATTAGATGGCTGGGCGAGTAGCAGTGGTAGAGGGCGACCAGGGGGATGTCGAAGGTGCCCATGATATGGGTAGGTCCGGTGTCCACCCCGATGTATAAATCCAGCCGGCTCATCAGGGCGGCGGTCTGCCGCAGGCTCAGCTTGCCGGCATAGACCGTCGAGTTGCCTGGAAACTGGCGGTGCAGCTCCTGGGTCCGTTCCCGTTCCAAATTGCCGCCGAAGATCAAGAAATGGCCACTGCCATGTTTGCGAAGCACGCGTCGGCACAGGGCAACGAAGTGTTCGATGGGCCAGTCGCGATATCCCTTGGTGGGGAAGCTCGCCACCTGCAGCCCGATGAGGGGGTCGGCACCGCGCGGCAGATCGCGCATCAGCGTGGCCTTGGCCCATGCCGCCTCCCGGTCCGTGACGCGATACGCCAGCCGGTGGCCGGCGGCGGGAATGCCCAGGGCGGCGGGCAAGGCCATCTGCAGCACCACCGAATGGGCGCTCTGGAAGCCGGGAGGCTCCACTGCCTTATACAAACGGCTATCGATCGCGGCCACCCCCTGGCGCAGCGCCACCACCTTTTTCGCCACGCGCAGTGCATATTCAATCAGCGCCAGGTCGTTGCCATACGCGAAGGCGAGGTCGTAACGTGTTCCGGAGGCAAGCCTGCCGCTCCAGAAGGCCCGCCGCTTGGTGATGGATCCCACCCGGGCGATGAACGGCAGGTTCTCCATGATTTCCATGCGCTTGGGATGGCCGAGGAAGGTGAGGCGGGCACGTGGATACGCCGCGGCGATGGCGCGGATGGCCGGCGTCACCAGCAGGGTGTCGCCGATGCGGGAAACGTTTATGACCAGGATTTCGCGAACGTCGCCCTCAGCCAAGATCGGACCTGCGGAAAGTGTAGTTGCGATTCTCGGTGTGGATCAGCTCGAAACCGCTGCCTTGCAAGAGGGCAACGGTCCGTAGGGTATCCTCGAGCGGATGGTGGGTGCAGTGATGATGGAATTCGATCAGCAGTTGCCGCGCTTTGCGTATCTCCCCGCTTCGGCACAGGCCGGCGAGCACTTCGTACTCGGCGCCCTCGATGTCGAGCTTGAGGATGTCGCACTCCTCGCGACCCGCCGATGCCAGCACTTCCCCGAGCGAAGTGGTGAGCACTTCGACCGTTTCTTCGCCCGTGTAGTTGTGGCTGCGCAACAGGCTGCCCGAGACGCCGTCCGCCCCCTTGGGCAGCTGCTCCAGCGGCCGCGGCATGTGAAACACGGCCTTCTCGCCCGCTTGCGTCCAGAACGCCCTGGGCCGCACTTCCATGCCCTGGGGCTTGTGCTGTTCGCAATAGCGCACCGCGTGGGGATTCGGATCGATGCCGATGACCCGGCCGCCGAAGCGCTGCAGAAAGGCGACGGGGAAGCTGATGTCGACCCCCAGGCCGCAGTCGACCAGCAGGGGCGCGCCGCCCACGATCCGCCTGTCTATCCACCAGCCGCCGTAACGGGTGCCGAGCCTGATGTAGCCGCGCGGCAGGCGCCATTCACGATAACGCCGCCCCAGGCTGCGCTTGAGCCGCTGCCAGTGCTTCTTCAATCCGTGTCTCATGCCGCCGTTTCGCGGAACACCTGTTCCATGCGCTCCAGCATGCTTTCAAGTCCGAATCTGCGCAGCGCCTCTTCGCGTGCCGAGGCCCCCAGGCGGGCCGCCAGATCGGGGTCGGCCATCAGGCGCCTCAGGGCAGCGGCCAGCTCGTCGGGCCTCTGGGGCGTCACGATCAAGCCGGTGCGGGAGTCGCTGATTGCTTCAGTGATGCTGCCCACGCCGGTCGTGACCACGGGCAGTCCCGACAACATGGCCTGCATTATGGCCTGGGGCACCCCCTCGTTGGCATAGGACGGCAGGCAGAAGATGTCCAGGGCCTGCAGCCACAATTCCGGGTTGTCCTGCTGGCCTGCCATGCGCACCCGTTGTTCGAGCCCCAGCTCTGCGATGCGTTTTTCCAGCACGCCGCGCATGGGACCATCGCCGACGATGAGCAGGCGCCACTTGGGCGCGTCGAGCCGGGCAAAGGCATCGAGCAGGTGCAGGTGTCCTTTCCAGCTGCGCAAGGTGGCGACGATGCCGATGTAGTGCGCGGACGGGTCGAGACCGAGGCGCCGGCGCGCCTCGCTCTTGTCCCCTGGCTTGAAGCGTTCGGTGTCGATGCCCGTGGGCACCGAAGTGATGCGGCCGGCCGGGTAGCGGTTGTCCCGCACCAGCTGCTCGCGCAGCCTTTCCCCGGTGGTGACGATGTGGTGCGTGGCTTTCGTGTACAGCCAGCGGGTCGAGAAATTGTCAGGCACCGGTGCAGAGATGTGGCGCGTGCGCACGATGGCCGGCGGCTTGTCCAGCAGCCTGCAGGCGAGCGCCGCCAGCCAGGCGTCGGTCGAGCTGTGGGTGTTGATGACGTCCGCCGGATGCGTCTGCAGCCACTTGCGCAGGGCGAGTATGCCGCGCAGGTTCTTGCGGCCGATGGGCAGGGCGTGGACCGGCAGGTTACGCTTCTGCGCCTCGGCGTAGATGCGCGCCTCGGGCGGGCACAGCAGGGTGACCACGTGGCCGCGGGCGATCATGCCCTGGGCTTCCGTCAGGATGCGGATTTCCTGCCCGCCCCAGCCGCAGGACGCTTCCGTGTGCACGATGCGTAGCCTAGCCTGCTGCTGCGACACCATTGCGCTCCTCGGCAAACTGAAGTCGGTACAGTTGGGCATAGACGCCGTCGCGCGCCAGCAGCTCGCGGTGGCTGCCGATCTCGGCTACGCTGCCGTGCTGCAGCACGACGATGCGGTCGGCCTTCTCCACCGTGGACAGGCGGTGGGCGATGACGATGGTGGTGCGCCCGTGCATCAGCTCTTCCAGGGCCGCCTGGACCTGGCGCTCCGATTCGTTGTCCAGGGCCGAGGTCGCTTCATCCAGGATCAGCACCGGCGCGTTTTTCAGGATGGCCCGGGCGATGGCGATGCGCTGGCGCTGGCCGCCCGACAGGCGCGCGCCGTTCTCGCCGATGAGGGTGTCGAAGCCCTGGGGCAGGGCGCGGATGAAGTCGAGAGCGTGCGCGGCCTTGGCTGCCGCTTCCACCTGGGCGGGGCTGGCGTGGCGCATGGCGCCGTAGGCGATGTTGGCGGCCACCGTGTCGTTGAACAGCAGCACCTCCTGGCCCACCAGGGCGAGCTGGGCGCGCAGGCTGTCGAGGGTCAGCTCGCGCAGGTCGTGGCCGTCCAGCAGGATGCGCCCCGAAGTGGGCGTGTGGAACCGCGGCAGCAGGCTCACCAGAGTCGTCTTGCCGCCGCCCGACGGACCGACCAGGGCCACGGTCTCCCCCGGCTCGATGGCGAGAGCGATCCGGCTCAGGGCGTCGCGCTCGGCGCCCGGATAGCGGAAGCTGACGTTGTCGAAGCGTATCCTGCCCTCGGCCCGGGACAGGACCACCTTGCCTTCGTCCGTCTCCGGCTGCTCGTCCAGCAGGGAGAACACGCTTTCGGCCGCCGCCAGGCCCCGCTGCAGCGGGGCGTTCACGTCGGCCAGGTGCTTCATGGGCGCCAGCAGCATCAGCATGGCGGTGATGAACGAGACGAAGCTGCCCACCGTGGTCTCGTTGCTGGCCGACTGCAGCAGGGCGAAGTACACCACCACGGCGACGGCGACCGAGGCGAAGAACTGTACGATGGGCACCGTCGCCGCGGCGGCGATCGCCTGGCGCATGCCGTAGCCACGCAGGTCGTTGTTGACCTTGTGGAAGCGCTGGATTTCCTGCTGCTCGCCGCCGAACACCTTGATCACCCGGTTGCAGGCGATGCCTTCCTGCAGCACCTGGGTCATGGCCGCCGTGCCCTTCTGGGTGGCGCGGCTCATGGCGCGCAGGCGCGAGCTGAAGCCGCGGATGACCACGCCGATGATGGGCACCAGCACGATGCTCACCAGGGTGAGCTTCCAGTTGAGGTACAGCAGCCAGCCCAGCAGGCCGATCACCGTCAGGCTGTCGCGGATGAGCACGGTGATCACCGAGGTCGCCGCCGATGCCACGCCGGTGACGTCGTAGGAGATCCTGGTCATCGGCACGCTGGAGGGGTGGCGGTGGAAGTAGCCGGCGGGCAGCCGGATCAGGCGCTGGTACATCTGCGCGCGCAGGTCGGTGATCACCCGGTTGGCCACCCAGGCCATGCCGTAGGAGGCGAGATAGCCCAGGATGCCCCGCACGACGAAGATGCCGACGATGGCCAGGGGGATGAGGATCAGATTGTCGCTTGCCCCGGAACTGAAACCCGTGTCCAGCAAGGGCTTCATCAGGGCGGGAAACAGCGGCTCGGTGGCGGCGGTGCCGGCCATGGCCAGCACGGCGAACGCCAGGTAGCGCCAATAGGGGCGCACATAGCCCAGCAGCCGGAAATACAGCTCTTTGCTGGAAGGAGGGGAGGCAGCAGCGGAGGCCATCGGGTGGGGTCGCAGGGACGATCCCGGAAAACGAAAACCACTAATTATAACCGATGCTTAACTCGCGACCGGGGCAGTTTCCGGCAACAGGGAGCGATAGAGCTCGGTGAGGCTGGCGGCGGTAGCGTCGATGGACAGGTGGGCCACGGCTTTCCGCGCCGCGCGCCCCATGGCTGCGGCGGCGCCCGGCTGCGCCAGATGGTCCAGGTGGCGGGCAAGCTCGGCCTCGGCCAGGGCGTCGCACACGAAGCCGTTCTCCCCCGGGCGGATCAGCTCCGCGGCGCCGCAGGTGGTGCTGGTCAGCACCGGCAGGCCGCAGGCGAGCGCCTCCAGGACCGCGTTGGGGAAAGGATCGTACAGGGTCGGCAGCACGAAGGCGTCGGCGGCGCCGTAGAAGGGCTTGACGTCCGCCTGCCCGCCCAGGAAGCGCACGCGCCCGCCCAGCCCCAGGCTTGCGGCCAGCCGCGCCATGGCCGGTTGGCGCTTGTCCCGGCCCACCACCAGCAGCCGGGCGCCGACCGTCTTCATGGCGGCAACAGCGCGCAGCAGCGGCGCCACGCCCTTGCGCTCGTAGCCCGAGCCGACGTACAGGAACAAGGGCGCGTCCGCCGCCACGCCCAGCTGCCGGCGCAGGTCGGCCCGGTGGAGCTGGCGCAGGCGCGGGTGGAAGGCTTCCAGGTCCACCCCGTTGTAGATCACCCGCAGCTTGTCGGGCGCGACCCCGAAGCGGCCGGCGATGTCGTCGCGCACCATGCGCGAATTGCAGATCACCGCCTTGAGGGCGGGATGCCGGAACATGCGCGCCTCCGCCGCCAGGGTGTAGCGGTGCCACGGGTGTGCGGCCGTGAGCAGGCGCGCCGGCAGGGATTGCACGCGGCCGCGCAGCTCCAGCCAGGTGGCGTGCACGCCGTCGCCGGCCCGGTAGATGTGACAGCCGGGGATGCGCTCGTGGCTCTGCACCAGGTCGAACTCGCCGGCGGCGATCAGGCGCTGCACGCAGGCGGCGAAGCTCCGGTCGCGCCACAACCGTCCCACATAGAAGGGATTGCACAGGCGCACCGCCTGGCCTGGCTCGCCGCGCCATTGACGCGTCACCAGGGTCACGGCGACGCCCTGGGTCGCCAGGGCTGCGAGCGCCCGCTCGACGAAGCGCTCGGCGCCGCCGTAGGGGTTGTAGCGCTGGCGGACCAGGGCGAGCTTCATCGCACGCCGGCCAGCGCCTCGACCGCCTCCAGCACTTGCGCCAGCGGCAGGGTGGTCAGGCATTCACTGATCTTGCCGCCGCCGCAGCCGTCGATGCCGCAGGGTCGGCAGGGGTGGGCGCGGCTTGCCACGATGCGGTGGGGCACGCCCCAGGGATGCCATTCCAGCTCGCCCGAGGGGCCGAACAGGGCGACGCAGGGCGTACCCATGGCGGCGGCGATGTGCATGGGGGCGGAATCCACACCGATGAACAGCCTGGCCTGTCCTGCCAGGGCCGCCAGCTCCTTCAGGGTCAGCTGCCCGGCGAGATTCACCGCCGGCACGCCGGCGGCGGCGACGATGGCCTCGATCATGGCGTGCTCGCGCGGGTCCGGCGCGGCGGTGAGCACCACGCGCTGGCCGGCGCCGTAGAGCCGGGCCAGCAGTTCGGCGTTCTGGTCCACCGGCCAGCACTTGAACAGCCAGCGCGAGGCCGGGTGGAAGTGGATGAAGGATCTGACGCCCAGGCCGTGTTCGCCCAGCAGCGCCGTCACCTTCTCCTCCGCTGCCTCGCCCGCCACCAGCACCAGGCGCCGCTCGTCCTCCCCCGGCTGGATGCCGATGCGGCGCAGGGCATCCAGATTGCGTTCCACGGTGTGGCGGCGCGCGTTGGCCGGCTGGCCGTAGAGGTGGGTGAAACTCTTGCGCCACCACTTGGGCTTGCCCGCCAGCTTCGGCGCCACGCTGTAGCGGGCACCGGTCGCCCGCGCCAGCCAGGCGCCGCGCGGGTGCCCGGTCAGGTGTATGACGAGATCGTAGCGGCGCGCCCGCAGCGCGGCCAGCAGCCGGTACTCGGCGCGCAACTGGGCGACTGGCCCCTGCCTCTTCCAGTCCCGGTCCACGCGATGCACGTTGGCGATGGCCGGATGCAGCTCCAGCATGGGCGCCGTGTCCGCATACACCAGGGCGTCGATCTCCATCTCCGGCACGCGGTTCTTGAGCACGGTGAATACGGGCGAGGCGAGCAGCACGTCGCCGTGGTGGCGCAGCTTGATGACTAGCGCCCGGCGCAGGCGCTCGAGGGGGACGGCGTCGGCGAGCATGGCGCGCACGATAACAGTTTTTTTCCCTGGCGCAAGCCGCGGGGCCGTCAGCGCCGGTTGTGCCAGACCAGGGCGGCGGCGCCGGGACTGCTCCCCCTGATCAGGCTGGCCGAGCCGAACTCGAAATGCAGAGCGGTCCACTCCGCCGGCGGCAGGGCAAGCAGATGCCCCGCCAGGGCGCGCAGCACGCCGGCATGGGCGACGATCACCGCCGTCTCTGCCGCCCCCGGCAGTTCCTGCAGGAAGGCGCCGGCGCGCCGATAGAGCGCCGCGGCCGACTCACCGCCCGGTGGCGCGAAGCCCAGCAGGTCCAACCGCCAGGCGTCCAGTTGCGGGCGCGGGATGGCGCTCCAGGGCTGCATCTCCCATTGGCCGAAATGCATCTCGCGCAGGCGCTCGTCGAAGCGGGGGGCGCCGGCCAGGGCTTCGGCCAGCACCCGACAGCGCCGCAGGGGGCTGCTGAACAGCGGCGCGGCGACGGGCAGGAGGGTGCGCAGGCGAGCGGCTGCGGCCAGCGTCTCCGCCGGGTCCACGTCCACTTCGCTCTGGCCGTAGCACAGTCCCGCCGCCGCCACCGGCGCGGTGTGGCGCACTAGGTAAAGTTCCATGCGGCGGCGGCAACGGCGAAGTAGATGGCCACCTCGGCCAGCTGCTGGGCCGCGCCCAGGCAGTCGCCGGTGTAGCCGCCGATGCGCGCGACGAAATAACGCGCCGCGACCAGCGTGACGGCGGCGGCGAGCAGCAGCGCCAGAGCGACGAAGGCGATGGGCAGCAGCACCAGGGGCAGCAGGCCGAACAGGGCTGCTGCCGCCAGCTCACCGCGGCTTAAGCGCCGGGCCAGCGGCTTGGCGCGCGCAGTTTGGTCGTCGCGCACATAGTCGAGGGTGTAGATGAGGGTGGTGGCGAAGAAGCGCGAGGCGGCGTGGGCGGCGATCAGGGCGAAGGGTATCCACTGGGGCGGCGTCTCCAGCAGGGCAGCATACTTGCCTGCCAGCATCAGCACCAGGCCGATGGCGCCATAGCTGCCGATGCGCGAATCCTTCATGATTGCCAGCACCTGCTCCCGGGTCCAGCCGCCGCCGAAGCCGTCCACCGCGTCGGCGAAGCCGTCTTCGTGGAAGGCGCCGGTTACCAGCAGGGTGGCGGCCATGCTGGCGAGCAGGGCCAGGGTCGTCGGCAGCACCCAGGAGGCCAGGATGAAAACGGCCGCGCCGAAAGCGCCGACGATGACGCCCACCAGGGGGAAGTAGCGCGCCGCGTGGTTGAGCATGTCCGCCGAATGGCCCACCCACTCGGGCACCGGCAGGCGCGTGAAGAAGCGCAGCGCCCCGAAGAAGTACTCCAGCTCGCGGCGGACGGTGAGCATCTAGGACTCGATCTTTTCGCTCACGCCCGCCGACTGGAAGCTGGCCATCTCGTTGAGCATGGCCACCGCCGCCTTGACGATGGGATAGGCGAGCGCCGCCCCCGTGCCTTCGCCCAGGCGCAGCTCCAGGTCCAGCAGGGGCTCCACGCCCAGGTGCTCGAACTGCAGCCGGTGGCCGCGCTCCTGGGAGCGGTGGGAGAACACGCAGTACTGGACGATGGCAGGTTGCAGGGCCGCCGCCACCAGCAGGGCGGAGGTGACGATGAAGCCGTCGATCAGCAGCACCATGCCGCGCTCGGCTGCGCCCAGCATGGCGCCGCACAGCATGGCGATCTCGAAGCCGCCGAACTGGGCCAGCACGGACAGGGGCGTGCCGTCGCCCTGGTAGCGCGCCGCCGCCTGCTCCAGCAGGGCCTGCTTGCGCGCCAGGCCGGCGTCGTCCAGGCCGGTGCCGCGGCCGATGCATTGGGCCAGGGGCGCGCCCGTCAGGAAGTGGGTCAGCAGGGAGGCCGAAGCGGTGTTGCCGATGCCCATCTCGCCGAAGCCCACCACGTCGCAGCCCGCCGCGTGCAGGTCGGCGGCGATGCGCGCGCCGCAGACGATCGCCTCCCGGCACTGGGCCTCGCTCATGGCCGGCCCTTCCAGGTAGTTGGCGGTGCCGTAGCCTATCTTGGCGTGCATCAGCCCCGGGCGTGCGCCGAAATCGTGGTTCACGCCCGCGTCCA
>JBMOQT010000115.1:0-10293 GCA_049320945.1 Pseudomonadota bacterium
TGATCAAGAAGCAATAAGGTGATGTTCCGGGCACGCCCCTGGGCGTGCCCGGGGTGTGTCCGAGGCAAGGGGAGGGGCTGCCCGGTCCCTTGCCTCGGGGTCGACCAATTCTTTCGCGAATCAAAATGACCGAGATTTTCGGGGTGCCTATTCAGGCCTTGATGGGACAGCTCATGCTGGGGCTGGTCAACGGCTCGTTCTACGCGATCCTGAGCCTGGGGCTGGCTGTCATTTTCGGCATGCTCAACATCATCAATTTCGCCCATGGCGCCCTCTACATGATGGGTGCCTTTTTCGCCTGGATGGGCCTGAATTACTTTGGCATCAGCTACTGGTGGTCGCTGCTGCTGGCGCCGCTGGTGGTGGGCCTGGTGGGCGTGATCATCGAGCGCACCATGCTGCAGTGGCTGTACAAACTGGATCATCTCTACGGCCTGCTGCTCACCTTCGGCCTGGCGCTGATTATCGAAGGCATATTCCGCGACCGCTACGGCGTCTCCGGGCTGCCCTATTCGATCCCGGAAGAACTGTCGGGCGCTTTCAACCTGGGCTTCATGTTCCTGCCCAAGTACCGCGCCTGGGTGATCGCCGCCTCGCTGGCGGTGTGTTTCTTTACCTGGTTCATGATTGAGAAGACCAAGCTGGGTTCCTATCTGCGTGCCGCCACGGAGAACCCCAAGCTCACCCAGGCGTTCGGCATCAACGTGCCCATGATGGTGATGCTCACCTACGGCTTCGGCGTGGCCCTGGCCGGCTTCGCCGGCGTGCTGGCGGCGCCGGCCATCCAGGTGAGCCCCCTGATGGGCTCGCACATCATCATCATCGTGTTCGCCGTGGTCGTTATCGGCGGCATGGGATCCATCCTCGGTTCCATCATCACCGGTCTGGCGCTGGGGGTCATAGAAGGGTTGACGAAAGTGTTCTATCCGGAAGCGTCGGCGACTGTAGTGTTCATCATCATGGCGATCGTGCTGCTGGTGCGGCCCGCAGGCCTGTTCGGCAGGGAGAAGTGATCCATGTTCGCCAATAAGAAACTGTTGGGCTATGGTCTGCTGCTATTGCTGGCGCTCGTTGCGCCCCTGGCCGTCTATCCCGTGCTGCTGATGAAGGTGCTGTGTTTCGCCTTGTTCGCCTGCGCCTTCAACCTGCTGATCGGTTATACCGGACTGCTGTCCTTCGGCCATGCGGCCTTTCTCGGCACCGCAGGCTATGTGGCGGGGCACGGCATCAAGGTGTGGGGGTTGCCGCCCGAACTGGGACTGGTCCTGGCGACTGCGGCGGCTGCAGCGGTGGGTTTCGTGTTCGGCGGCCTGGCCATTCGTCGCTTGGGCATCTATTTCTCCATGATCACCCTGGCGCTGGCCCAGATGATGTATTTCTTCTTCCTCCAGGCGCCCTTTACCGGCGGGGAGGACGGCCTGCAGGGCGTGCCGCGCGGCAAACTGCTGGGGGTGATCGACCTCACCGACGATTTCAACCTGTATTACTTCGTCCTGGCAGTATTCGTGTTCGGCTTCTGGCTGATCTACCGCACCATCCATTCGCCTTTCGGCCAGATCCTCAAGGCCATCCGGGAGAACGAGGCGCGCGCCATTTCCCTGGGCTACGACGTCAATCGGTACAAGCTGCTGGCCTTCGTACTGTCGGCCGCACTGGCCGGCCTGGCCGGCGCCACCAAGACCCTCGTGTTCCGTTTCGCCACCCTCACGGACGCCCACTGGCATACCTCGGGCGAGGTGGTGCTGATGACGTTGCTGGGCGGCATGGGGACGGTGTTCGGGCCCGTGGTGGGCGCCGCCACCATTGTCGTTCTGCAGAACGAGCTGGCTGACAAGGTGGGCTCCCTGGTGACGGTGATCATGGGCGCCATCTTTGTCGTCTGCGTGCTGCTGTTCCGTCGCGGTATCGTCGGCGAACTGGGAGCCCTGTACCGCCGCATGGTGGGCGGGCGGTCCTAGGGAGCCCGACTCAGCGGGCAATGCGGTCCGCTATCAGTTGCTTGAGACGGGCCACGTTCTCGTCGTAGCGGTCATACACCATCAGGCTCTGGCCGAAGACGTAAGCGTAAAGCAGCAGGCTGCGGGCGGCCGCCTCGTCGTCGGGCAGCCCCAGACGCAAAAACAGCTCCTTGCCGCACTCGACGCGCTTGCGATCCACTTCCTCCACCGCGCGGTGCGCCGCCGGGTCGCGCCGCGCCCAGTCCCGCACCGCCAGTTCGATGAGGATGCCCTTGCGGTTGCGGTTGGCGCTATAGACTTCGATCACATGATAAACCTGGGGCAGTTCCTTGCCCGGCTCGGCGCGCGTCTGCTTGACAATGTCCCTGATGCGGCCGTCCTTCCAGGTCTGCAGCACCGCGTCCAGCAGGTCGCGCCGGTCCTTGAAGTGCCAGTAGAAGCTTCCCTTGGTAACGCCGCATTGCTTCGCCAGCACTTCGACCCGCAGGCCGTCCACGCCCTGGTCTGCCAGAACCTCTATCGCAGCCCGCACCCAGCTGCTGCGGTCAAGGGTGACACGGGTCTTCGCTTCCATACGGTACGGTATTGAAATCGCTTATGGCTTGGGTTAGGATTACGCCCGTTCCATACGGCTGCGTATGGATGGCGAGATTCTGCTAGGCTCCTGCGGATGTGTCAAACCTTATCTGGGGATGACATAATCTGATGAGAGGGATGGCAGGCCGCCGGGCGGCCGTTGACTTCGTTTTGCAAATGCTTAGAGGAGTACGGATTTGAAAATCTTGGTACCAGTCAAGCGCGTCGTGGACTACAACGTCAAGGTGCGCGTGAAGGCCGACGGGTCGGGGGTGGATCTGGCCAACGTCAAGATGAGCATGAACCCCTTCGACGAGATCGCCGTGGAAGAGGCGGTGCGGCTGAAGGAAGCGGGGGTGGCGACCGAAGTGGTGGCCGTCTCCTGCGGCGTGGGCGCCTGCCAGGAAACCCTGCGCACGGCCCTGGCTATCGGTGCCGACCGCGCCGTCCTGGTGGAGACCGACGCCGAGCTGCAGCCCCTGGCCGTGGCCAAGCTGTTGCGCGCCCTGGCCCAGAAAGAACAGCCCCAGCTGGTCATCTTCGGCAAGCAGGCGATCGACGATGATGCCAACCAGACCGGGCAGATGTTCGCCGCCCTCATGGGCTGGCCCCAGGCCACCTTTGCCTCCAAGGTGGTGGTGGCTGATGGCCGCGCCACCGTCACGCGCGAGATCGACGGCGGGCTGGAGACCCTGGAGCTCAAGCTGCCGGCGGTCATCACCACCGACCTGCGCCTGAACGAGCCGCGCTACGCCACGCTGCCCAACATCATGAAGGCCAAGAAGAAGCCCCTGGACACTGTCACCCCGGCCGCGCTCGAGGTGGACGTCGCCCCGCGACTGGCCACCCTCAAGGTGGCCGAGCCGCCCAAGCGTAGCGCGGGCGTCAAAGTGGCCAGCGTGGCCGAACTGGTGATGAAACTCAAGAACGAAGCGAAGGTGCTGTAATGGCTATCCTGGTAATTGCTGAACACGACAACGCCGCCCTCAAGGCCGCCACCCTGCATACTGTCGGCGCGGCGCGCAAGCTGGGCGATGACATCCACGTCCTGGTGGCCGGCGCCGGATGCGCCGCGGTGGCCGCCGAGGCCGCCCGGATCGAAGGCGTCACCCGGGTGAAGCTGGCCGATGCCCCCCACTACGGCGAGCAGCTCGCCGAGAACCTGGCCGCCCTGGTGGCTGCCCAGGCCCCCGGCTACAGCCACATCCTCGCCCCGGCCACCACCTTCGGCAAGAACCTCGCCCCGCGCGTGGCTGCTCTTCTCGACGTGGCCCAGATTTCCGACATCACCGGGGTGGAGAGTGCCGACACCTTCGTGCGCCCCATCTACGCTGGCAATGCGCTGGCCACCGTCAAGAGTGCCGATGCCGTCAAGGTCATCACCGTGCGCACCACCAATTTCGATGCCGCGCCCCAGGGCGGCGCCAGCGCCCCGGTGGAGAGCATTGCCGCCGGCCCCGACCTGGGGCTGTCCAAGCTGCTCGGGCGCGAGCTCACCAAGAGCGCCCGGCCCGAACTCACTGCCGCGCGCATCATCGTCTCGGGCGGGCGCGGCGTGGGCTCGGCCGAGAATTACCACCGGCTGCTCGAGCCCCTGGCCGACAAGCTGGGGGCGGCGCTGGGCGCCTCGCGCGCGGCGGTCGATGCCGGCTTCGTGCCCAACGACTACCAGGTGGGCCAGACCGGCAAGATCGTCGCCCCCGAGCTGTATATCGCCGTCGGCATCTCCGGGGCCATCCAGCACTTGGCCGGCATGAAGGACTCCAAGGTGATCGTGGCCATCAACAAGGACCCGGATGCGCCCATCTTCCAGGTGGCCGACTATGGCCTGGTGGGCGATCTGTTCACCCTGGTGCCGGAGCTGACCGCAGAGCTCTGAGCGTGCGGCGGCCGCCGCCATGAACTTCCCGGATCACCTTTTCCCGGATGCGTGGCAGTGGTTCGGATGGCTGCTGGCGGCCGCCGTCCTCGCGGCGGCCGCTACGGCACCCTGGCGCCGGCTGGGTGACGGCGTGCGACTGAACGTGTGGCTGGGCACGGTGGTCGCCCTGGCGTTGCTGTGGAGCATGAAGGCCGGTGTCTATCCCGGTCTCAACCTGCATCTCCTGGGGGCGAGTGCCTTCGTGCTGATGTTCGGCCTGAGGCTGGGCTTTCTGGGGCTGGCCCTGGTGCTGGCCGCTGTGACTTTGAACGGCGACGGCGGCTGGCAGGCCTACGGCTTGAACCTGCTGGTGACGGCCGCCTTCCCGGCGCTGCTGGCGGCGGGGTTGTTGAGGCTGGCGGAGCGCTTTCTGCCCCACAACTATTTCGTTTACGTCTTCGCCAATGCCTTTTTCGGCGCCGCCCTGGGCGTCATCGCCGTCGGCGTGCTCGCCACGCTGCTGCTGACCGGCGCCGGGGTGTATGCCTTCGATTTCCTGTCGAGCCAGTATCTCCCGTACTTCCTGTTGCTGGGCTTCGCCGAGGCCTGGCTGACGGGCGGGCTGGTGGCGATCATGGTGATTTATTTGCCGCGCTGGGTCGGCAGCTTCGACGACGCGCGTTATCTGTTCCACAAGTAAGTTTTCAATCATTGGGAGAGTCCGCAATGAGCTACACCGCACCCATTCGCGACATGCAGTTTGTCCTGCGTGAACTGGCGGGCCTGGAGCAGGTCGCCAGACTGCCGGGCTACGAGGAGGCCACCCCCGACGTGGTGGACGCAATCCTGGAGGAGGCGGGCAAGTTCGCCAGCGAAGTGCTGGCACCCCTCAACGCCAGCGGCGACCAGCAAGGCGCCGTGTGGAAAGACGGCGAAGTCATTATGCCGCCGGGCTTCAAGGAAGCCTACAAGCGATTCGTGGACAACGGCTGGAACGCCATCGGCGCCGAGCCCGAGTACGGCGGCCAGGGCATGCCCAAGCTGGTGGTGGCGGCGGTGAACGAGATGTGGAAGGCTTCCAACATGGCCTTCTCCCTGTGCCCGCTGCTGACCACGGGCGCCATCGAAGCCCTCATGCTCACCGGCACCGAGGAACAGAAGCGCAAGTACTTGCCGAAGATGATCCAGGGCACCTGGACCGGCACCATGAATCTTACGGAGCCCCAAGCAGGCTCCGACCTGGCGCTGGTACGCACCCGTGCCGTGCCCCAGGGCGATGGCACTTACAAGATCTTCGGCCAGAAGATCTTCATCACCTACGGCGAGCACGACATGACCGACAACATCATCCACCTGGTGCTGGCACGCACGCCGGACGCGCCGGAAGGGGTGAAGGGCATTTCCCTGTTCGTCGTGCCCAAGTTTCTGGTGAATGAAGACGGCAGCCCGGGTGCGCGCAACGATGTGCGCTGCGTGTCCATCGAGCACAAGCTGGGCATCCATGCCAGCCCGACTGCGGTGCTGGCCTATGGTGATCACGGCGGCGCCATCGGCTACCTGGTGGGCAAGGAGAACGAGGGCCTGAAGTACATGTTCATCATGATGAACGCCGCCCGCTTCGCCGTGGGCCTGGAGGGCGTGGCCATTGCCGAGCGCGCCTATCAGCAGGCCGTGGCCTATGCCAAGGAGCGGCTGCAGGGGCGCGACCTGGGCGACGGCTCCGGTCCGGTGCCCATCATCCGCCACCCGGACATCCGGCGCATGCTGATGCTCATGAAATCCCAGGCGGAGGCGACCCGGGCGCTGGCCTATGTGGTGGCCGCCGCCCACGACGCCGCCTTCCGCCACCCGGATGCCGACGAGCGCAAGCGCAACCAGGCCTTTGTGGACCTCATGATCCCGGTGGTCAAGGGTTGGAGCACGGAGACGGGCATCGACGTCGCTTCCCTGGGCATCCAGATCCACGGCGGCATGGGCTTCATCGAGGAAACCGGCGCCGCCCAGCATCTGCGCGACGCCCGCATCACCACCATCTACGAGGGCACCACGGGCATCCAGGCCAATGACCTGATCGGCCGCAAGATCGCCCGGGAGGGCGGGGCCACCGTCAAGGGCGTGATCGGCCTCATGCGCCAGGTGGGCGCACAATTGGCCCAGCAGGAGGGTCCGGACTTTGCGGCCATCCACAGGAGCCTGTCCCAAGGCATCCAGGCGCTGGAGGAGGCGGTTGACTACGTGGTCAAGAATTTCTCCGCCGATATCAAGTCGGTGCATGTGGGCGCCGTGCCCTTCCTCAAGCTGTTCGGCACCGTCGCCGGCGGCTGGCAGATGGCCCGGGCCGCCCTTGTGGCACAGAAGAAACTGGCGGCCGGCGAGGGGGGTGCGGCGTTCTACCGCAGCAAGATCACCACGGCGCGCTTCTACGCCGATCACGTGCTCGCCCAGGCCCCGTCACTGGCCTACACGGTGGTCAATGGCGCGGCCGGGGCACTGCAGCTCGCCGAAGAGCAGTTCTGATGATCCAGAGATGTGTGCCGGCGGCGGATGCTTTATTGCCGCCCGTCGGCACTAATTGCTTTTTTTCGTCAGGCGTGATAATTATCACGCTGACAAGGGGTCTCCTGGCTCAAAGGCCTCAATAAACTGACCGATAGGCCGTTACAGGCTTACGGTTGGCCAATATCTGAAAAGGGCAAACCTACCGAAAGGTAGGGGCGCAAAATCACCGGTCTAAGGAACTCGGCGTTTGCCGGTTCTATGGCGGCGGGGTTGCCAGATAGAGGTGTGAAGTCATTCGAGCCTTCAGTCCGGAGGCCTTGTGCGGCGGAGTGGTTGCCGCCAGAGGTTTCCCGCCTTCATCCCGCTTCCTTTCCGGTTTTTGCGCTCGTCCTGCTAGAGCTCGCCCGATTGCGTGCCGCTCGCGGCGCTGTGGGCAGTCGATGCGGCGTCTCATGGGAGCCGCCGTGGTTTTGGAGGACGAAAGATGGCTGCGCTTGCTTCGAGCAATGTAGTCAATCTGAACGAATTCGATCGCATGCGGCGTGCCACGCCACCTGCGGAGTCCGGCCGGCTGTTGTCCGACTGCCGCGACTTCGCCATGCGCCGGCTGTCTCAATCCCTCCACGAGATGTTGGCGCAGGTGGAGGAAGAGCTGTTCCAGGCAGCCGAAGCCAGCTACGACCGGGAGCTGCAGAACCTCTATCTGGAGGCGCGCGGCAAGGCCCGCGCCAATTGGTCGAAAGTCGAGGCCGCCTTCTCGCGCGCCTTCGTCGATCACTTCAACAAGAAGATCCGGGGCGAGATGGACAATGCCGTCCAGGTCATGAGCCTGTCGGCCACGGAGCTGTCGCTGGTCGAAGACGACGATCTCACCAAGCGCATCACGGTCAAGGAAATCGCCGGACACCTGAAGGAATCCTGCGACGAGGAACTGTATGCCCTGGGTCAGCGGGTCGGCGTGCTATTGGGCAAGGAGGAGCTGTCCGACGAGGAGAATCCGATCAGCCCGGAAAGCGTATGCGAGGCGCTCGAAGCCGCCTGCGAGGAGCTGGAGGGCAACGTCAGGCTCAAGCTGCTATTGCTCAGGCAGTTGGAACGGCATGTCTCGGCCGCTCTGATCAATGTCTACCGGGAGCTCAACCAGCAGTTCGTCGCTTGGAACATCCTGCCCGATTTGCGCCGCGGCTATCGGCGGCCGGTCAATAAGACCGTCTCGCCGCGCGTACCCGGACAGCCCGCGGCTGGCAGCGGCGACAAGGGCACGGTCAGCCAGCCCCAGGATTTGTTATCCACGCTGCAGCAGTTGGTGCAGACCCAGTATCTGGCGGGGGCAGCGTCCGGCGGCTCGGCCGCATCGCTCGGCGTCGTGCCTGGTGCGGCGCTACCGGCTAGCGAAAATCAGCTGGGTGCTTTCCTGGACTCCCTCACCCAGCTGCAAAGGGGAGAGCTGCCGCCGGCGCCCGAAGGTGCTGCGCCGGCATTTGCCGCGCCGCTGCCAGTGGACGGCAGCGTCAATGTCGTGCGGCAGCTCAAGACCCAGGGCATGGTACAGGGAGCCCCGCTCGACAATATCACCATTGATATTGTCGCCATGCTGTTCGACTTCATCTTCGACGACAGCAAGATTCCCGATCCCATCAAGGCTCTGGTGGGGCGCCTGCAGATACCCGTGCTAAAGGTGGCGTTGCTTGACCATACCTTCTTCTCCAGCAAGGCCCATCCGGCGCGTCGGCTCCTCGACGGCATTTCGGCCGCCACCGTGCGCTGGAGTCGAGAGGTGGACCAGGAAGATCCTCTCTATCTAAAGATTGCCGATATCGTCGGCCGTATCCAGGAGGATTTCGAGAATGACACGCAGATTTTCGTGGACCTGCTCGACGAGCTCGAGCGCTTTGTGGATGAGCAGGAGGCCGAAGAGCAAAGCCTGGTGTGCCGCTCCGCCGAGATGCTGGAGCAACGCGAGCACGAGGAGATCGCCTGGGTAGTGGCGGGCGAGCAGGTTCAGCGCCGGCTGGGACCCGGTGTCCCGGACGCCGTGCGCGAGTTTCTGCTGAACCAGTGGCAGCACGTGCTTAAAGTGCTCTACGTCTGTCACGGGGAAGAGCACGAAAGCTGGCGTGGGGCGCTGGCCACCATGGATGACCTCATCTGGAGCGTGGCGCCCAAGAACGGCGTCGAGGAACGCCGCCGCCTGGTGGCGCTGCTGCCAGACTTGCTCGGCCGACTGCACGAAGGGCTGGACGTGATCGCCTTGTCCCATGCGCAGCGCGCTCCCTTCCTGGATGTCCTGGTCGACCTGCATTCAGCCGCCGTCAAAGCAGGGCTGCAAGCGGCTCTCGGCACGGAAAACGCGCCGACGCCCTCGGTATGGCAGGAGAAGGCGCTGGCAGCCGCCCCGGCGGAAGCTGCGCCCGAGCAAGAGGAAAGCAAGGGCGAGCTGCTGGTGACGCGGGTGACTGAGAATGACATCCAGATTGAGGAAGTCATGCTGGTTGGCGCCCGCCGGGAGGATGGCGGCAACGGGGATATCTATGTCGATCGCGTCAACGGCTTGCGGCGCGGCGACTGGGTGGAGTTTCGGCAGGAGGATGGCAGCGCCGTGCGCCGCCGCCTGTCGTGGGTGAGTCCAAAGCGCGGCATATTTCTTTTCACGAGCCATGGAGCGGCGGGAACGGCCTTGTCCATCTCGCCGGATGCCCTGGCCCATCAATTCCGGTACGGCTTCGCTGACATCGTGCACGAGGAGCCGCTTTTCGACCGCGCGGTGAACGGCATGCTCGACGCGCTACAAGTGGGGGTTTAATGAAGACTACGATCTATGGCGCCGCCGCCCGCGCGGCCATCGGCATCATCGCCGCTCCGTCCGAGCGCACCGTGTTGCAAACCGTGGCGCGCAAGCGCTCCCGGCCCTGCCGCTTCGCCACCAAGACCAGCAGCAGCGTCATCCGCCAGTGGCGCAGTCCCCGCTCCGGACATAAGTAGCAAGGACGCGCAGCGTTTCTCCAGGCTGGGGCGGTCAAGCGCCCCAGCCTGGTTCTTACATATTCACGTACATGGGCCCCTCGCCGCCCTGGGGCGCCACCCAGACGATGTTCTGGGTGGGGTCCTTGATGTCGCAGGTCTTGCAGTGCACGCAGTTCTGGGCGTTGATCTGCAGGCGCGGGCTGGAGCCGTCGGGCTCGCGCACGATCTCATAGACCCCGGCCGGGCAGTAGCGCTGCTCGGGCGCATCGTACAGGCGCAGGTTGATGGCGATGGGCACCTCGGGGTCTTTCAGCTGCAGATGGCAGGGCTGGTTCTCCTCGTGGTTGGTGTTGGACAGGAACACCGAGGAGAGCCGGTCGAAGGTGAGCACGCCGTCGGGCTTGGGATAGTCGATGGGCCGGCACTCGGCCGCTT
>JBMOQT010000116.1:0-10291 GCA_049320945.1 Pseudomonadota bacterium
TGGGGCCGTGGCGCGCAAGCCGCGCAGCCACCTCGCGCTCCGAGAGGCCACGGGTCGAAGTGTCGAGTCGGGCGAGCGCCCCGGCGACGGGCAGGGCGTGCCACGGCGCCTCAGGGCCGGCGTCGAGTTCCACCACGTCAGACGCTGGAGCGGATTTGACGGCGCTTTTCGCAGCAGGGGCTGCCATGCAAGTTTCTCGAGTCAAAAAGCCATTCGGATTCGCGGGGTCATGAGCCGGGAATCGGACAGCACGCGCGCTCCGGCTGCGGTGCACGATGGAGGCTTGATTCCGCCGGCGCGACCTTGGCTGGTGCCGCCTTCGGGTGCTTGCGATGCACGATGCCCGCCACGGCTAGCGCGGCAAGCCGGGCGGCGGCCGGATCGGCGCGTGAACGAGCACCACTGTCTCGATGACTACGCCCTGCGCCGCGTCCACGACAGCGACCCGGATGGGGCCCAACGTCCGAGCCTGCTCGATGAGGCTTGTCAGAGGTGCTGTCAGGCATCACGCCGCCCTCAATGATGTGCA
Source organism: Pseudomonadota bacterium (assembly GCA_049320945.1). Taxonomy (GTDB): domain Bacteria; phylum Pseudomonadota; class Gammaproteobacteria; order Burkholderiales; family Rhodocyclaceae; genus DYIB01. Next base: position 530 of record JBMOQT010000116.1, read on the forward strand.
AAGCGGAACTCCGCCTCGAAAGTTTCGGTATCGCCCGGCCGGCGGAACTGGACCAGGACCCGGTACGCCGTCCCCCGGCCTGCCATCGGCACCTGTCCCACGTAGGCGGGGCCGCCATCGGCGGTGCCCGGCGTCAGGGACCAGCGGGCACCGGCGCGGCCGGTCTTCGCCACCTCGACCGCAACCGACGCGTCCGCTATCGGACGGCCCGTCGCCTTGTCCCTCAGCACCACGGTGACGCGGTGCGGGCTCTCCGTGCTATCCGCCGGCCCGTGGGGCCGAGAGGAAGCGACCTGGAGCCGCACCACTATCCCATCCACCGTCTGGACTTGGAATGCCTCCTCGGCCGAGGCGAGGGTGGCCGCCAGGGCGAGGCAGGCCGCCGCCATGGCCGGCCAAAGCCTCGCGCGCCGCAGCGGGCTGTCAGTGATGGGCATGGACCGCCTGCGTCGTCGGAAGCGGGGCGGCAGCCGGCTCGCGCATTCCCGCCAGTTTCGCCCGCTTCAGCATGAGGGCGTTCACCGCCACCAGCAGCGAGCTGCCGGACATGGCCAGCGCCGCGATTTCCGGGCTGATGGTGAGGGGGTAGAAGACGCCGGCGGCGGCCGGGAAGGCGAGCACGTTGTAGCCCACCGCCCACCACAGGTTCTGATGCATCTTGCGCAGGGTATGGCGCGACAGCTCGATGGCGGCGACCACGTCGTAGGGGTCGCTTCTCATCAGCACCACGTCGGCGCTTTCCATCGCCACATCGGTGCCGGCACCGATGGCGAAGCCCACGTCGGCCTGGGTGAGGGCGGGCGCGTCGTTGATGCCGTCGCCCACCATGCCGACTTTCTGCCCCTGCTGCTGGAGCTTCTTCACCTGGTCGGCCTTCTGTCCGGGCAGGACCTCGGCCAGCACGATGTCGATGCCCAGCTCCTTGGCGATACGCTGGGCGGTGGCCTGGTTGTCGCCGGTCAGCATCGCCACCTTGACGCCGCGGGCGCGCAGATCGGCCACCGTCTGCGCCGCCGTGGGCCGGGGCGCGTCGGCGATGGCGATGAGGCCCCACAGCCGGCCGGCGCGCGCCACATGCACCACGGTGCGCCCGGCCCCCTGCATCTGGGCTGCGCGGCTCTCCAGGCCGGCCAGGTCCACGCCCTCGGCGTCCATCAGCCGCCGGTTGCCGACCAGCACCGGCTCGCCTTCGAGCATTCCCTTCGCCCCCATGCCGTCCACGTTGGTGAAGCGCTCGGCCTTCCAGGTTGTCGAGTCGCCGGCCCGCTGCAGGATGGCATGGGCCAGCGGATGCTCCGAGTGCCGCTCCATCGCCACGGCCAGCGCCAGGGCTTCGGCGGGGGTGCGCCCGGGGGCCGCCGCCACGTCCACCACCTCCGGCTTGCCCAGGGTGAGGGTGCCGGTCTTGTCGAAGATCACCACTTGCAGCTTGGTTGCCTCCTCGAGGGCCTGGGCGTTCTTGATCAGGATGCCATGGCGCGCGCCGCGCCCGGTGCCGATCATCACCGCCATCGGCGTGGCCAGGCCCAGGGCGTCGGGGCAGGCGATGACAAACACGGTGATGGTCAGGGTAAGCGCGAAGAGCAGGCTCTGCCCCAGGACCCAGTACCACACCGCGAAAGTGGCCACGCCGATCACCAGGGCGATGACCACCAGCCATTGGGAGGCCTTGTCGGCCAGCAGCTGGGCAGGGGCCTTGGAGTTCTGGGCCTCCTGCACCAGCTTGACGATCTGCGCCAGCGCCGTCTCGGCGCCCACCCGGGTGGCGCGGTAGCGGAAGCTGCCGCTCTTGTTGATGGTGGCGCCCGCCACCTGGCTGCCGACCCCCTTCTTCACCGGCATCGATTCGCCCGTGAGCATGGACTCGTCCACCTGGGACTCGCCTTCGATCACCTCCCCGTCCACCGGGATCCGGTCGCCGGGGCGGATGACCACGATGTCATCCTTGCGCACTTCGGCGGTGGGAATCTGCACCTCGCGCCCGTCGCGCACCACATTCGCCATGGGCGGCGCCAGGTCCATCAGGGCGCGGATCGCATCATTCGCCCCGGCGCGGGCCCGCATCTCCAGCCAGTGGCCGAGCAGGATGAACACCAGCAGCACCGCCACCGCCTCGTAGAACTGGGCGCCCTCGAAGAAGAAGGTGGCGCCCACGCTGAACACATAGCCGGTGCCCACCGACAGCACCACCAGCACCGCCATGTTGAGCACGCCGGTCTTGAGCGCCCGCCAGGCGGCGACGAAGAACGGCCAGCTGGGATACAGCACCGCGGCGCTGGCCAGGAAGAACAGCCACAGATCCAGGGGCAGGCCCAAGGGCGGCGCCGGCGGCGTGAACATGGCGCCCATGGGCGAGTAGAGAAAGATCGGCACGGTGAACACGAAGGCAATCCAGAAGCGGTTGCGCATGTCGCGTACCATGGCCTGCATGTCGTGGCCCGCGCCGTGGCCCATCTCGTGGGCCATTTCGTGGGCCGTCGCCTGAGGCTTTTCCGCGGCCGCGGGCGGCGCATGGCCGGCGTGGGCGCCGTGCTCTGCGTGGGGCAGCGCCAGGGCTGCCGCCGGCGGGTCTTCCGGCTGGCACACATGCCTGGGCAGCAGCTCGCCGCGGCAGTGATAGCCGCACTCGCGCACCCGGGCCTTGATGGCGGCGAGATCCGTCACCCGCTCGTCATAGGTCACGGTGGCACTGCCCGAGGCGCAGTTCACCTCGACCCGCTGCACGCCCGGCAGCCGGGCCAGCTGCTTCTCCACGCCCCGGGCGCTGAGGGGCGACAGCAGGTCGCCCACTTCGATGATGGCGGTCTTCATCCGCTTATCCCTCCCCGCCCAGCATTTCCAGCACCAGGGCGACCGCCTGGCCGCCGCCGATGCACAGGGTGACCACGCCGCGCTTGAGACCGTCGCGCTCCATGGAATGCAGCAGCCGCGTGGTGAGCACGGCGCCGGTGGCGCCGATGGGATGGCCGTGGGCGATGGCGCCGCCCTCCACGTTGACCACGTCCTCGGCCAGCCCCAGCTCGCGCGTGCAGGCGAGCGCCACGGCGGCGAAGGCCTCGTTGATCTCGATGCGCTCCACATCCGCCAGGGACCAGCCGGCGCGCGCCAGCGCCTGGCGCACCGTCGGCACCGGCGCGATGCCGAACATGCCCGGCTCCACCGCCGCCACGCCGTGGGTGACCAGACGCGCCACGGGCCGCAGGCCGTGGTCGCGCGCCCAGCCGCCTTCGGCCACGATCAGGGCGGCGGCGCCGCTGTTCAGTCCCGGCGCGTTGCCGGCGGTGATGGTGCCGTCCTTGCGGAAGGCGGGCCGCAGCTTGGCGAGCGATTCCAGGGTGGTGTCGGGGCGGTTGTGCTCGTCCGCCTCGAAGATCACAGGGCCTTTGCGTCCCGGAACTTCCAGGGGAACGATCTCGGCGCGGAACTTGCCGGCCGCCTGGGCCGCGGCGAAACGCTGCTGGGTGCGAAGCGCCCAGCGGTCCTGGTCCTCGCGGCTGATCCGGTATTCACGCACCAGGTCCTCGGTATGCCAGCCCGAGTGCTGGGAGGAGAAGGCGTCGTTGAGGCCATCGCGCAGCATGCTGTCGTACACCGTGGCGTCGCCCATGCGGTAGCCCCAGCGGCCGCCTTCGAGCAGGTAGGGGGCCTGGTCCATGTTCTCCATGCCGCCGGCCACGGCGCAGTGGATATGGCCCGCCATCACCTCCAGGGCCGCCGTGGCGATGGCCTGGGCGCCGGAGCCGCACACGCGGTTCACCGTCATGGCCGGCGCGCTTACCGGCAGGCCGGCGGCGATGGCCGCCTGGCGTGCCGGATTCATTCGGGCGCCGGCCTGGATCACCTGCCCCATGACCACGGCGCCCACCGCGTCGGGCCCGAGTCCTGAACGGCGCAGCGTCTCCCGGATCACGGCCGCCCCCAGCTCGGTGGCCGGCACGGACTTCAGGGAGCCGCCATAGGTGCCGATGGCGGTACGCACCGGGCTGCACAACACGACTTCGGTCTTTGACATGTCACTTGCTCCTGTTCAAGGGGTGTATTCGTGAATCGCGGCCGCCGCCGGCAGCGACGTGCGCAGCGCGCGCAGATCCTCCTCGGTCAGCGTCTCTTTGGCCAGCAGCTGGCGCGCGCCCCGTTCCAGCACGTCCCGATTGGTGCGCAGGATCGCGAGCGCCTTGTCGATCGCCGCCGCGACCAGGGCGCGCACCGCGCGGTCGATCTCGCGCGCAGTCTCCTCGCTGTACTCGCGCGCCGGGGGCAGCACGCCCGGCACCTGCAGGAACAGCGGGCGCTCGGCCTCATAGGCGACGTGCCCCAGGCCCTCGTGCATGCCGAAGCGCATCACCATGTTGCGGGCGATGTCGGTGACCTTGGCCAGATCGTCGGCCGCGCCGGTGGAGATTTCGTCGAAGATGAGCTGCTCGGCGGCGCGCCCTCCCAGCAGCACCGCCATCTTGTTCTCGAGCTCGGCGCGCGTCATGAGGAAGCGGTCTTCGGTCGGGCGCTGGATGGTGTAGCCGAGAGCGCCGATGCCGCGCGGGATGATCGAGACCTTGTGCACCGGATCACTCCCGGGCAGCGACATGGCAACCAGCGCGTGGCCCATCTCGTGGTGCGCCACCACTTGGCGTTCATGGGGGTTGAGCAGGCGGTTTTTCTTCTCCAGGCCGGCGACGATGCGCTCGATGGCATTGGTGAAGTCGTCTGCGCTGACGGCTTGCGCGCCGCGGCGCGTGGCGAGCAGCGCGGCCTCGTTCACCAGGTTGGCGAGGTCGGCGCCGGAAAAGCCGGGCGTGAGGGCGGCGATCTCCTCCGGGTTCACGTCCGGCGCCAGGCGCACCTTCTTGAGGTGCACGCCGAGGATCGCCACGCGCCCCTTCTTGTCCGGGCGATCCACCAGCACCTGGCGGTCGAAGCGCCCGGCACGCAGCAGCGCCGGGTCGAGGATCTCGGGGCGGTTGGTCGCGGCGAGCAGCACCAGGCCCGCGCTCGAGTCGAAGCCGTCCATCTCCGACAGCAGCTGGTTCAGGGTCTGCTCGCGCTCGTCATGGCCGCCCAGGGCCGGGAAGGCGCCGCGGGCACGCCCGAGCGCGTCGAGTTCGTCGATGAAGATGATGGCCGGCGCCTTCTGCCGCGCCTGCTCGAACAGGTCGCGCACCCGGGCCGCTCCCACGCCGACGAACATCTCGACGAATTCCGAGCCGTTGATGGAGAAAAAGGCGACGCCCGCCTGCCCGGCGACCGCCCGTGCCAGCAGCGTCTTGCCGGTGCCCGGGGGACCGACCAGGAGCACGCCTTTGGGTATGCGGGCGCCGAGCTTGCCGTAGGCCTGCGGGTTCTTGAGGAACTCGACGACCTCCTTGAGCTCCTCCTTGGCCTCGTCCACGCCGGCCACATCGTCGAAGGTGACGCCGGTCTCCTTCTCCATATACACCTTGGCCTTGCTCTTGCCGATCTCCATCAGCCCGCCAGCCTGCCCCATGCGCTTCATCAGGAAGCCCCACACGGCGACGAAGATCACCGCCGGCACCACCCACGACAGGATGGTGGACAGCAGCTTGCTCTCCACGTAGCCGGCAAAGCGCACGCCCGAAGCCTCCAGGTCCTTGACCAGGCCGGGGTCGTCCACGCGCACCGTGACGAAGCGGTGCTGCCCCTGGCCCATGCGCTTGAGCTCCTCGATCTTCTCCCTGGGCAGCAGGTTTTCCAGTCCATCCGGCTTCAGCGTGCCGCTGATCGCGCCCTGGGCCACCGCCAATTCCGCAACCTTGCCCGCCTTCAGCAGCTTCTTGAAGTCGCTGTAGGCCAGGGTTTCGGTATGGGCGGGGAACAGCACGCTCTGGATCAGCAGCAGCAGGGCGAAGGCGCCGAGGAAGTACCACAGGGAAAAGACCTGGCGCTTTTCCATCATGCACCCCAGCGCTGCTGCAGGAAGTTGTGGACCGGCACGTAGGCGAGGCCGGCATAGATGCCATACAGGAAGCTCTCTCCCAATCCGAGCAGGAACGCCGTCCAGCTCAGCCATTTGAAGCCGGGCAGCACCTGCTCCAGGAAGGCGTGCATGTGGATGGCCTCGGGCACGGCAAGCCCGTAGGCCACGCACAGCACGTAGGTAAACGCGGTCCAGATGCCCAGGGCCACGGTGACGACTTTCATGTTCAGCATGACGCCTCCATTTCAATAATCAGGAAATGGTCGACGACCAGTTCCTGCACGAAGCTCCCCTCGCCCGCAAAGCGGGAGAGGGGCTGGGGGTGAGGGCTGAGCGTTCCGCATCGCCAACGCTCAGGAATGGCTGTGGGAATCCCCGCCGTGGCCATGGGATCCATGGGGCGCGGCGGCGTATTTCTCCGGCGCCGCGGCAAATGTCTTGCGGCAGGCTTCGGAGCAGAAGTAGTAGGTGTGCCCGGCGTGCTGCGCCGTGGCCGCCGCCCTGGCGGGCTCCACTTCCATCTTGCATACTGGGTCTTGTGCCATGGTGCACCTCCTGTGCAAAGTCGCTTACTTGGGTCGCACATTGAGCGACGCGTCGATCTCGGTCTTGCTCGTTGCGTTTTGCTCTTTCATCTCCTGCCTCCTTCGCTTGGTTGCGCAGTCACACCACTTGCCGCCAACATTGCCGCGGCGAACGCCGCCGAGACCAGCAGGCCGGCGCCCAGCCAGAACGGCGCCTCGGGGCGCACCTCGAACAGCACGCCGGCGGCGAACGAGCCCGCGGCCTGCCCCAGGTTGCCCGCCGCCACGCTCTTGCCCAGGGCTGCCCCCTGGTTGTCGCCGGCGTCGCGGGAAATGCGGTAACTCAGGACGGGAATCAGAATGCCCGAGGCGGCACCGATCACCCCTACCAGGCCCACCTGCGCCCAATAGCTGTCGCCGTAGGGCAGCAGGGCCATGCCGCCGGCCATCGCCGCGAACGCCGCTGCCGTCGGCATCGGGCCGAGCAGCCGCTGGGGCGAAGACCAGAAGGCGGCGATCTGGGCGACGATCATCACCAGGCTGCATTCCATGAACATGACGCTGATGGCGGCCGGCGTCAGCCCGAGCTGGCGCTGGCCGCGCAGGGCGATGGCGACCTCGAAGCTGCCGATCCCGAACATGACCAGCAGCGCCAGGAGAAACAATGTCGGCGCCACGGGCGCAGCGGCGGGCGCGGTGGGCGTTTCTGCCGCCGTCGCGCGCGGCAGGCGAAAGAACAGGGCGAGCCAGACCACTGCGCCCAGGGCCGCCGCGACGGCGAAGGGCGAGGCCAGCGCCAGGTGCCACAGACCGGCCCCGCCGCTGCCCGCCCGGGTGGTGATGCCGCTCAAGGCCGGCCCCGCCAGCAGTCCGAGACCGGTGGCGGCGCTCTGCCAGGCGAAGCGGCGCGCGCGCAGCTCCGCCGGGTGGCTGGCCCCTGCGAAAGCCATGGCCACCGGCAGCACCGCCGAGGCGAAGATGCCGCTGGCGATGCGCATGGCGTAGGCCTGCCACAGGGTCAGCGACAGCCCGAACAGGAGCAGCGTCACCACATAGCCCGCCAGCCCCGCCAGCAGCACCGGCCGCTGGCCGACGCGGTCGGACAGCCGCCCGCACGCGGGAGCAAAAGCGAACAGCGCCAGCGTGTACACGCCCGTGAGCATGCCCGCATGCCACGACACGTCGTAACGCCCGCCGTTGTCCGCGAGATGCTCGATGAAAGGCGCCAGCACCGGCAGCAGGCTGCCGTAGCCCATGAACACCGCGAACACCGCCGCCGTCAGCAGCAGGTGGATGTCCGTATCCGCTTGTGCCGGAACGCGCTTCATCGCCCATAGCGCTCGCTTCAGCAGCCGCGCCGACGGTGCGGCCGGGAGCGGGCGGCCTGCTCGTCGGCCAGGGCCTCGCCCCTGGCCGCGCCGGCATAGCGCTCGGGGGAGGCCTCGAACAGCACGCGGTTCTCCTGGGACTGGAAGTAATAGACACGCCCCCGGAACACGGAGGTCAGGGCGCCCTCGATGCGCACCGGGTTGCCGCTCACCGGATCGATGGCGGCCTCGGTCCGCGGCCGCTCGTCGTGGCCCTCGTGCCCCTCGCCCTGGTCGTGTTGCCCGCCGTGGTGGCCATGGCCGCCCAACAGCCCGCCGAAACCGTGGCGCCGGAACATCAGCAGGACCACGACCGCGAAGAGTATCCACACCCAGTTCTGTGATAGCCATTCCATGATTTCCTCCTTGGGTCAGCGCGCCCGATAGAGATCGCGCCGGGTAAGGGGCAAGGGCGCTGCGCCCTTGGCCCGCTTGGACGCGAGAATCTGATAGACCCCCACGCCACCGTTCTCGAATTCCCGCGCGCAGGCCGCCATGTACAGCCGCCAGATGCGCAACACCTCTTCCGTGACGTACTGCAGCGCCTCGCTGCCGCGCGCCTCCAGCCGCCCGACCCAGTGGCGCAGGGTCAGGGCGTAATGGGGGCGCAGGCCTTCCACGTCCCAGATTTCGAAACCGGCCCGCTCCATGGCCCGCTGCACGTTGCTCACGGTGTCCAGCTCGCCGTCGGGGAACACGTAGCGGTTGATGAAGCGGGTGCTCACCGAATCGGGCCAGCCCTCCCGGTCGTGGGTGATGCCGTGGTTGAGGAACAGACCGCCGTCGCGCAGCAGGCGATGGGCGGCGGCGAAATAGACCGGCAGGTTCTTCAGCCCCACGTGCTCGAACATGCCGACGCTGGCGATCTTGTCGAAGCGCCCCTTCCCTTCGATGTCCCGATAGTCCCGCAGCTCCACGGTGACCTGCCCCTCGAGCCCGTCCTCGGCGATGCGCTGCCTCGCGTAGTCGTACTGGTTGCGGCTCAAGGTGACGCCGTACGCTTCGACGCCATAGTGCCGGGCCGCCCAGCACGCGAGCGCCCCCCAGCCGCAGCCGATGTCCAGCAGGCGCTCGCCCGGCGCCAGGCGCAGCTTGCGGCACAGGTGATCGAGCTTGTTGCGCTGGGCCTGCTCCAGGCTGTCGCCCGGGTCCTCGAAATAGGCGCAGGAGTACACCATCCGCTCGTCGAGCCACAGGCGGTAGAACTCGTTCGAGACGTCGTAGTGGAAGGCGATGGCCTGGCGGTCGCGGCCCCGGGAGTGTTTGGGCAGGGTACGGCCCGAAGACCAGCGCCGGCCCGTGCCGCCCGGCCCGGGCGCGAGCACGCGCCGCGGCAGCGCCAGGGCGTTGGCGATGAGCACGAGCTTCGTTGATGCCGGCAGGCGCAGCGCGGCGAAGTGATCCTTCAGCGCCAGGGCGGCTTCCAGATCGCCTTCGACGTCCAGGGCGCCGCGCACGTAGGCGTCGGCGAGAAGCAGGGGATCGCGCGTCAGGATCAGTTGGCGCAGCACGCGCGCCTCGTGCAGCACCAGGATGCAGCGCGGCCGGCCGCCGCCGAACTCCAGGGTGGCGCCGTTCCACAGCCTGATCGCCAGCGGCGCGCCGCACCCGCTCAACAGCGGTTTGAGTATGCGCGCGGCGCGTACCGTATCGGCCCACTCGACCGGGTCGGTAGTGACATCTTGCATGTTGGCAGCCACTGTCTCCTCCCGCTTCATTGCCGCCGCATGGGCGGCCGCTTGCCCACCTGGACCCGCAGCGCCAGTTCGCGCTCGGCACGGCGCAGGCGGATCTCCACCGTGCTGCCCGGGGCGGCCGAGGCGACGGCGGTCATCAGGGACACGCTGTCGGTCACGGGCTTGCCCGCCACCGACAGGATGATGTCGCCGGGCTGGATGCCGGCCGCATCCGCCGGCCCGCCGCGCAGCACGCCGGCGAT
>JBMOQT010000117.1:0-10281 GCA_049320945.1 Pseudomonadota bacterium
AAGCCGCCCTCTAGCGCAATCGCGGCCGGCCGCCTGCCGAGGGGGCGCAGGGCCGCCCCCCATACCATCCAGGCGAAGCCGCCCGAGGCATGGCCCGCGGGGAAGCACAGGCCGCGTGCCAGGTCCCCGGGTATCGGGGACAGCAGTCCCAGATAGGGCGCGTAGCCGCCGAACTCGGCCACGTCCCAGGGGCAGTGCTTGTTGGTGATCTGCTTCAGCAGGGCGGTGGCCAGCGGGATGAGCAGCAGTCCTAGGCCCGCCACCCAGGCGTTGCGCGGCGGCAGGCGCCCGTTTCGGTCGCGCACGGCGGCGACGCACAGGGCCAGGGCGAACAGCGTCGCCACCACCAGCAGGTATTTCAGACCATGATGCAGCAGGCGCTCGAACAGCCAGTGGTGCTGCAGCGGGAAGAGGCCCGCATCGGCGTCGAAGAAGCGGCGCGCGATGCGCAGATCCAGGTCGGTGCCCTCGAACAGCGCCAGCAGGCCGGCCGCCGTCAGCGCCAGCAGCAGCGCCTGGCGCGCCATCCAGGTCAGCCGCTCAGTCGGCGCGGTAGGCATGGCGTTCCAGCAGCAGCGCGGCGCCCTGGAAATAGGCGATGGCCTCGCGCCGCAGTTGCTCCACCAGGGCGATGGGCGTCGCCTCCTCCCGGTCCTCGCGCACCCGGTAGGCGCTCACCTGGCGCCGCGGCGACAGCACGGTGAGCACGCCGTCCTTCAGGTAACCCAGTTCCTGGTAGTTGGAGAGGAAGGCCCGCTCCTCGGCGGCGGGCGTGGTGAGAATGTCGCGGCCGAGGAAGCGGCCGCCGTCGTCGATCCCCAGCAGCGCCAGCAGGGTGGGCGCCAGATCGATCTGGCTTGCCAGCCGGTCCACGCGGCGCGGCGAGATCATGTGTGGCGCATAGACTATGGCCGGAATGTGGTAGCGCGGCACCGGCAGCCGGGTCTTGCCGGCGCTGCTGGCGCAGTGGTCGGCGACGACGACGAACAGGGTGTCGGGGAACCACGGCCGGCGCCGCGCCGCCTCCATGAAGCGGCCGATGGCGTAATCGGTGTACTTGACGCCGCCCTCGCGTCCGCCGGGGGAAGGGATGTCGATACGCCCATCCGGATAGGTGAATGGCCGGTGGTTGGAGGTGGTCATGACATGGGCAAACACCGGCGCGCCGGCCGCCGTCTCCCGGTCCAGGGTGGCCAGCACCTGGTCGAACAGATGCTCGTCGGCCACGCCCCAGATGTTCTCGAACTGCACCGACTCCTTGGGGAAGTCGGTGCGGTCCACCACATGGTAGCCGTTGGCGCCGAAGTAGGCGTTCATGTTGTCGAAGTAGCCGTAGCCGCCGTAGATGAAGTAGGGGCGGTAGCCCTGCTGGGCGAGCACGCTGCCCAGGGTGTTCAGATTGCCGTTGTCGGGCCGCTTCACCAGCGACTGGCCGGGCGTGGGCGGCAGCGCCGCCGACAGCGCCTCCAGGCCGCGCACCGTGCGCGTGCCGATGGCATAAAGGCGGGTGAACAACAGGCCCTGGGCCGCCAGCTGGTCCAGGTTGGGCGTAAGCCCGCGGCGGTCGCCGAAGGCGCCGAGGAATTCCGCCGACAGGCTCTCCACGGTGATCAGCACCACGTTCGGCCGGCGCGCGCCCGGCGCTGCCGCAATGACGCGCTGCAGGGGCGCCGGCGGTGCGGCGAGGGGTGTCCCATGGTGCGTCAGGCGTTGCAGCAGCGCCTCGACTTCGGCCACCGGCAGGGTGGCGTAGAAACGCTGGTAGTCCAGTTTGTTCTGGCGCAGGGCGGAGGCAAGACTGCGCCAGCCGTTGTCGGCCAGTTCGCGGTTGTAGGCGTTGGCGGCGGGCTGGGGCGGATCGAGCAGGGCCAGTCCGGCGAAGGGCAGGCACAGGGCCGCCAGCCCGGGCAGCAGTGCGCGCACGCCGCAGGCCGGTGCGGCTGCGGCGGCCCGCAGGCGCCGGCGCAACAGCCAGGCCCCGCCAGCCGCTGCGGCGGCGATGGCCGCCACCAGGGGGCCGAGCGGATAGGACTCGCGGATATTGCCGATCACCTCGTGGGTATAGACCAGGTAGTCCACGGCGATGAAATTGAAGCGCGTGCCGAACTCGCGCCAGAACACCCCTTCCGCCACGGCGAAGAACAGCAGCGAGAACAGATAGAGGGCCAGGAGGCCGAGGGTGATGCCGTAGACCGGGCGGCTCGTCTGCCAGCGCCGCGGCATCAGGGCTTGGAGCATCAGGAAGGGCGCGGCCAGGGCACCGGACACCAGGGCGTCCACCAGGAATCCGCCCAGAAACGTGAGCAGCAGCGCCTGGGGCGCCCGGTCCGCCTCGGACCACGCCTGGACCAGCAGCGCCAGCCGCGTGAGGGCGAACACGGCGCACGCCAGCGCCGCCGCCAGGCGCCACAGGCGCAGGGCGGGCCCGGCGCAAACCGGGAAACGGATCAGCAGGTCGGCCATGGGAGTCGCGCCGGATCAAAGCGCGCACTCTAGGGGCGTCCGCGTCAGGAATTGGTTGGGAAAGTGTGAGGAAGTTGTGATGCGGCTCCCGGGCGCAAGGCGGCGCCGAAATCGATGGCCAGGCGCGCGCCGCCCTCGGGCGCGTTGCCGGCGCTGACACCCCAGCCGCAGGCGTCGCACACGTGCTTGACCAGGGCCAGTCCCAGGCCATGGCGGCCCGCCTCGCCGCGGTAGAAGCGCTCGAACACCCGCTCCGCCTGCCCGGCGGCAAGGCCCGGCCCGCAGTCGTGCACGACGAGCCGGGTGCCGTCGAGGCGGCACAGGATGGTTCCCTGCGCCGAGTGGCGCACGGCGTTGTCCAGCAGGTTGCGCAGGGTGAGCTGCAGCAGGCTGGCGTCGGCCTGGACCGTGGTCGCGGCGGCGATCTCCGCCACCAGGACCAGTTCCTTCTCGCGCGCGCGGCCGGCCAGGGGCTCCCAGGCCTCGTGCAGCGCCTGCGCCAGATTTACCTCCTCCACCAGCTTGGGCTCGGCCTCGCGCGCCAGCACGAGCAGGCTCTGGGCCAGATCGGTGATGCGGTCGACGGTGTCGACGATGCGCCGGGCGCGCATGCGCGTCGCCTCGGGCAGCCCCGGCAGGGCGGCGAGCAGCTCGGCATCGGTGCGCACGGCGGTCAGGGGCGTGCGCAGCTCATGGCTGAGATCGGCGCTGAAGTCCCGCTCGCGCGCCAGCAGTTGCGCCTGGCGCGCGCCATAGCCGTCCAGGGCTTGGGCCACGGCCAGCACTTCGCGCTCCATGTCCGGCTCCGCGTAGGGGCCGCGGAAGTCCGCGTCGGTGACGCGCCGCGCCAGCCGGTCGAGGCGCCGCGTCAGCCGGCCCGCCAGGGCGTAGACCGAGGCCAGGATCAGCGCGCCGATGGCCAGCGCGCCGGCGATGGTGAGAAAGACGATGGCTTCAAGGCGCTCCTCGTGCTCGCTGACGTCATAAGCCAGGAAGAAGCGCGCCCCGTCCTGTTCGCGTACCGCTACGTGGTACTCGGTGCCGCCTTCATGCACTTCATGGTTGCCGATGGCGAGCCGGGCGAACAGGGCCGGCGGCTCGGTGCTGCGCCCGTCCCCGGGCAGGCGATAGAGGCGCATGCGCGGCGAATTGGGCGGGGCGGCGGCAGGATCGCGCCGGTAGCTCTCCAGGCTGTGGCTCGCCTGCCGGTTGAGAATTTCGTCGATGAATTCCTCCTCCTGCTCGTTGAGCACCAGCAGCAGGGCGCTGGCCTGGGCGAGGATGGCCACCAGAGCGAACGCCGCTGCGGCCGCGGCGATGCGCAGGCGCAGGCTGGGGCGCCTAGGCGCGGGCGACGAGCTTGTAGCCGAGGCCATGGACGTTGGCGATTTCCACCGGCGGGCTGTCGCCCAGCGCCTTGCGCAGGGTGTGCAGCACGCTGCGCAGGTTGTCGCTGGAATCCTGTTCGCGCCCCCAGATGGATATCTCCAGCTCGCGCCGCGAGAACACCCGGTTGGGCTGCTGCACCAGCAGGGCCAGCAGCTTGAGGGCCTTGGGCGGCAGGCGCAGGGCTTGCCCGGCCAGCCTGGCCTCCTGGGCGGCGGCGTCGTACTCCAGCGGGCCGCAGCGCGCCACGCCCGCGTCGCTGCGCCCGGCGCCGCGCCGCGCCAGGGCCTGCAGGCGGGCCTCCACCTCGCGCAGGGCGAAGGGCTTGACCAGGTAGTCGTCGGCGCCGGCGTCGAAGCCGGCCAGCTTGTCCTCCAGGGTGTGGCGCGCCGTCAGCATGAGGATGGGCAGGCCTTGTCCGCCGGCGCGCAGGCGCCGTGCCAGGGCCAGGCCGTCGCCATCGGGCAGTCCCAGGTCGAGCACCACCGCGTTGAAGCCGCCGCCCTGCAGCCGCCGCAACGCTTCGGCCGAGGTGCGCACGTAGTCGCACTGATGGCCCTGGGCCTCGAGAAAGTCGTAAAGATTGCCGGCGATCTGGGGGTCGTCTTCGACGATGAGGATGTGCATGGCCAGGCGGCGCAGGATGTGGTGCGCATTCTAGCGCCCCGTTCTGGTTCGGTGGGTTGGGCTTCAGTCCGACATCGGCCATAGGCTGTCGGGCTGAAGCCCGACCTACCTGCCGTGACCCAGTTGGCATGCGCAAGCCCGCGGCCGGACTATACTGCGCCAGCGGTGGGAGGTCGCCGCTGCCCCCCAAACGGAACGCAAGGCCAAGATGACATCCACTGGAAGGCTTGCCGTCTTCCTCGGTGCCGCCGCTCTCGCCGCGGCCGCGCTGGCCGCCCCTGCGGGCGACAAGGCGGGCAAGTACTACGAGGACGCGCTGGCGCGCTACGAGAAGAAGGACATCCCCGGCGCCATCCTGCAGCTCAAGAACGCCCTGCAGCGGGATCCGGCCATGCTCCAGGCCTATGTGCTGCTGGGCAAGGCGCAGCTGCGCGACGGCGACCCGGCGGCCGCGGAGGACGCCTTCAACCAGGCGCTGCGCCTGGGCGTCGACCGCTCCGAGGTGGCGGTGCCCCTGGCCCAGGCCTATCTGCGCCAGAGCAAGCACCCGGTGCTGCTGGACAAGCTGCGTCCCGAGGGGCTGGCGGGCCCGATGAAGGCCGAGCTGCTGGTGCTGCGCAGCTACGCCCACCTGGAAATGGGCAACGCCGCGGCGGCGCAGCACAGCATCGAGGAGGCGCGCGCCCTGGCGCCGCGCGCCGTGCCGGTGCTCATGGGCCAGGCGCTGCTGCTGCAGCGGCTCGGCGACCTGGGCGCCGCCGCGCGCCTGGCGGACGAGGCCCTGGCGCTGGCCCCCCAGGACGCGCGGGCATGGGGCCTGAAGGCTGCCCTGGCTCACGCCGCCGGCGACAGCGCCACGGCGCTCGCTGCCTATGACAAAGCCATTGCCCTCGACGCCGATCACCTGGACGCGCGCGTGGCGCGCGCCGGCCTGCTGCTGGACCTGGGGCGCGACCGGGAAGCGGCGCGGGAGCTGGAGGCGCTCAAGACGGCGGCGCCGCGCGAGCCGCGCACCGCCTATCTGCGTGCCGTGCTGGCCGGGCGGCGCGGCGACGGCCCGGCGGCGCGGGACGCCCTGAACGAGATCACCCGGCTCATCGATCCGCTGCCCCAGGACGTACTGGTGCGCTATCCACAACTGGTGCTCCTGGGCGCCGTGGCCCACTACGGCCTGGGACAGAACGAAAAGGCCAAGGGCCATCTGGAGACCCTGCTCAAGCTCGATGCCCGCCATACCGGGGCGCGCAAGCTGCTGGGCGCCCTGCTCCTGGCCGCGGGCGATCACCGGGGCGCCGTCGCCGTGCTGGAGCCGGCCCAGAAGAGCGCCCCCAACGATCCCTATGTATTGTCCCTGCTCGCTGCCGCGCACATGGCCCAGGGGCGCTTTACGTCCGCGGCCGAGCTGCTCGAACAGGCGGTGCGTGCGGGCAGCGCCACGCCCGTCATGACGGCGGATTTCGGCCTGAGCCTGCTCGCCAGCGGCCAGGAGACGATCGCCCTGCAGCAGTTGCAGCGCGCCTTCACCCAGGACCCGGGCCAGCCTCGGGCCGGCATCGCCCTGGCGGTGATGCATCTGCGCCGCGCCCAGCCCCAGCGTGCCGTCCAGGTGGCCGAGGCCATGGTGCGGCGCGAGCCGGCCAACCCGGTGGCCCTCAACCTGCTGGGCGTGGCGCGCGCTGCGGCCGGCGACCGGGCGGGGGCGCGCGCCGCCTATGACCAGGCGGTGGCAGCGGACCGGGCCTTCGTGCCGGCGCGCCTGAATCTGGCCCGGCTGGACCTGGCCGAAGGCAAGCCGGACCAGGCGCGCAGCCGCCTGGCGGCGCTGGTGGCGGAGCAGCCCAATCATGGCGCCGCCCTGATCGAACTGTCCCGCGCCGAGGAGGCGGGCGGGCAGCCGGCGCAGGCGCTGCGCTGGGCGGAAAGGGCGCGCGACGGCAACCCGCGCGCCCTGGCGCCGGGCCTGTACCTGGGCGAGCTGTATCTGCGCCGGGGCGAAGCGGCCAAGGCGCTGGCGCTGGCCAAGGAGCTGGCGCCCTTCTTCCCCGACCACCTCCAGGCCCTGGCCCTGCTGGGCCGCGCCCAGGTGGCGGCGGGCGACCCGGCCGGGGCGCGCCTGGTGTTCAACCGCATGACGCGGCTGGCCGAGTTCGATGCCGCCACCCAGCATGAGATCGCCCGGCTGCAGCTTGCCGCCGGCAACCGCCCGGGTGCCCTTTACAGTCTCGACAAGGCCCTGGCCAGCCGGCCCGATCACCTGCCTTCCCTCATCCTGGCGGGCGAGCTGGAGCTGGCCGGCGGCGAGCTGGCGAAGGCCGAGGCGCGGGCGCGGGCCGCCCTGGCGCACCATCCGCGCCAGGCGGCCGGGCACCGGCTGCTGGCGGACGTGGCCCTGGCGCGGCGCAACTACGGCGACGCCATCAGCGGCCATCGGGCCGCCCTGGCCCACGAGGACACAGCCGAATCGGCCATCCGCCTGCTGGCTGCCTACGTCAAGGCAGGCCAGGCGGCGAAGGGCGTGGAGTTCATGGAGGGCTGGGTGCGCCGCCACCCGGGCGACGCGCCAGCGGCCCGCGCCCTGGCCGAGGGCTATCTGCGCGCCGGCAACCTGCGCGCGGCACGCGCCCAGTACGAAGCGGTATTGAAGCTGTGGGGCGAAGATGCCTTCGTGCTCAACAACCTGGCCCATATCCTGGGCCGCCTGGGCGATGCCGGGGCGCTGGCCTACGCGGAACGGGCGTACCGCCTGGCGCCCGACGAGGCCCTGATCAACGACACCCTGGGCTGGCTGCTGGTGCAGCAGGACGAGGTGGACCGGGGCCTGCGCCACCTGCGCGAAGCGCGGCTGCGCGATCCGGGCAACCCCGAGACCCGCTACCACCTGGCGGCGGCCCTGAACCGGGCGGGGCGGCGCGAGGAGGCGCGGGAGGAGCTGGACCAGGCGCTCACGGGCAGCGGCGCCTTCGAGGGCGTGGAGGAGGCGCGCCGGCTGGCCCGGGAGCTGGCGGGGAAATGAGGCGACGAGTCGGAAAAATTTACAAAAGCGACCCGGGACGGACATCAAGCTATTGTTTATAAAAGTTCATTTGCATTGGTGTAATTCTTGCAAACCCTGATGTGCCGATTGCTCCGGCTCATCGACCAAGAACCCGGGAAACAACCATGCACAAGAAGCTCATCCCTGCCCTCCTTCTGGCTGCCGGTCTAGGCCTCGCCGGCGCCGCCCAGGCGGCCATTTCCTGGGATTTCACCTGCTCCAGCAACTGCAACCCCAGCTGGACGCCCGGCAACACGCGCACCTATGGCGGCAGCGGCGTGGGCTCGCCCAGCGTCACCGCCAGTGCCTGGGCCAACACGGGCGGCAGCACCAACACCCTCATCCAGGATGCCTATCTGAGCGCCTGGTCGGGCGGACTGGGGGTGAGGAACCGGGATTACGTGTCCGGCGACACCGGGGAGACCAGCTCGCCCCAGCATTCCATGGACAACTACCGGCGCTACGACTCCGTCCTGTTCAGTTTCAGTGACGCGGTGAAGCTGACCGATGTGAAGATCGGCTGGCGCCAGAACGACTCGGACATCACGGTGCTGGCCTGGGGCGGCAGCGGCGCCCCCACCCCGGCGGGCGCCACCTATGGCGGCCTGGTGGCGGCCGGCTGGAACCTGATCGGCCACTACAGCAACCTGGTGGTGAATACGCCCAGAAGCATCAATGCCGGCAACTACAGTTCCAGCTATTGGCTGATCGGCGCCTATATTCCCCTGGTCGGCTCGCCCACCGGCTGGGGTTCCTCAGACTACGTCAAGCTCGCCACGCTCTACGGCGAGAAGACCCATCAGACGCCGGAGCCAGGCGTGGCGGCGCTGCTGGCCCTGGGGCTGCTGGCCCTGTCGCTCAGCCGGCGCCGGGTGCCGGTCAAAAAATAACCAGAAGCATGTTCCCCGCTTGCCGCGCCCCCGGGCGCGGTTCTTATTTCCACAGGTCCACCGCCTGGCCTCTTTCGCGCAGGCGCTCCGCCCGTGCCTGGATGAAGCGCTGGAAGCTGGGCTCCTTGCGGTAGGCGCCGCTGGCCACGTACTCGAAGGACGAGGCCAGGTGGAAGGGACGCAGATAGGCCTCGATGCGGAACACCTCCTTGCCCCGGTCGTCGAAGAACACCATGGTGGGCGTATAGACCACCTTCAGCGCCCGCGCCCATTCGTCGGCGCGCGTCTTGCCGCCGTCGGGGGCGACCAGTTCGCTGCGCTCCGACAGGGCGAAGCGGGCCACGTCGAAGCGCGCCACCAGGGCCTGCACTTCGGGGCGGCGCAGGCCCTCCCGGTGCAGCTCGTCGCAGCCGCTGCAGTAGCGCGTCTCAAACAGCACCACCAGAGGCTTGCCGCCGCGCTTGCGCTTCAGGTCATAGGGCGGCTTGAGGAAGAAGGGTTCGTCGTGCAGTTCCGCGCTGGCGCTCTCCTTCGCCGCCGTGCCCAGGTAATCGGCCAGGGACTGGCGCTTCTCCATGCGCCCGGCCACGTAGTCCAGCACCGCCTCGAAGCGGTGCGGCGGGTAATAGCCGTTGAGGCGCACGATCACCCGGCCGTCCTCGTCGAAGAACAACAGGGTGGGGGTGAACTGCACCTTGAGCTGCCGCGCCAGCTCCTTCTCGCTCATCACCTTGCCGTCCAGCCAGGTCACCTCCCGGTCGCCCCACATGTTGAGGGCCACCGGCAGGAAGTGCTGGCGCGTCTTGGTCACAATGGCCGGCTGGGTGAAGTTGGTCTGCATGAGCAGGGTGCAGTAGGGACAGCCGTCCTGGCCGAAGTAGAGCATCAGGCGCTTGCCCTCCCGGGCCGCGTCGCGCACGTCGTCGCGCAGGTCGAGGAAGGTGTCGACGAACCACGGCGGAATGTCGATGGCATGAGGGGTGACGCTCTGGGCGCGGGCCGGCGCCACCAGCGTGAGGGCGAAGCCCAGGAGGAGGAACAGGGTACGCATGGGACATACTCCTATCGCGGCCGCCGGGCGGCGATCAGGGCGCCAGCGGCCAGCACCAGGAAAGCGATCAGCGACAGCTCGGGCACCGACAGGCCGAGGAAAGTCCATTCCACCTTGGTGCAATCGCCATTGGCCTCGAACATGTCCGGCCACCAGGCGGCCAGGGGCAGGGCGTTGAGGAAGCGTTCCTCGGGGCTGATGGCGCAGGAAGCCAGCTCCGGCTGGTAGGTAAGCACCACCTGCCAGGCGGCGATGCCGGCGCCGGCCAGGGCCGCCAGCACCATCAGTGCGCCATAGACCCGGCGCCCACCCCCGGCGGGCCGATGCACCGCCGCGGCGAGCGCCATGAAACCCACCAGCAGGTAGGCCATGCGCTGCATGACGCACAGGGGGCAGGGCAGCAGGTCGAGCCTGGCCTGCAGGTAGTAGACGGCGTAGGCGACCAGGGCGAGGGAGCCTGCGGCCATGGCCAAATGGATGTGAAAGGCGCGCAGTCGCTGCATTTGTTATCAACCACCATGAAACCCGACAAGTTTAACAGCAAGCCGGCTGCCCCTCGTCTTGACCGTGCCGGCACCGGCGCCGTACGGGAAAATGCTGTTTCTGCTACTATCCGCCATCCGCAGGGCTCGGTCCTGCCGCTGGCGAACGCCGATTTCATGTCCGGGCAGGAGGAGAGCCAATGCGGCGGAGCATCCCAGTAAGGATCGATCATGCCATCCCGGGCAATCCCGGCTCTCGCCGTCGTCGTACCCGTCCATAACGAAGCTGCAAACATCGAACCGCTGCTGGCGGAAATAAGCGCCGCCCTCACCGGCCGCATCGACTTC
>JBMOQT010000118.1:0-10050 GCA_049320945.1 Pseudomonadota bacterium
ACGACGACATGCTCCGGTGGTGCGGCGGGCGATTCGATCCGACCGCCTTCGACCTCGACACGGTCAACGAGACGCTCCGACAGATCAAGCTCTGATCGTCAATGCGGCCTCGGGATGACGCTTACTTTGCTTCTACGGTTTCCCTACAGGATTTGCCAAGTGCCGTCACCGGCCTGGCAGGCCTTGCCCCGTCCCCTTTCACTGCGGCCATTGACGACGATACGCGTCTTGAATTCCCGGCAGGGACGGCCGTTGGCGCTGTAGCCGCGCACGGGGGTGAGGAAATATTTCATGCCGGTGTCGGGATTGATCCAGCTCACCGTCTGGTTGTCCTTGGCCAGCTCCAGTGCGTGGCCGAAGCAGGCCCGGTCGGTCTGGTCCATTTCCCGGCCTATATGCGCGCCGATGACCGCTCCCAACACGGACCCGAGTATGGTTGCCACGGTCTTGCCGCTGCCCTTGCCCACCTGGGAGCCGATAGCGCCGCCGGCCACGGCGCCGATCACCACGCCGATCGCCTCCCGGTTGCAGCGTCCGCTGATGATGCCATAGTCATCATCCCACTTCCTGCCGCTGTAGCCCACGTAATAGGGATCGTGCTTCTTGCGCCAGCCGTGGGCGGGAGCCCAGGGCGGCGGATCGGCGAATGCCATCGGCGGCACGGCGGCCGCGGCAGCGACGGACAAGGCAAAGAGGACTCGATAGGACACGCGGGTGAACATGGAATTCTCCTTTCGTAATGCCGTAACCAACTTAACGATCCACGCAGGCGCGACGATGACTGGACGCACTTAGGGTTTGTGGAAGGGGAAAACAACGGCAGGCGTACGCCCCGACACGATGTCGGCCAGCGCCTGCCCCGAGCCGCAGGCCAGGGTCCAGCCCAGGGTGCCATGCCCCGTGTTGTAGAACAGATTCTGGTAGCGGCTGCGGCCGATGATGGGGACGTTTCCCGGTGTCGCGGGACGCAGTCCTGCCCAGTATTCCGGCTCCCCGGCGATGCTCAGTGCCGGAAAGAGCTCCCGGCCCCGGCGCAGGATCGCCTGGCACCGGGTGACGTTGATCCTGGTGTCGTAGCCGGCCAGCTCCGCAGTGCCCGCCAGGCGCAGGCGGTTGCCCAGGCGCGAGCAGACGATGCGGCGCGATTCGTCAGTGACGCTGGTGCACGGCGCCCCGCCGTCGTCGGCCAGGGGCAGGGTGACCGAGTAGCCCTTGACCGGGAAGATAGGCAGGTGCTCGCCCAGGGGGCGGACCAACAGGGGACTGTAGCTGCCCAGGGCCACGACGTAGGCCTGGGCGCTTTCCCGGCACGTCTTGCCATCCTGCACGAATTCCGCAGCAATGATGCCGTTGCCCTGAGCGAGCAGCGCTGTGACCGTGGCGCTGAAGCGGAATTCCACCCCCGCCTGGGCGCATAGCCGGGACAGGGCCTGGGTAAAGCGATGGGCATCGCCGGACTCGTCGTCGGGGGCGTAGATGCCGCCGAACAGGGTGTCGCGGCAGCCGGCGAGCGCCGGCTCCAGGGCGAGGCATTGCCGCGCGTCGAGGGCCTCGGCACGGATGCCGTGGGCGCGCAGTATGGCGATGCGCCCATGGGCATGGGAGAAGGAGCGGGAGTCGAAGCACAAGTGCAGGATGCCCCGCTCCAGGCAGTCGTACTCGATGCCCGTATCGCGGCGCAGCGCGCGCAGGCGCTCGCGGCTGAAGACGGCGAGGGCGGCGATGGCATCGGTATTGCGTCGGGTCGGGCCGGGCAGGCATTGCAGCAGGAAGCGCAGCCCCCAGGACCACTGCCGCCAATCGAGCCGCGGGCGCACCAGCAGCGGCGCGTCTTCCCGGCCCAGCCAGCGCAGCACCTGCAGCGGCGCGCCCGGATTGGCCCAGGGCTCGGGGTGGCTCACCGAGATCTGGCCGCCGTTGGCAAAGCTCGTTTCCATGCCGGCGGCCGGCTGCCGGTCGATGACCGTGACGTCGTGGCCGGCCCGGCGCAAATACCAGGCGGTAGCGACGCCGATCAGGCCGGCGCCCAGGACGAGTACGCGCATGAACCCCAGGAGGCGATAGGAAGGTGTGCGGAATTCTACCAAGCCGTGCCGCGGCGGCGCCTCTGCAGGATAATTGCGCTTTTTGCCATTGCCACCGGAGAAGTCGATGCGCCGTATTACCCTGATGCAGTACCTCATCGAGCAGCAGCGCAAGCAGCAGTGGATCAACTCCGATCTGCGCCTGCTCGTGGAAGTGGTGTCCCGCGCCTGCAAGGCGATTTCCATCGCCATAGGCAAGGGAGCGCTGGCGGGTGTGCTGGGTGGCGCGGGCAGCGAGAACGTGCAGGGCGAGGCGCAGAAGAAGCTGGACGTGATTTCCAACGAGATCCTGCTGGAAGCCAACGAGTGGGGCGGCCACTTGGCGGCCATGGCCTCCGAGGAGATGGACCATCCGCACCAGATTCCCCATCGCTTCCCGCGGGGCGAGTTCCTGCTGCTGTTCGATCCGCTGGACGGCTCGAGCAACATCGATGTTAACATCTCGGTCGGCACCATCTTCTCGGTGCTGCGTTGCCCCGAGGGCGTGGCCGAGCCGGACGAGAAGGCCTTCCTGCAGCCGGGCACCCAGCAGGTGTGCGCCGGCTACGCCGTGTATGGCCCGTCCACCCTGCTGGTGCTGACCCTGGGCCACGGCGTGGTGTGCTTCACCCTGGACCGGGAGACCGGCAGCTTCATTCTCACCCAGGAGGGCCTGCAGATCCCGGAGAGCACCCGGGAGTTCGCCATCAACGCGTCCAACATGCGTTTCTGGGAGGCGCCGGTGCGCCGCTACATCGACGAACTGCTTGCCGGCAAGAGCGGGCCGCGCGGCCAGGATTTCAACATGCGCTGGGTGGCCTCGATGGTGGCCGACGTCCATCGCATCATGACGCGCGGCGGCATCTTCATGTATCCACGCGACACCAAGGATCCGACCAAGGCGGGCAAGCTGCGGCTGATGTACGAAGCCAATCCCATGGCCTTCATCGTCGAGCAGGCGGGCGGCGCGGCCACCAACGGTCGCCAGCGCATACTCGAGATCCAGCCGGAGAGCCTGCATCAGCGCGTGGCGGTGATCCTCGGCTCGAAGAACGAGGTGGAGCGCGTGACGCGCTATCACCGGGAGATGCTGTAGCAGCCTGGGGCCTGAACAGGCCCTTCAGGCCAGCCCGCGCTCGATCGCGGCGAGCAGCGGGCCGGCCTCGGCGTAGCCCCGGCATACCCACCAGAAGGCCGCATCCCGGTGCAGCAGCAGCGAAGGGAAGGCACGCACACCCATGTTCTGGGCGGTGAGGAAGTTGTGGCGCGTGGCCTGGCGCGCGATGTCGGAGTCGAACTCTGCCGCGAAAGCCTGGCGGTCCAGCCCCACCTCTCCGGCCACTTCCGCCAGGATCGGCCCGCTGGTGATGTCACGACCGTCGCGGTAGAAGGCGTCCTGAACTGCCAGGAAGCAGGGCAGCGCCAGTTCGGGCTGCAGCAGGCGCGCGGCGACCACGGCACGGCAGGCGGGCTCGGTGTCGTACACGAAGTCCCTGCGCGCCAGGATGTCGTAGTTGAAGGGAAGCCCGCTGCGTGCCGCCACTTCATACCAATGGAAGCGCAAATGGTCGCGCAGCCGGTCGTCCATGGGCGCGGTGGCATAAGGGCGCAGGCCGCCCAGGATGATCTGCATGGCAACCCGCCCGCCCAGGGCGCGGTGGATCGTCTGGAGCTGCGGGCCGAAGCCGTAACACCAGGAGCACATGGGATCGCCCACGTAGATCAGGGTGGCCTGGGTCATGGACGCCTCGAAACGAATCGACAATGCCTGAGTCTATGCACCATCACGGTTCCATTTTAGCTCCGGGTCGGGGCACTCGAGGCGTCAGCGCGGCCGGTGCATGGGTTTTCCCCGTTGTGCCGCAAGGAGAGTCAGATGAATCAGCCAGCACCCCAAAACGCGCAAATCGCCCTCCTTGGCGGCGGCTGCTTCTGGTGCCTGGAAGCGGTGTTCGATCAGCTTCAGGGCGTCACGGATGTGGTATCCGGTTATAGCGGCGGGCACCTGCCCAACCCCAGCTACCAGCAGGTGTGCAACGGCGATACGGGTCACGCGGAAGTGGTGCGCGTGACCTTCGATCCGGACGTGATTTCGTTTCGCGACATCCTGGAAGTGTTTTTTGCCATCCATGATCCGACCACGCGCGACCGCCAGGGCAACGACGTCGGGCCCCAATATCGCTCGGTGATCTTCTACCAGGATGACAGGCAGCGGCAGGAGGCGCAAAGCCTCATTCGCCAGCTCGACGCGGCGGGCCTCTGGGCCGCGCCCATCGTCACCGAGGTTGCGCCGGCGGGTGAGTTCTATCCGGCGGAGGACTACCACCAGGAGTATTTCCGCCGCAACGGCACCCAGTCTTACTGCCAGGTGGTGGTGGCGCCGAAGGTGGCCAAGTTCCGCAAACAGTTCGCGTCCCGGCTGAAACTGCTGTAGCATTCGCCGCCGAGACAATTCCACTTCTCGCGGAGTCGCCATGTTTGCTCGCCTGATGCCCAAGGAGGGCCGCTTCTTCGACTACTTCAACGACCTCGCCGAGCACATCGTGCAGGGCGGGCGCGAGCTCTCCTACCTGATGGCGGATTTCGACGACCGGGACCGGCGCGTCTTCAACATCGAAACCATCGAGCGCAACGCCGACAAGATCACCCATAGTGCCATCGAGCTGCTGCACAAGACCTTCATCACGCCCATCGACCGGGACGACATCCATCAGCTCGTCACGCGCATGGACGACATCCTCGACTTGATGCAGGATTGCGCCGAATCCATTTCCCTCTATGATGTACGCACCATCACGCCGGAAGCAGTCAAGCTGGCGGAGATCTGCGTGGCGTGCACCGAGCAGGTGAAGATCGCGGTGGGCATGCTCTCCAACATGGAGCACGCGCCGGCCATCATGAAGACCTGCACCGAGATCGACCGCCTCGAATCCGAGGCCGATCACATCATGCGCACCGCCATGGCCAAGCTGTTCCGGGACGAGCCCGACGTGCGCCAGCTGATCAAGCTGCGCGCGGTGTACGAACTCCTCGAAACGGTGACCGACCGCTGCGAGGACGTGGCCAACATCATCGAAGGCATCGTCCTGGAAAATTCCTGAGACGGGCGGCAAGCCCGGCGCCCGAAACAAGAAGAACCGACCATGAGCTTTGAAGTATTCGTCCTTCTCGTCGTGCTGGCGCTGGCCTTCGATTTCATGAACGGCTTTCACGACGCCGCCAATTCCATCGCCACCATCGTGTCCACCGGCGTGCTGCGGCCCCACTGGGCGGTCATCTGGGCGGCGTTCTTCAACTTCATCGCCTTCCTGTTCTTCGGCCTCAAGGTGGCCGCCACCATCGGCAAGGGGGTGGTGGATCCAGCCATCGCCGATCATTACGTGGTATTCGGCGCCCTGGTGGGCGCCATCACCTGGAACGTCATCACCTGGTATTACGGCATTCCCTCCAGTTCGTCCCACGCGCTCATCGGCGGCCTGGCCGGCGCGGCGGTGGCCAAGGGCGGGGCAGACACCTTGATCGCCAGCGGCTTCATCAAGATCGCCGCCGCCATCGTCCTATCCCCCGCCATCGGCTTCGCCCTGGGCATTGTGCTGATGATCGTGGTCGCCTGGCTGTTCCGGGGCGCGACGCCGCGCCGGGTGGATCGCTGGTTCCGCCGCCTGCAGTTCGTATCCGCCTCCCTCTACAGCCTGGGGCACGGCGGCAACGACGCCCAGAAGACCATGGGCATCATCTGGATGCTGCTGATCTACGCCGGCATGTCCTCGGCCCAGGACAAGCTGCCCTTCTGGGTGGTGATCTCCTGCCAGGCAGCCATTGCCCTGGGCACCCTGTTCGGCGGCTGGCGCATCGTCAAGACCATGGGGCAGAAGATCACCAAGCTGAAGCCTTTCGGCGGCTTCTGCGCCGAGACCGGCGGCGCCATCACCCTGTTCATGGCCACCGGCCTGGGCGTGCCGGTGTCCACCACCCATACCATCACCGGCGCCATCGTCGGCGTGGGCTCGGCTCAGAAGCTCTCGGCGGTGCGCTGGGGGCTGGCGGGCAACATCGTGTGGGCCTGGATCCTGACCATTCCCGCCTCGGCCTTCATCGCCGCCCTGGCCTGGTGGCTCGGGCGGCAGCTCATCTGACGGCCGGCGGGGGCGGACTCCCCCCCTCCAGCTGCTGCTGCAGCAGGGCCACAATTCTTTCCGTCACCGCCAGGATTTGTTCGCTGCGCTCGGCAATCTCGGTAATGGTCGCCGAGTCGCCGGGCCGCGCGCTCTTCTCGAGAGTCTTGCGGTACTCGGCCCATTCGCTATCGAGCAGCTTCAACGTCAGCTTGAGCTGGGGTGTTTGGGGCGCCTGGGCGAGCTGTTGCAGGCCGGTGGCGAATTCCGCGCGTGCCATGTTGAGCTCCATCTGGGCGCTGCCCGGCTGGATCTCAAAGGTCTTGAACAGAAAGAACTTGGCCATGCGCTGAGTGAGCATGCGCTGGCGCCCGGCATAGTTGAGCAGGCGGTCCGGGCGGCCGGAGGCGCTTTCGTAGGCCAGGGTCAGGCGATGGGCGGCAAGCTGGAGAGACTCACTGGCCAGATAGATCTTCTCGGCGCGGATACGGGTGGGCGGCGCGGTGACCAGAGGTTCGTAGATATTCCATTCCCGTTCCAGCTGTATCAGCGCCGAGCGCACATCGTTGGTGGGCGTGTAGGCCTTGAGGGCCGCCAGCTGGACCATGAATTGCGCCACCGACTCGTCCAGGACGGCCTGCCATTTTTCCGCCTGGACGTCGAGAGCGATCATCAGGTAGGCCTTGGCCATGCGCTGGGACAACATGCGCTGGCGCCCCGCCTGGTTCACCGCCGCCAGGGGCGTCATGGCCGTGACGGTGGTCGGCGCCGCCTGTTGCGCCGCGGCCGGCCAGGCCACGGTGCAGGCCAGGACCAGCATTGCTAAGGCGCGTCCGAGGAAATGCGTGCTCACAAGTGCTCCCTGGGTTGTTGTTCTGCTTCCCCTATGCGGGCAAGGCTCCCGGCCGCCCGTCTTCCACGACGAACACGGCCCGGGTGCCCACGGCGCTGTGCGCCTGTTGCGCGTTTTCTACAGTGCGAAGTGTAGCCGTACATTGCCCCGGTGTGAGTTCCAGCATCGTATAGCCGCGGCGCCTGCCGTCGCACAACTTCACATGGGGATTGTTGGGCCGCAGTTCGTCCAGCTGGCGCTGGGAGGGGCCCAGGGAGGAAATCGACGTGGTGACGAACTCCGTGGCCACCGGCTGGCCCGCGGCATCGTCGAAATCCGGCTTCAGGTCGCATACCCAGAAGGAATGCACATCGCCGCCTATGACCAGAGGATTGGCGGCGCGCCCCCGGGCCAGGTGCTCGAGCAGGCGCCGGCGGGCCGCGGGATAGCCGTCCCAGCCGTCGGTCCAGAACAGCGGTGTGTCGCCGGAGGCGCGGTTCACCTGTGCCATCAGGGTCTGCTGGGCAATGACGTTCCAGCGTGCCCGGGAGTCGTCCAGTCCGCGCGTGAGCCACACTTCCTGTTCGGCGCCGAGCAGGGTGCGTGCCGGGTCCAGGCGCTCGGCGCAGGCGGCTACGTAGTTGCTGCCGCCGCGCCCTGGACGCGGACAGGCCTGGGGCGTGCGGTACTGGCGGTCGTCCAGCACGTGGAAACGCGCCAAGGCGCCGAAGTCGTAGCGCTGGAACAGGCGCATGTGGGGGCCCCGCGGCCGGGCGGCGGCGCGCAGGGGCATATGCTCGTAATAGGCCTGGTAGGCGGCGGCGCGGCGCTCGAGGAAATTCTCCTCCAGGTCCTGGGAGCGGTCGTTGGCGTAGTCGTTGTCCACCTCGTGGTCGTCCCAGGTGACGATCCAGGGGAAGCTGGCGTGGCAGCGCTGCAGGTCCGGGTCGGACTTGTACAGGGCGTAGCGGCTGCGGTACTGCTCCAGGGTATAGGGCTCGGGAGCATCGTGGCGGCGCACGGTTGCCCGCGTGCGGGAGGACTCGTAGATGTAATCGCCTAGGAACACCACCAGGTCCAGATCCTCCCGGGCCATGTGGCGATGGGCGGCATAGTAGCCGTGCTCGTAATGCTGGCAGGAGGCGAAGGCGAGACGCAGGCGCCCGGCCTGGGCGCCCGGGGCGGGGGCGGTGCGCGTGCGCCCGACGGGGCTCACGGCGTCGCCCGCCAGGAAGCGGTACCAATACCAGCGGGCCGGCTCCAGCCCGGAAACTTCCACATGGACGCTGTGGCCCCAATAGGGGTCGGCGTATGCCGCACCCCTCTGGACGATGTCACGGAAGTGCTCGTCCCGGGCCAGCTCCCAGCCCACGGCCACGGGGCCGGGCGGCGCCGGCAGCAGCCGCGTCCACAGCACCACGCCGTCGGGCAGGGGCGAGCCGGAGGCCACGCCCAGAGAGAAGGGATAATCGCGCCACACGGTTGCGGCGATGCCGGAGGCGCAGGCGGGCAGCAGCAGGACGGCGGCGCCAGACAGGAGGAAACGGCGGCGGTCGAAGCGGGGCGGATCGATCACTGGGCTCCTTTCTCTGGCGCATGTCGCGCCCGGCTACAATACCCGGGATCTCAACAGCGAGTACCGGAATGGCGCCTATTATCGACTATGAATACGGGATCAGCGCGGTGGACTCGGGCTTCGGCCGGCCGCTGCTGGATGCGGTGCATCTCATTGTCGAAGGGGGACGCGCCGCGGTGGTCGACACCGCCACCAACGCCTGCGTCCCGCGCGTGCTGGACGCGCTGCGGCACAAGGGGCTGGCGCCGGAGGACGTGGATTACGTCATCCTCACCCATGTCCACCTGGACCATGCGGGCGGCGCCGGCCTGTTGATGCAGCACCTGCCCAATGCCCGCCTCGCGGTACACCCCCGGGGCGCCCGTCACATGGCCGATCCCTCCAGGCTGTGGGCCGGCACCGTCGCCGTCTACGGCGAGGCGGCGGCGCGGCGCATGTACGGCGAGCTGGTGGCGGTGGATCCGGCGCGCATCATCGAGACGCCCCACGAGTCGGTGCTGCGGCTGGGCGGGCGCGAGCTGGTGTTCCTCGACACCCCCGGCCATGCCCGCCATCACGTGTGCGTCCTTGACGGCAAGTCCGGCCACATCTTCGCCGGCGACACCTTCGGCCTGTCCTACCGGGAGCTGGACCGGGACGGGCGCCAGTTCGTCTTCCCCACCGTCACGCCGGTCCAGTTCGATCCGCCGGCGTTGCACCGCTCGGTGGACCTGCTGCTGTCCCATCGCCCCGACGCCATCTACGTCACCCATTTCTCCCAGGTGCGCGACGTGCCGCGGCTGGGAGCCGACCTGCACCGGCTGATCGACGCCCACGCCGAGCTGGGGTTGCGCGAGAGGAACGCCGGAACCGAGCGCCACGAGCGGCTGGTGCGGGGCGTGCAGCGCATCCTCCTGGACGAGGCCCAGCGCCAGGGCTGGCGCCTGTCCGGGCAGCCTCTCCTGGAGCTGTTGCGCCTGGACGTCGAGCTCAACGCCCAGGGCATCGCCTCCTGGCTCGACGCCTGAACGCCCTGTGTGCGCCGCGGCATGGCGCGCCCGGTGTGCTTTTTCGCAACACCGGCCACCGCAGCGGCGTCAATGCCATAGGCATCGCGCGAGGGCGCCGGATTCAAGACGACGCGCGGCTCTCGACGATGAACACCTCGGAAGCGGCATTTCCTTAATGACATTGGAATTGCCCGGAAAGCCGCGCCCCACAACATTTTCCGCCGTTTTCCCCTCGGAGAGATTGACAAAATCCAGCGAGGTGGCCATGCTTCGCGCGTTCCCGCCGAATTCGGTGCAGGAATCCGAGGGAAACGGTGCATTCCATTACTACTCCTAGGAGGTGAAGATGGCTACTGCCAAGAAGAGCACGACCAAGAAGCCCGCTGCGAAGAAACCTGCCGCCAAGAAGCCCGCGGCCGCCAAGAAGGCCGCCCCGGCCAAGAAACCGGCGGCCGCCAAGAAGCCCGCCGCGAAG
>JBMOQT010000119.1:0-10012 GCA_049320945.1 Pseudomonadota bacterium
GGGAGTGGGGGGGAGCGAAGGCGCTCCGGATCCCCCTCACCCTGCCCTCTCCCCGGCGGGGAGAGGGGACACCGAACGCGGCGTTCATCTCCTTGCCCCTGTCCCCATGCTCGGCACCGTGAGGATCACCCCCGGCTGCAGGCGGCGCGGGTCCTCGATGTCGTTGGCCTCGGCGATGCGCCGCCACTCGCCCGGCCGGTCGTAGTAGCGGCCGGCCACGGCCGACAGGGTTTCGCCCACGGCCAGCACGTGGCCGTGAGTGCGGTCGGGGGAGCTCAGGTTGAGCTCGAACAGCTGCTGCTCGATGGGGCGGTATTCGCGCAGTACCAGGGTGACGGTGGCGCGCAGGGGCACGCCTTCCACGCTGAACATGGTGAAGCGCTGGCGCACGCTCTCCGCCACGCCGGTGAAGCTGTTGCGCCGCTGGTTGCCCCAGGCCTCCCCCAGGCTGTCGCCGGGAAACTTGTGGTGCCACAGGAAAGTCACCACCGGCGGCGCGTGGCGCTCCGGCAGGATCTTGACCAGCTGGTAGAACTTGTCGGTCTCCTCGGTCACCGAGCGCGCGCCCACGCCGGTGCCGTCGTCGGTGGTGTCGCAGAACAGCTCCAGGGTCAGCTTCTCGGCGTTGCCGCGCACGAACTGCTGGATGGGCGCGTCCAGCCCCGGAATGGTGATCTCGGCGATCTGCGCCTGCTTGTCGAAGGACAGTTCGGTCGGGTTGTACTGAACGTCGTAGATCTCGAACTCGGTTGGCGACAGTTCGACGATCAGCGTGCCCTTGGACGGTATGCTCATCGCCCTTCGCTCCCGAGGCGGTCCAGGTAGCCGTTGTCCAGGGAGCGCTCGCGGCGCACCTGCTGCTCATGGGCCAGCTCGGCGCGCATGGCGGCCAGCGCCGCTTCCACCAGGTCCCGCTTGGTCTCGGGGCTGAGGGCGGAGCCGTCCATGGCGCGCAGGCGGCTGGTTACGGTGTCGATGATGACTTGCATCTTGCTCCTCCTACAAAAGTCCTCCTATCGCGCCGGCCACCGCACCCACCGCCGCCGCCAGCCCCGCCGCCCCGCTCATGAGGGTGATGCCCTCGTGGGCGATGGTCAGCGCCTCGATGGCGACGTTGCTCTGCTGGGCGTTGAGCTGGGGTGCCACATACTTCACCGGCAGGCCGCGGCGGAACTTCCACACGGTGTGGGGCTCGTGCTTCTCGTTCATGAGGATGATCAGCCCGTCTTTGCGCCTGGTGATGCCCTGGGTGAAGGCGTAGTACCAGTTGAACAAGTCCTGGTTGCGCGTGAGGCCTTTGCGCAGGGTGATGTCGCCCCACTTGTGGCGCTTGGGGAACTTGAGCACGGTGCCGTTGTTGCCGCCTTCCTCGTAGTTCTCCGTGTCCAGGGTCATCTCCAGGCCGGTGCATTCGCTGAAGCCCGCCAGGGGGTTGATGATCAGCGGCGTCAGGGCGACGGAGGTCACCGCGGCCGCGGGCGAGGACGTGGAGTCCATGAGGTTGATGCGGAAGTTGTAGGCCAGCAGCGGATCGTTACGCATGAAGGGCCTCCGCTTCGCTATAGAGGGTGATGGAGATGGTGTTGCGCTCGCGCCCCACCCGCAGCACGATGAACTCGCACGGCGCCGCCGGGGCGATGCCCACCAGGGCGATGAGCTGGCCGGCCTCCCGCGCCTCGGGCGGCGTGGTGACCTCGTCGCAGCGCACGAAATAGCTCTCCTCCGGGGTGGCGCCCTTGAAGGCGCCGCGCTCGAAGAACAGCTGCAGCAGCGCGCCCAGGGTGGCGGCGACGGCGGCGCGGGTGGCGGCGCTGTTGGGCTCGAACACCACCCAGCGCAGGGCGATGTCCGCCGCCTTCTTGATGGTCAGCACCAGGCGCACGATGTTGATGAAGCGCCAGTCCGGGTCGAAGCTCAGGCTGCGCGCGCCGCCCACGGTGGGCGGGCGGCCGAAGTCGCCGCGCAGCACATTGACGCCGGCGAGATTGAGCTCGCCGTGGTCCGTGTCGTCGAAGGGACGCGATACATCGGTGATGCCGTGCAGGGTGAGATTGCCCGGGGCCCGGTGCACGCCGGAAGCCAGGTCGGTGCGGGCGATGGCGCCCAGAACGTGGCCGCAGGCGGGCACCCGGCGCGTGGCCCCGCCGCGGCGCGGGTCGAGCACGTCCACCCAGGGGGCGTAGAGGGCGCCGTGGCGGCTGTCGAACAGGCGGCGCCAGGCGGCGATCTGTTCCCGGGAGCCGACGCTGCGCGTGGCCAGCCCGAAGGGCAGCGACAGCACGGCGAAGCGGTGCCCCAGGGTCTCGCAGTGGGCCAGCAGCGCCGCCTGGGCGCGGGCGATGTCGGCATCGCTGAAGGCCGGCGGCAGCTCGCCCGGGGGCAGGGGCTGGTGGATCGCCTGGCGCGGCGCCGGCGGCGGGCAGGGCACGCAGGGATCGCGCGGCGGCGGCGTCACCGGCTCGTAGGCCGGGTCCGGGTCGGGGCGGATGAGCACATCCGGCATGGCCACCAGGGCGATCTCGTCGATGTCGGCCAGGGCCTGCAGGCCGCGGGTCTTGAGCGCTCTTACGAAGTCGCTGTCGCCGGGGGCCACCGGCTCGCCGATGAAGTCGTCCGCCCTCAGGGCGGCGAGGCCGTCGGCTCCGCCGCTCAGGGGGAGTTCGGCGCCCGGGGTGAAGGCCAGCGGCAGCGGGATGGGGCCCGAGGCCGCATCCGGATGGCGCGTCACCACGATGGGCTCGGCCGGGCGCGGCAGATCGGCGTCCCGGCGGGGAGCGTGCCAGTAAGGCCGGTAGTCGGGCGCCTCCAGCACGCGGGCGACGTAGCGCTCATGGCCGGGCACCAGATGCAGGTTGCGATAGACGGCGCGCACGCGCCCGCCCTCGCGCACCGTGAGGGAATAGGCGACGCGCGAGATGCGCAAGGGCCGGCCGAGATCGACGCCGGACAGCGGCCGGTCGCTGCCCAGCCCCCGGCCCGGCTCCGGGTGCACCCAGTAGAGGCGCCGGCGCTCGGCGTCCACCGCGGCCACCACGCGAAACACCGGCGCCGCGCCCGGCTGCTCGATGCGCACCAGGGCGCCGGGCTCGAAGCCGGCGGTGGAGGTGACGCCCGCGTGGCGCGCCGTGGTGGCGCCCGGCAGGCTGACGGCCGCGGGGCCCGACTCCAGGGCCCAATCCAGGCTCAGGGCGTTGCCCCAGGTGCCCGGCGAGCTGGCGGTAACAAGCAGCGCCGGGCGCTTGTTCGCATCGTTGATGGTGACCGCCGCCGCCCGGGCGCCGCCGGCTACATCCTTGTTCGCCACCCGCACCACCCAGCAGCGCCGCCCGCCGTTCTCGAAGAAGCCGCGCACCGCATAGGCGAGATAGCCGGCGCCGGTGAACTCGCCGAAGTGGGCCAGGAACTGGCGCAGGGACTCCACCGGCACCGGCGTGTCCACAGGCCCGCGCCGGGCGATGCCGACGAAGGCGGCGATGTCCGTGCGCAGCACCACCGGCGCGGGAGCGATGGCGTCCGCGCGCTCGACATAGACCGCGGGGCGGGCGTAGCGCATGTCAGGCCTCGCAGCCCTGAAGCCTCCCCCCTTTGAAAAAGGGGGGCGCAGGGGGGATTTCTCGGTCGTGTACCATGGCCAGCGCTGCCGAAATCCCCCTCATTCCCCCTTTTCCAAAGGGGGAGGTCGGCCGCGGGACACGCGGTTCCGCCGATTCGGCACAACACCTCACGTCGTGCTCTCCAGCTCGAACGTCAACCCCTCATGCACCAGCTCCATGCTCTCCACCGCCACTTCGTTGCTGGAGGCGTTCAGCCCCGGGCCCTCGATCTTGTTGATCCAGGCGTTCTCGAAGTTCCAGCGCATGACGTCCTGGTGGGCTTCGTTCATCAGCACCACGCTGCCGTTGCGCCGGTCCGGCTGGCCGTTGGCGATGCGCTGGTACCACTGCCACAGGGTGTCGTCCTGCACGTAGCCGCGCTTGAACATGAGATTGGCATACTTGCGCAGGCCCACCAGCTTGCGCACGTTGTTCACCGGGTCGGTGCCTTCCCGGTACTCCACGGGGTCGCCGTCGGCGGTGAGCCCGCTCACCTCGCTGAACGCGGCCACCGTCAGGCCGTCTATCTCGACGCGGAAGTTGAAGCCGCGAAAGGGGTCGATGCGAACGTCGGTAGGCATGTGTCAGGCTCCTCTCGTCACACTTGCGCGTCGGCCGTCCACAGGCCGATGCGGATGATCACGAATTCCGCCGGCTTCACCGGTGCCACGCCGATGACGCAGATGAGGCGGCCGTTGTCGATGTCGTCGCGGGTCATGGTGGTGCGGTCGCACTTGACGAAGAAGGCCTGCTCCACCGTTGTGCCTTCCAGGGCGCCGTTGCGCCACACGGTGGTGAGGAAGTTGCTCACCGCCCGCCGCACCCGCGCCCAAAGCTCCTCGGCATTGGGCTCGAACACCACCCACTGCAGGCCCCGGTCGATGGAGTCCTCCAGGAAGATGAGCAGGCGCCGCACGTTGACGTACTTGTAGTCGTTGTCGCTGGTGATGCAGCGGGCGCCCCACACCCGGATGCCGCGGTTGTTCACGCGGAAGTCGCGCACCACGTTGATGTTCACCGGGTAGGGATTGAGGATGTCCTGCTCGCCCTTGCTGAAGTAGCGGGTCAGCCCGGTGATGCCGCGCACCACCTCGTTGGCCGGCGCCTTGTGCACGCCGCGCTCGTTGTCCACCCGGGCGTAGACGCCCAGCATGTGGCCCGAGGGCGGGATGGGGTACTGGCGGATGGTGGCGAGGCTCACCGGGAACGGGTCGGGGATGGTCAGCCACGGGTGGTACAAGGCGGCGTACTTGGTGTCGTACTGCTGCCGGTGGTTCTGCACGTCGGTGAGGGTGTCGTTGTCCGGCGGCGGGCCGTCCAGCACGGCGAAGCGGTAGCGCATCTCCTCGCAGTGGTCGATCACCGCCTGCTGCAGGGCGGCGCTGGTCTGACCCGGGATCGCCACCAGGGACACGTTGAGCAGGTTCTTCAGGGTGTAGAGGCCCGTGCGCAGGTCCGGTTCGCTGTTGTCGGCGCCGGCGTACATGGCGTCGTTCATCATCACCACGGCGTCGTTGCCGCCGGCGAAGGGGTGGCGCGCCGGGCGCGTCAGGCCCGAGGGCATGACGTCCACCAGCGCCTCCGGGCCGAGCCGGATGGCTTCGCGCGCCGCCGCGTTGGCCTCCAGGTCGAGCACGCGCACGTAGTTGGATTCGCCTTCGGAACGGCGGTCCCAGCGGCGCAACGGAATGCCCAGGTCATCCACCGGGTTGCCCAGGGTCCAGGTGGCGCCGACGACGCGCATGACATATCGGCTGTGGCGCGGGTCCATGGACAGGTGGCGGAATACCTCCTGGTCGAGCAGGTTCTCGTCGCGCGTGGGCACCGCCGGGTCGGGACGCTGGCGCAGCATCACCATGAGGCTGAACTCGCGCGAGCGTACGCGCAGGCGCACCCCGGCCAGCACGGCATTGTTGTGGGCCGTCATGTGGGCGGCCTGCAGTCCCGGCGGGTCGAGCAGGGCCAGCCGGTTGGGGCGGTCCACCGCCCGCACCTTGAGCAGCGCCAGATTGGCCGGGTTGCCGTCCGGGTCCAGAACTTCCAGCACCGTGCCCGGCTCCACGCCGGTGATGGAGGACAGCTGCAGCGATGAGAACATGCCCGGCCCGGGCGGCGGGTTGGCGTTGAGTACTTGCGCGTTGGCCACCAGGCCCTTGCTTTCCTCCCGGCAGCCCACCAGCAGGCGGTTGCCCCAGTCGCCCGCGTCCAGGGCGCGCAGCTCCAACAGGGGTGTGCGCTCCACCACGGCGAGACCGGCGTCGTGGCCGCGCTCCAGGGCGGCGGACAACTCCATCTCGCGCGGATTCTGGGCGACGGCGTTGGCCCCCAGCCGGTGGAACACCTGTGAGGTGTCGGGCAGGGTGAAGCGCACCACGTCCGCTCCCGCGTAATTGGTGCCGTCGGTGACGTACAGCTCCTCGGCGCCGGCGGCGGCGCCCAGCACCAGGAAGGCGGGCTGGCGCGCCGGGTCCACCGTGATGACCTGGCGCCGCACCAGGGTGCCGGCGGGCAGCTCCGTGCCCAGGGGCTGCTCCAGGAGGATGGCGCCGGCATCGGGCGGCGCGCCCCGCTCGCCCACCACCTCGCGTACGATGGCGATTTCGGCGGCGCCAAGGCGGATCACGTCGCCCTCGTCTATGCCCAGCCGGTTGTCCAGCGCCACCGACACGCTGCCCGCCGGGGCGATGGCCGTCAGGAGCTTGGCCGGCACGGTGACGTTGGCGCTGCTGGGCGCGCCGGACAGGCCCGGAGCGCGCAGGGTGACCGTGGCCAGGGCGTCGTCGACAGCCTCCACGATGTGGTTCTCGGGCACCCCGCCCACCTCGAAGGTCAGCGTCATGCCCACGGCCAGCCCGTCCACGCTGTTGAGGGTGATCACCGGGTTGGCGTTGGCCACGATGGTGCGGTTGTCGTCGGCCGCCAGCACCCGCTGGCCGATGGTGCCGGCCGGGTAGGCGGTGTAGGCCGGCACCTGCAGGGGCAGCGCCGCCAGCTGGCCGATGCCATGCACCTCCTGGGTGGCGGTGCCGGCATCGAAGATCACCAGGTTGGCCACATTGGTGAAGGCCACGGCGACATTGTTGGGATAGATCAGGAAGTCGCCGCCGTTGGCCGGCAGCTGCAGCTGGGCGGCCGTGCCGACGGGGATGTCCAGGGCGCGCACCGCCGCGCCGACCGGATACACCAGGCGCAGGCGCAGGGGCATGGCCAGGGTCAAGCCCACGTTGCCGGCGCCCAGGTCCTGGGCCTCGGTGGCGAACACGTACTCGGCGGCCGCCGGATTGCCCACCTCCATGAGCAGGGTGGTGCCCGGCGCTGCCGCCGGCGGCAGGGAGGCAAGCAGGGTGGGCGTATCCACGCCGGTGACGACGAGCTCCGTGGCGCCGGCGACGCTGCCGCCCACCAGGGTGAAGTCGGGCGGCGCGAAGGCGGCGGCAGGGGTGACGGCGATGGCGGCGATGGGCGCCGCTGCGGCATGGGCGAAATGCAGCGGGAAGTTCAGGGACACGTGGCGCTGGGCGCCGCCAATGGCTGCCACCTGGCGGTACTCGGCGCGGGAGCCGTCGCCGATGCGCACCCAGTCGTTGAAGGCGAAATTGGCCGGGTCCAGCACATAGAGCAGGGGCTGGTTCACCGCCGTGCCCGAGCCCTGCTGGGCCGGACGCAGCAGCACCGTGTCGCCCGGGTTGGCGACCGCCGGGTCGGCGAAGAACAGGTTGCGGGTGGCCTGGGTGGCCACGTCGGGCAGCACGCGCGTCACGTAGGCGCGCTTGCCGCCGTTCAGGAAGAAGCCCTCCACTGCGTGGGGCAGGTAGGCGTGGCTGCGGCCCGTGCCGTCGGTGAATTCGTCGGCGGGCAGGTAGTCGCCGAACAGGCGCTTGTATTCGCCGTAGCTGGTGACCAGCTGCGGCACGTTCACCGGGCCGCGCTCGGTGACGCCGACCAGGCCCGTGGTGCTGGTGCTCACCCCCTCGATCGGCTTGTTGCCCGTCTGGATTTCCTCCACGTAGACGCCGGGTGCGAGATATTCGGGCATAGCGCTCTCCTAAGCCGGCCGAGACAGAGCGAAACCGCTTTGTCGTTCCTGCGGGGGCCGGAAAACCCGCAGTGCACGAACAAGGGGAGAATTCCCCTTGTATATCCCCCGAGTTCGAACAAGGGAGCGGGCCCCCTTGTAAATCCCCCAAAACCGTCTCCGCATCCGACTCTTCGAGCACGTCATGGAAACATCACCGTGATGCGGTTCTCCGCCACGCGGTAATCGGGCGCCAGGCGCGCGTCGTCAGGCGGCGCCAGGCCGAAGCGCTGGGCATGCAACAACACCATGGCCACACGGGCGATGGGCGGCAGGCGGAAATAACCGTCCGCATCGCTCACGGTCTGATACAGCCACGCCTCGTGGTACTCGGGCGGCGTGACGCCGTCATCGATCTGCACCACCACGCCGTTGCCCAGCCCCGCCAGCCCGTTGAGGAACACCGTCTCGTCACCGGGAATGGCGGCGCGCGTGAGGGCATGGGCCGCCAGCACCATCTGGGGGTTGCCCACCTGGCATAACACGCCCTCCAGGTGGGTGTGGGCGAGGGGATGGGCCAGGGTGATCCACGCCGGCTGATCGACGGAGGAGGAAATGTCCACCTGGTCCACCGGGATGCGCTCGCGCCGGCCGGGATCGTCGGGATGCACGATCAGCACCGTCCCGGCCCCGAGCGCGCTGCGGTTGGACAGGCGCAGCCGGCGCGTGCCGCGCGCCGCAGGCAGAAGCAGGGTCTTGTCCTCGCCCGGCACGGCCGGCACGTCGCGCCGCCGCAGCGTCGCCGCCGCTGCCGCCCGGGGCGCGTAGCAGCCGGGCGCGAGCCCCACCAGGTTGGCCGGCTGCATCACCAGGGGCGGCGCCACGCTGGGGGGCGGGAACACCGGCCAGTAGCCTATGACGCTGACAAAGGCCCCGGCCACCACCGCCGGCGCCAGGCTGCCGCGGCGCAGGGTGCGCCCGCGCAGGGCCACGGCCACGCGGTGCAGGCCCACGTCGCCCAGGTCCAGGGGCGCGAACTGGTCCGGGAAGCCGGCGATGGGCCCCAGGGTGCCTGACAGGTCCAGGGGCAGGTAGCCGCGCGCCGTGAGGCGCAGGTCCAGGTCCACGGGGTTCACGGCGAGATCGGGGAACAGCCGCGCCGGCTGTCCCACCAGCCCGGCGCGGCCGAAGGGGGCGCTGCGCGCCGTGACGCCGCGCACCGTGGTGCTGGCCGAGAGATCCACCTCGATCGGTTGCTGGGTGATTTCATCCACGGCGCGTGCCCGCAGCACGGCGCGCACCCGGTCGGCCATCGGCGGCGGATCGTCCGGGCAGAAGCGATAGGTAAGCGCCCCGGCGGTTTCGGTGCGGCAGGTCATGGCGCACCCTCCAGCGGCGTGGCGAGGCCGTAGTCCGCATGCACGGCATCCACCGGCTCGGTGTCCTCCACGGCGCGGCCGGAGTGGATGGGCACCACGCTCACCTCGTAAGACACGCACAGTTGATAGGGCAGCTCCAGGGCATCCCACACCCGTGTGATCTCCTCCAGCGTCAGGGGCTCCAGGCGCACGAAGATCTCCATGGCCTGGCCCACCAGGTCGTCGCGCAGCAGCGCGCCGCGCAGGCTGCCCACGTCGTGCAGCACCTGCAGCACCTTGCCCAGCACGTGCTGCTCCAGCTCCGGCGCCTGGGGGCGTGTGGCGTGATCGACGATGGGGGTGACCAGGTAGTGCAGGCGCAGGGGCAGGGGGCGCGGGCGCAGTTCGCCGGGGGCCACACGCCGCGGCGGCTGGTTCAGGGTCTCGCCGTCGCGCTGCAGGCGGTAAAGCCACAAGGACACGCCCTCGCGCCCCAGGTCCACCATCTCCTCCGGCGTGTCCAGGGTCACCACCATGGTCCCGCCCTGGGCGGGCGAGAAGAAGGCGTCGAGATCGACGTCGCCCTCGAGCGCCTCCCGCAGCAGCTCGCGCAGGGTGACGCTGGCGGCGCGTATCCAGGTCTTCACGGCTGCTCACCCCGGCCCAGGCCGAAATAGAAGCGCTCGCCCGAGGCCAGCAGGCGCACGCCCATCACGCCGCGCGCCACCAGCTGCTCCAGGGCCGCCTCCACCGTGTCCAGCCCGGCCCGGTCGCCCGTGGTCGTCAGCCACCATTGCCAGATGCCTTGGGGCGTGTCGCCAGCAGTCGGATTGCGTGTCAGATGCGCCATGATCTCGGCAGCCACAGCCGAAACGAGCGCGTGAGCCTGCGGGCCCGCCACGAGCGTTTCCTTTGATTGTTCATGGCGGGCGGTAGTGCGAATGTCATGCCAGTGGCGGGCGCGAGAAAAGCGCTGAGGAAACAGCGCATTGGCGGAAGAGGGGTGATGACGGGTGGGACTATTTCGTCCCGGTGTCGTGGGCAGG
>JBMOQT010000120.1:0-9996 GCA_049320945.1 Pseudomonadota bacterium
AGGTGAGGGAGGGCAGCCGGTTGGCGATCACGCCCACGGCCGCCCCCGGGTTGAGCGCCTGCTCGCGCGCGGCGAGCTGCTCGAGCGCGGCGATGAACTGGTCCATCACCCCTTGCGCGGTCTCCCGTCCGCCGTGTTCGCCCGCAGCGCTCGTCACCACGTCGAAGCCCGACCACGCGGCCTGCGACAGCGCCCCAGGCCTCGGGGGGCTCGTCGTCTTCGAACAGGCTGCTGACGATGCTGTAGACGCTGTAGGCCCAGCCAACAACAGGCACGAAGTACGAAACGACAGCCACAGCCGCGCCCACCTCGTCGCCCTGGGCGATGGCGTTGATCAGACTCAAGTAGGGCAGCGCATCGCTGATCGCCCCAAGGGCCTGCCCAGCAGCGCCGAATTCTCCCGCGGCAATGGCGTTCTGCAGGGCTTTGCCGCCGCTGTAGCCCAAGAAATTCGCATAAGCGGTCGCCCCAAAACTCACGACCTGCGCCCCGGCCGTGATGGCCCCCAGCGTATCGCCCCGCTCCAGCGCGGCGTCAAGACTCATCAGGCTCAGGATGCCGCTCGC
Organism: Pseudomonadota bacterium; assembly: GCA_049320945.1. Lineage (GTDB taxonomy): Bacteria > Pseudomonadota > Gammaproteobacteria > Burkholderiales > Rhodocyclaceae > DYIB01. The sequence goes on from JBMOQT010000120.1 coordinate 567, forward strand.
CGCGTTGGCCGCGCCGGTGAGATTGAGGTTTTGCGCACCGCTCACGGTGCTCAGGTCGTTGGCCAGGCGCAGCCTCGAGGCCAGGATCGGCAGCGGCTCGCCCGATTGGATTGCCTTCACCAGGCTCAGGGCGTCGATCAGGGTCGGGGCGGCGGCACTGATCGTGCGAAGAAGGGTTTGGCCACCCGACTCAACCGCTTCCTGGCGAAGCAAATTGCCTTCGCCGTCATAGGTGAGCTTGACGATGCGGCCGTCGGCGTAGCGGATAGTTTCGCTGGTTGAGCCGTCTTCGTAGACGGTCGTGGTGCTCGTCGAGACGACGCTTCCGTCAGGCGTGCGGTAAATTAGGGTAACCGTACCATCCAAGTTCGTGTGGCTTTCCGGTAGATAAGCGATGGTGATGGTGTCGCCCCGGACCGGCTGAACCGTGATCGCGCCACTGGGCGACAGCGTGGTGGTCGATTTAAGATCGCCGGATGCATCAAATACTTCGAACTGCCGGTCCGTTCCGCTGCCAGTGAACTTCACTGTACTCTGCAACTCGCCCGCCTTGGTGCGAACCTCGAATTCAGTTTGGGAATAGACCGGCTTGCTCTCCCCGCTGACGGGGTCTATTTCCCAACGCTCGACCTTTGGCGTCAGAACAAAGGGCTCCGACCCCACGGAACCCGCGTCTCCCGCGCCAGCCATGAGCTGGATGGCTTGGCTGATTTGCTCCGAACTGTGCTTGTTGGAAAACTGATCGGTTCCGATCGCGTACGCGAAACCCGCGACCGGATTCACAAGGCCGATCAAGAACGCAGTAATCGCTTGTTCGCTGCTGAAGTTCAAGCTCGGGACATAGGAAACCTGGCCAACGTGCGGCCCGGTGCCGCCAGAGACCACGCTGCCGACGACGAGATGGTTGGTAAACGAGCTGGCAGCACCCAGCCCTTCGGCGGGCAAACCGGCCGCCATGGCAGCAGCCTGGAACTCAGGCGTTGCAACAACCCGTGCCGCCGCCCCAGGATCGATCGTGGAACCATCCAGGCCATACGCCTGTGCCACTACCTGAGCAATAGCACCACCCAGGCTATGCCCGGTAACGAGGAGCTTCGACGGATCGTAGCCACGGGGAAACAGGTCAGTGTTTGACCTCACCCTTCCGAGAAAATCCATGCCCTGCTGGAATTGCGGATCCCATTTCCCGGTGAGAATCCCCGTATCGGCTGCGAGATCACTTAGGCCATCCGTTCCGCGGTAAGCGACGATAACCTCGCCGGTCGTTTCGTTCTTGAAGGCAAAGGCAGCAAAGGGGCCATTGACTTCAAAGTCGACCAATTGCCAGCCCGATGGCAAGTTGGTCGGGTTGTTCAGATATGCTTCTTCCTTGTAAGCCAACGTGGCGAACTGCGACAGTAAGGCGTCCTTCTGAATTGAAGTGGTCATCGTCAAAGCCCCCCTGATTATTGATTGCCCTGATCATTGTTCGGAGTCGCCTTGGTACCCAGTGGCGGTGGGAACAGGCTGCGATAGAAGACGGCGTTACTGTCACTTTGCGCCTTCATGCGCTCATTGACTCGCTGAACAAAGGCCGGAGGGAGGTACACTCGGTTGAATCGAGCGACGGGTGTCTCGTACGGGCCACGCCGTACGGCGTCAAGGCGAATGTTGACGTCCCTGCGGCCAAGCGTTCCACAGCCAAATTGAAGACTTGCTACCGACAGCCCACGGTAGAAGTCGCGCATGTAACCCAGTAATGGCAACCTGCCTGAAACTGCTTCATCCCCACCTCTGTCAGTTCTGGCGTTAGTCGTGAAGATAGCCTCGACTTTTGTCACCGGGTCCGCAAAAGGTATGAACTCGCTATGTAATCCAGAATTTCTAATTATTCCTGGCGGTGGATCCAAAGCCAGCGCTCCATGAGGCCGCTCCCTAGGATCCAGAGGCCGGAGCCAGATCATCGACGAATATCCAGGGCTCCACTGGGACCTGATCTCGGTCGCCCATGGAAGGGGATGCTTGCTTTCATCGAAGTACAGGTCGAGCACGCATTGCTCGACCTTGCGGCAGGCATCGGCCCTGCCGCCGAACCCGCACTCCTGGAACGATGTGTCCTCAATCCGGAAGGCAGCAGCTGCAATTCCCCGCACATCATCGATGTATTTTTCTGGCATGCCGAACAGATCGGCGAATTCCTTCGTATACGCCCAGACGTTGTTGTCCTTTCGATAGACCTGGCCATCAAAGGTCTGATTGATTTCGTAGCGCTGCGACGCGCTGTTGCGAACCGTACTCAACCGTTGCGATGAGTCCTGCGCCAAGATTTGCCCTGTCCAAACCAGGAGCAAGATCATGGAAGCAATGTGCAAAGCAATAAGGTCGATGCCTCGCTTCATCATGTTTTTCACGCCACTACTATCAGATTTGTTTGACATAACGCCACTCTCAGCCATGGATGGCTGGTGCACCCTTGAGGGGACGAAGCCGTCCAGATGATTGTTGATGCCACAAGCATGGTTTCCAAGAAATTGCGCCATCATGATGTAGCTACAGACCGCTAATGACGTAGTTGCCACCCTTGAGCTCTCCCCCCATCTTGCGCATCATCTTGTCGATGACGCCGATCGACTCTCCGCTGGTGACGGCAATGCTCAACTCCTTCGCGCGGCGGTTCTGCGCCCACTGCTTCAGGCCCAACATCAGCCGCACGGCGATGGAGCTGTAGCGATACTGGGGATGCACCCAGTAGAAAACCATTTTTGCGACCGGGTCGTTGGAGAAGTAGTAGCTGTCCATTTGTCCCACGATCACGCCGGCCGGCCTACCGTTCTCGCCCTCCGCCACGAAGAAGCAGAAGGCTCCGCTCTTGTCTTCGATGAGCCGCCGCATGGTGGTCGCAAGCTTCACCTCGTCGAGAGTGAGGTGGGCAAAGGCGCTTTGGGAGTGGAATTCGCGCCAGTACGCGACCAGCGTTTCGATGTCTTCCAGTCTTGCGAATCGAATGGCCATCTCTTTTCCTTACGGCCTAGCTGCTTGCCTCAATGTTCACTTCGAACAAGCTCCCCAGAATCGCGGCATACGTGTCCGGGTGGACCATGGGGTTGGAATTCATCTCCAGGAACCACACCCGGTCTTCGTCATCGACGACCGCGTCGAGCGTAAACAGCGTGTTCGCCCTGAGAGACTTGGGAATGGCCTGCGCTGACGTCATGCCGGCGCGCCTGAGCTCGGCTTCAATGCGGCTGCCGGCGAAGCTGGCGAGCACGTTCTCGTTTTCGACACACGGCGGATCGAAGGGCGTGCCATACTTGAAGTCCGCCAGCATTGACTCTCCTTCTCTCAGCACCGCCGCCGGCGTTCGTCCCTGGAATGCGGCGAGCCACGCCAGGGCTGTCGCATCCACGGGGCGCCGGCTGCGTGTTGCCGCCAGTTCCGCCACGCTGGAACATCCGTCGCCCACCAAGCAGGGCATGGGCCGCACCTCCAGGCAGACGAGCCCGCCATTCCAGTACCAGGCTTTGGCCACACGTCCCGGGATGAACGCTTCGTAGTACTCGTCGTGCTCCGGCCGCAACGCGGCGTCAGGGCTTTGCAGGTCCCGGAACGGTCCGCGGATGCCGACACCGAAGGAGGAACGGTTCTGCTTGATGAGTACATCGCGCACCTCGGTGCAAGCGCTCGTCCAGAAGGGCGGCGTGGGCAGGCCGTGCTCCAGGGCGAAGCGCTTGAACAAGAGCTTTTCGGTGGCCGCCGGCCAGCGCTTCATGAAGTAGGGCCGCCATCCCGCGAAACCGCTCACGTGCTGTTCGAAATACGCGGTGTAGCGGATGCGGCCCTCCTTCACGAAAGTGAACTGGGGCTGCAGATGGCAGACCTTGCCCCGCGCCCGGACCTGGAGCACCAGATCCTTGGCGTTGAGGTAAGCATCGCCCTCCAGTTCAGCCACGCACGACTGAATACGCTTCAGGTGATTGAGCAGGCCGACGATGTAGAGCACGTCTGCTCCCGCGCGGATCAATCCCGGGTCAGTCCGCTCGCTTCCGGGGCGCGCCGCAGGCGCCGCATTCGCTGCTGCCCGTGGGCAGCGACCGGATTTGCCCGGGACGCGCTTGAGCGGTCACGGTCCAGGAGAAAGACTTGGGGGTCCTTTGTGCCGGGGTTTGCTTGGACATGGGCTTCTTCATAGTGGACTCCTAGTTGAAGGGGTGAGGGAAATAGGGCACAGAACGAATGCGGGCGGCAGCCGCCACCCGGGGCAGCCCCAGGGGCTCCGTTCCGTAGCCGAAGCTGATCGGCACCAGACCCGGCACGATGGCGCGTCCGATCACCAGCGGGACTCCTCCCTGGTGGAGCGAGGCGCCGGCAAACGTCAGATCGAACCACAACAGCGGCCGGCCTTGCCTTTCGATGAGATTCATCAGGCCGCACCAATCGGCGGGGCCGGTACCGGCCAGGGACGACAAGGGGATCACTTCCGCCGTTGCGCCCAGGTGGTCGGCGCGGCGGAAATAGCGTCGCTGGGTATAGAGGTCGCAATGATCCTGGGGATGGGCGACCTGCTCGGGCTGTAGCGTTCCGCGCATGCGCCCGGTGAGCCATACGGCGATCGTGGATTCGGCCTCCATGAGGGCCCGGTGCACCGCCTGTTCGGCGTCGTAGTGGGCGCAGGCCGCTACGCGCGTGACGCCCAGCGCCAGGCTCTGGGCGAATACCAGCACCACGGGAACCAGGTTGCCGGAGAGGCTCTTGAGGGTGACTTTGAATCCCACGTCTTCGAGCGCCCGGAGCCGCACCGCCAATGCCCGGGGCAGGCTGCTCGGCGCTATGGCCGGGTGCCGCTGCCTCCCCAGCCAGGCGAGCATGAAGGCGTCGCGCTCGATCAACTCCAACACCGCGCGCTCCAGAGCCCCCTCGCGCGTGGGATAGGCGGCGACGCCCGAGGTGTTGCACGATGTGTAGGGTGCGGCGGCGCCATCCTGACGGGGTGCGTAGTACACGAAGTCCGCCAGCACGGCCACTTGGCTTCCCGTGAGCAGATCTTCGCCGATCTTCCATTGATATTCGGCGTGCGGATCGAAAGGTTTGTAGGGGAAATGGGGAGCGGCATATTGGCTGGGCAGATAGGCGGCGATTTCCGTGGGCGCGACCGCCCCATCCACCTCGTCCATGCGCGCCTTGAAGACGCCCGCCGGCCGCACGCACGCCAGCCGCTCCAAGGCTTCCGCCACAGCCTTCGCATAGGCATTGCCGGCCTCCTGGTCGCGGCCCCAACACCACTCGTCGGGATTGTCGCGGGCAGCGGCGGCAGCCAGAAAGAAAGGCAGGCGATAGCCGGGCAGTTGTGGATCCACCCAGCGGAAGTCGACCGCCGGGCTGTCATGGGCGTCCTCGCGCCGGGCGCCTTCGTTCGCCGCGCCAAAGGCAATCGTCGTCAGCGGAATGGCCTCCGGCTCGCCCAGCAGCTTGACCAGCTCGTCCTCGATGAAGCTGCCCAATTCGACGGCACCGATATCCAGTTCGGCGGCGGCGAGCAGCGTGTTCTGGGCAGCATGGCCCGCCTCGAGGGGGACGAACAAGCCTGCCCGGCTCCCGTACTTGGCCGCAGTGGGGCCGAAGCGGCCGGACAGGACAATCACCCCCTGCGCGCCGTTGAGGGGAGCGGGATCGGTCCATGCCCTGATGACATTGCCAATGTCCGCCACTACCGGCCTCAGGCCGACCCTGCCGTCCTCGAGATAGTGGACTTGATACACGCCGGCTGAGAACGTGCCGGTGCCCGACAAAAGGATCAGCGCCACGCGCAGCGGGTAGATGCCGCCGGCGGACGGCACGGTGCGGCGCGCCCCTGCCCCATAGGCGGCCCAGAGCAGGGCCAGGATCTGGTCCAGCGCAACCATGGCCCCGGAGAATCCCCGCACACTGCGCCTGCACCGCAGCAGCGTCGCCAGTTGCGTGGCGGCGGGCGAGAAGTACTGGGCTTCGGCGTGCGGCGTACGGATGGCCAGGATGGCCGCCTCGACCTGGCGCACGACGTCCTCGGCACTTGGCGCACCACCGGCCGTTCGCGGATTCTTGAAGTTCAGCCACAGGTGCTGGGCGATGTCGTTGGCGTCGCAAATGACACCCTGTTGCCGCAGCTCTTCCACCAATTGCCGGAGTGCGCTGCCATCCCACTCCTGGCCCAGTTCTTGAAGAATCTGCTCGAGGGGAGTCTGTCCGTCGCACCGCGCCAGCAGTGCGTGCAGCACTTCACCCGGACAGCGGATTTCGACGGTCTTCCCGGGCAACAGGCAGGTTGCCCGCGCGCCCCGCGCGATGACGGCGCCCGCCACCATGGGATAGAGCGCCAACTGTGGTTGCGCCGTATTCATCCGACGCCCCTGCCGACGAGAACGGCATTGGCTCCGCCGAAGGCGAAGGAGTTGGACATGACGGTGCGCAGACGCTTCGCCTCTCTTGGGCGGTTCGGTACATGGTCGAGATCGCAGGCCGGGTCAGGGGCGTCCAGGTGGGCCGTGGGCGGCACGATGCGGTGGCGGGCGGCGAGCAGGGCGATGATGAACTCCAGGGCGCCCGCGGCGCCCACCAGATGGCCATGCAGGGCCTTGGTGGACGAGACGGGGATCTCGTGGGCAAAGTCGCCGAGCGCCGCCTTGATCGCCGCGGTCTCCACGGCATCGCCCGCAGGCGTCCCGGTCCCATGCGCATTGATGTAATCGATGTCCGCAGGCGATACGCCGGCATCGGACAAGGCCAAGCGCATGGCCCTCGCCTGACCCTCGGCCTGGGGCTGCGTCAGGTGGCAGGCGTCGCTGCACGCGCCGTAGCCGAGCAGTTCACCATAGGCCGGCGCGCCCCGACGCTGGGCGCGCGACCACTCCTCGAGCACGACAAAGGCCGCTCCCTCGCCCAACACCAATCCGGTGCGGTCTCGCGAAAACGGCCGGCAACTGCGTGCCGGACACTGCTCGTCCACCCGCGCCAATGTGCGCAGCGCTTCCCAGGAACGAATGGTGCCGAGCGTCAGCAGCGCCTCCGCTCCGCCGGCGACCATCACCTCGGCATAGCCATGCCGGATGTGGCGGGAGGCCTCGCCAATGGCGATGGCCGAGGAGGCGCACGCCGACGAGTAGGTGAAACTGGGGCCCCGCAGCTCGAACTCAATAGAAATGTTTGCCGCCACCGCCTGGTGCATGGCGCTCACCAGAGTCATCGGACGCAGCCGGTTCTCCCCATGACGGTAGAGCTCCAGATAGGCCTGATCGAGCGTCGCTGCCCCACCCATGCCGGTGCCGACGGCAACCCCGACGTCGTCAGCGTCCAATTCGGCCAGTGAAAGGTCGGCGTCCTCGATGGCCCGCCGGGCGGCAAGTAGGGCGAACTGGCTGGTGCGGTCCAGTGCCACCAGCTTGTTGAGGGGAAAGGCTGCTCCCGGCGTGAAATCGTCGACTGTCGCCGCCACCGGGGACATGAGCGCCTCGTCGAAGCGCGTGTCGATGCGCCGCACTGCCGATTTGCGCGCGATCAGATTGCCGAAGAGCTCGCCCACCGTGTCTCCCAGCGGACTGACGATGCCGATGCCTGTCACCACGACCCTGCGCGTCATCACTGGGCCGCCCCCGCGTCCGGCGTGGTGCGCAGTCTCTCGATGACCGCCACCACGTCCCCGATGGTGTTAAGCGGTCCCGGATGCTCGGGGAAGCGGATGGCCAGTTCCCTCTCCAGCACAAACGTCAATTCGAGGAAAGAGAGCGAGTCGATTCCCAACTCCTGGAGAGTCGATTCGGTCCGAACCTGGTCCGCGGGAAGGCCGAGATGCCGGGAGATTGCCCGCCGCAGGATATCGATGACCTGGGTCGTGCATGCATTGCCGTTCATATGCCTTCTCCTGCTAGTAAAGGGTCGTTGCGGTCCTGCCGAGTGTTTTCACCATCGCCCTTGTCGCCGGGCACGACGGTCAATCTTTCACCACCGATCTTGACAAGCTCGTCTACCTGCAAGGTCTTGGGCAAGGCATGGGTGATGAACAGCATCGTCACCCTGCCCTTGAGCTGATTGATGGTCGCGGCGAAATGCTCCGCGGTATGGGGGTCCAGGTTGCTGGTGGCTTCGTCGAAGATGAGGATCTTGGGCTGCTTGAGCAGCGCCCGGGCGATGGCGAGCCGCTGTTTCTGTCCGCCCGAGAGACCCGCGCCCCGCTCGCCGATCTCGGTCTGGTAGCCCTGGGGCAGCCTTTCGATGACGTCGTGGATCTCCGCCATGCGGCAGGCGCGCACCACCTGGTCAAAGGTTGCATGCGGATTGGCCATCAACAGGTTGTCGTAGAGGGTGCCTGAGAACAGCACCGTCTCCTGGGGCACGACGCCAAAGTAGTGGCGCAGCTCGTTGGCCGAGAGGTGACGGATGTCGCGGCCGTCCAGCTTGATGGTGCCGCCGGCCGGCGCATAAAAGCCCTGCAGCAGCTTGGCCAGGGTGCTCTTGCCCGAGCCCGAAGGCCCCATGATGGCCACGACCTTGCCCGGCGTCACGGACAGATTGAACCCCTGGTACAGGAAGGGCAGGTTCTCCCCATAGCGGAAGCTCAAGCTCTCGATCTCGATGCGGCCGCGCCCTTCGCGCAGGCGGCTGGGCAGGACCGAGTAAGGTTCGGTGGGCGCATTCATGATGTCACCCAGGCGTCGTACCGACAGGCTGGCCTGCTGGAACTGCTGCCACAGCCCCACCAGGCGCATCATCGGCTGGCTGAGCTTGGCCCCGAACATCTGGAAGGCGACCAGCATGCCGATGGTGAACTCCCGGCTGCTCATCACGGAGTAGGCCCCCACGACCAGGATGAGCAGGCTCATGAGCTGCTCCAAAGCCATGGCGGCGGTGTTGTAGGTGTTGGCGAGCTGCCGGGTCCTGAAAGTGGCGTACAGGTACTCGGCGAGATAGTCCGAGTAGCGTGCTTTCAGCTGGGGCTCCATCTGCAGGCTCTTGACCGTCTCCACGCCGACCACGTACTCGGTCAAGAACGCGTGGTTGCGGGCGCCGAGCAGGAATTGCTGATTGAGTTGCGCCTGGAATAGCGGTGCCACCGCAGCGCTGATGGCGGCGATCACGGCGAGCACGCCCAGGGCGATTAAAGTCAGCTTGACGCTGTACCAGAACATGACGCCGACGAAGATCAGCAGGAACGGCACGTCCAGCACCAGGGTCACCGCCGCACTGGCGATGAATTCGCGGATGGTTTCCACGCCGTGCAGGCGTGCGGCGATCACCCCCGTGGGACGCCTCTCGAAGTAGCGCGGCGGCAATTTGAACAGGTGATCGAACACCTGCGCGCCGAGCACGGCATCGACCCGGTTGCCGGTGTGCAGCACGAGGTACTGCCTGACCCAGGTGAGCAGGGCCGAGAACACCATGAACACCGCCATGCCGATGGCGATGACGATGAGCGTGCTCTCGG
>JBMOQT010000121.1:0-9995 GCA_049320945.1 Pseudomonadota bacterium
CGCCGATCCCGCCCCGGGGGCGCCGCCGCCGGCGCCGGCGGCCGAGGCGCTGACGGTCAAGATCGTTCTGTGACAGGCATGGGCCGGCGCCGGGGATTCACCCTGATCGAGTTGGTGGTGACTGTGGCCATCGTCGGCATCCTGGCCTCGGCCGCCTTTCCCCTGGTGCAGCTCGCCGCCCAGCGCGCCAATGAGCAGGAACTGCGCACGGCGCTGCGCCAGATCCGCGAAGCCATCGACGCCTACAAGCAGGCGGTCGACGAGGGTCGCATCGCCCGCGACGCCGCCGCCTCGGGCTACCCGCCCAGGCTGGAAGTGCTGGTGCAGGGCGTGGATGACGTGCGCAGCCCGGGCAAGGCCAGGATCTACTTCCTGCGCCGCCTGCCGCGCGATCCCATGCATCCGGACCCGGACACGCCTGCCGCCGACACCTGGGGCAAGCGCAGCTATGCCAGCCCGCCTGACGAGCCGGCGCCGGGCGAGGACGTGTTCGACGTCTATTCCCGCTCGCCCAGGATCGGGCTCAACGGCATTCCCTACTCCCAATGGTGAGCGGGCGTCGCGGCTTCACGCTGATCGAGCTGCTGGTGGTGCTGGCCATCATCGCCACGCTGCTGTCCATCGCCGCGCCGCGCTATTTCCAGCACGTGGAGCGCGCCAAGGAGGCGGCTCTCAAGGAATCGCTGCATGTGATGCGCGACGCCATAGACAAGTACCGGGCCGACACCGGCAAGTACCCGGCGACCCTGGAGGAACTGGTGGAAAAGCGCTACCTGCGCAAAGTGCCCATCGATCCCGTGACGGACAGTGCCTCCCAGTGGGAGATCGTGCCGCCGCCTGACGAAGGGGCCGGCGGCGTGTATGACGTGCGCAGCGGCGCCGAGGGGCAGGGGGTGGACGGCACCCCCTACAAGGAGTTCTGATGGGCGCCCAGCGCGGCTTCACCTATCTCGGCCTGCTGTTCGCCGTGGCCTTGGCCGGCATCGCCCTGGCTGCCTTGGGACAGATGTGGCAGACGGCGGCGCGCCAGGAGCAGGAAAAACAGCTGCTGTTCGTCGGCGACCAGTTCCGCCGCGCCCTCGAGAGCTACCACCAGGCCACGCCCGGCGGCGCCCGGCAATATCCGGAGCGCCTCGAGGACCTGCTGCAGGACAAGCGCTACCCCAACGTCCGGCGCCACCTGCGGCGCATCTACCTGGATCCCGTCACCGGCGGCCGGGAGTGGGGGCTGGTGCGCCGGCAGGGGCGCATCGTCGGTATCTACAGCACTTCCCGGGAGACGCCCCTCAAGACCGGCAACTTCCCTGAGCGCTACAAGGCCTTCGAGCAGGCCAAGACCTACGCCGACTGGCAATTCCTGGCCGGGGACACCGGCGCCCCGCCGCCGGGCGGCGCCGGCCAGCCCCCGGGCGGTAGCGCAAGGCCCTCCGCCACACCACCCGTGCCCGCCGCCCGCTGACCGGGCATCACGTCCGCCGTGCCGCAGAAGACAAACCTCGCCCCTAAAGTGACACAAAAATTCGTATTGACATGGTGAGAAATGTATCAAATAATACTTCACGATTGAATGATTCACGAATGAAGGAGGGCGCATGTACGCTCAACTAGTCGATACCGGCGTCCAGCGCGTGGCGGCGCTGGACGAGCTGCCGCCGGAGGAGCGGGCGTTCCAGGAGCGCATCGACGCGGACGTGAAAATCGAGCCCAAGGACCCCATGCCGGAGGCCTACCGGCGCACCCTGATCCGGCAGATCTCCCAGCATGCCCATTCCGAGATCGTGGGTATGCTGCCGGAAGGCAACTGGATCACCCGCGCCCCCACCCTCAAGCGCAAGGCCATCCTCATCGCCAAGGTGCAGGACGAGGCGGGGCACGGCCTCTATCTGTACAGCGCCGCCGAGACCCTGGGCGTGTCGCGCGAAGCCATGATCGACGACCTGCACGCGGGCAAGGTCAAGTATTCCAGCATCTTCAACTACCCGACCCTGACCTGGGCCGACGTGGGCGCCATCGGCTGGCTGGTGGACGGCGCCGCCATCATGAACCAGATCCCCATCTGCCGCTGCTCCTACGGCCCCTATGCCCGTGCCATGGTGCGCATCTGCAAGGAAGAGAGCTTCCATCAGCGCCAGGGCTACGACTTGATGCTGGCCCTGTGCCGCGGCACACCCGAGCAGAAGCAAATGGCCCAGGATGCCCTCAACCGCTGGTGGTGGCCCGCCGTCATGATGTTCGGCCCGCCCGACGCCGAGTCGGTGCACAGCGCCCAGTCCATGCGCTGGAAGATCAAGCTGGTGTCCAACGACGACCTGCGCCAGAAGTTCATCGACCAGACCGTGCCCCAGGCGGAATACCTGGGGCTCACCATCCCTGATCCGCAGCTGCGCTGGAACGAGGAGCGCGGCCACTACGACATCGGCTCCATCGACTGGGACGAGTTCTACAGCGTCATCAAGGGCAACGGCCCCTGCAACCGGGAGCGCCTGCAGACGCGCAGGAGCGCCTGGGAAGAAGGCGCCTGGGTGCGCGAGGCGGCCCTGGCCCACGCCGAGAAACTGGCGGCGCGCCGTGCCAAGGCCGCCGCATAGGAGACGAGCATGAAGGAATGGCCCCTGTGGGAAGTGTTCATCCGCAGCCAGCACGGCCTGGCCCACAAGCACGTGGGCAGCCTGCACGCGGCGGATGCGGAAATGGCGATCAAGAACGCGCGCGATCTCTACACGCGGCGCAACGAGGGCGTGAGCATCTGGGTGGTGAAGTCGGCGGACATCGTCGCCAGCAGCCCGGGCGACAAGGAGGCCCTGTTCGAGCCGGCCAACAGCAAGGTGTACCGGCACCCGACCTTCTACGCGGTGCCCGAGGAAGTGAAGCATCTATGAACGGCGACCTGCGTCAGCCCCTGTTCGAGTACCTGCTGCGCCTGGGCGACAACGCCCTCATCCTGGGCCAGCGCATCAGCGAGTGGATCGGCCACGGCCCGGCCCTGGAAGAGGAGATGGCCAACGCCAACCTGGCGCTGGATCTCATCGGCCAGGCGCGCCTGTGGCTGACCTATGCCGGCGAGGTGGAGGGCAGGGGCCGCGACGAGGACCAGCTCGCCTTCCTGCGCCAGCAGCACGAGTTCCGCAACGTGCTGCTGGTGGAGCGCCCCAACGGCGACTACGCCCACACCGTGGTGCGCCAGTTCTTCTTCGACGCCTGGCACTGGCTGCTGCTGGCGGAGCTGAAGAAGTCGGCCGACGCGCGCGTGGCCGAGATTGCCGAGAAGGCCCTCAAGGAGGCCACTTACCACCTGGAGCGCAGTGGCGACTGGGTGGTGCGCCTGGGCGACGGCACCGAGGAGAGCCACGGGCGCATGCTGCGGGCGGTGGACGAGCTGTGGACCTACACGGGCGAGCTGTTCGAGGCCGACCCGGTGGACCTCACCCTGTGCCAGGCGGGCATCGCCCCCGATCCCTCGTGCCTGCGCGAGCCGTGGCAGCAGCACGTGGAACGGGTGTTCGGCGAGGCCACGCTGCCCGTGCCCGGCGAGAGCTGGATGCAGCGCGGCGGCAAGCAGGGCCGCCACACGGAGGCCCTGAGCTACCTCCTGGCCGAGATGCAGTTCCTGCAGCGCGCCTACCCGGGCGCCCGCTGGTGATGGCCATGACTGCGGCAGCGCAACGGGACACGGCCCGGATCTGGCAGTGGCTGGAGGAGGTGGCCGACCCGGAGATCCCCGTGCTCTCGGTAGTGGATCTGGGCATCGTGCGCGAGGTGCGCTGGGCCGGTGACGAACTGGTGGTGACGGTGACGCCCACCTATTCCGGCTGTCCTGCCGTAGACGCGATCAACCACGCGATCGAGCAGGCCCTGAGGGATCACGGCGTCGAGCGCCTGCGGCTGGAAACGCGCCTGGCGCCCGCCTGGACCACCGACTGGCTCACGGAAAAGGGGCGCAGCCGCCTGCGCGAGTTCGGCATCACGCCGCCGGCGGGGACGGCGGAGCGCCCGATCGACATCAGCGCGCTGCGCCGGCGGCGCGAGGCCGCGACCGTTGCCTGCCCGCGCTGCGGTTCGACCGACACGGCGCGGGTGAGCCAGTTCGGCGCCACCGCCTGCAAGGCCCAGTACCGCTGCAACGCCTGTCTCGAACCCTTCGATTACTTCAAGCCCCACTGACATGAGCCGGTTTCATCCCCTGACCATAGACAGCGTCAGGCGCGACACGCGCGACGCGGTGCTGCTCACTTTCGCCGTGCCCGAGGACTTGCGCGAGGCCTTCCGTTTCATCCAGGGCCAGCACCTGACCCTGCGCGCCCGCATCGACGGCCAGGACGTGCGCCGCTCCTACTCCATCTGCTCGGCGGTTCAGGACGGGTGCCTGCGTGTGGCGGTCAAGCGCGTGCCCGGCGGCGTCTTCTCCACCTGGGCCAACGAAGCCCTGCAGCCGGGGCAGACCATCGAAGTGATGCCCCCGGCGGGCCACTTCAACCTGCCCCTCGCCCCGGACAATGCCAAGCACTACGTCGCCTTCGCCGCCGGCAGCGGCATCACGCCGGTATTCTCGATCGTCAAGACCACGCTGCTGGCAGAACCCCATAGCCGCTTCACCCTGTTCTACGGCAACCGCGCCTCGTCGACGGTGATGCTGCGCGAAGAGCTGCTGGAGCTGAAGGATGTCTATCTGGACCGCCTCAACCTGGTGTTCGTCATGAGCCGCGAGCCCCAGGACATCGAGCTGCTCAACGGCCGCATCGACCGCAGGAAATGCGATGCCCTGATCGAGCACTACCTCGCCGACGACGACATCGACGCTGCCTTCGTGTGCGGCCCGGCGGGCATGATGGACGACGTGTCGGCTTCCCTCCAGGCCCACGGGCTGCCCAAGGACAGGATCAAGATCGAGCTATTTGCCGCCAGCATTCCCAAGCATGCCCACGTGCCCCACGCCCAGCCCCTGCCGGGCGGGCGCGAGTGCCAGGTGACGGTGATCCAGGACGGCGTGCGCCGCAGCTTCGCGGTGGAAAAGGACAAGGAGCCGCTGCTCGACGCCGCCCTGCGCCAGGGCATCGAGCTGCCCTATTCATGCAAGGGCGGCGTGTGCTCCACCTGCCGCTGCAAGCTGGTGGAAGGGGAGGTGGACATGGACGCCAACTTCGCCCTGGAGGACTACGAAGTGGCGCGCGGCTTCATCCTGAGCTGCCAGAGCTACCCGGTGACCGACCGGGTGGTGGTGGATTTCGATCAGGGGGGCTGATCGGGATTCGCGTTCCTCACTCCACGCGCGTTACGAAGCCGCGCAGCCATGGCTCCAGATGAGCGAGGTCGAAGCTGTCCTTGTCGAACAAGCCCATTAGCTCGGCGTAGATCTGCAAGGGTGGCCGGACGATGCGATAGCCGTTGATGCGCAAGAAGACGTCTGCCGCGGCAAAGGCCACGCGCTTGTTGCCGTCGAGGAAAGGATGATTGACGGCAAGGCTTTCCAGGAGGGCAGCCGCCTCCGCTACGATGTCGTCGTAATAGCCCGTCTGGGGCCGGAACAGGGCCGCCTCCAGGGCGCCCAGATCGCGGATGCCCGAGGCACCGCCATAGCGCTCGATCAGAAGTGTGTGGATCGCGAGGACGTCGGCGACGGTCAGGTAATCCCGCCCGCTCACTTGGCGAGCTCACGATAGAGCGCGTCGAAATCCCGGAGACTCTCAGAGAAGGCCGTCATGACATGCCGGCGCGGGCGGCCCTGCTCTCTGCGCTCTATGTATTCCCGTAATGCCTCGTCCAGTACCGCCTGGAATTGGCGCCCATCCTGCTCGGCGATCTTGCGCAGGGCGGCCAGCACTTCCGGCGCGGCTTGAGAGGAGAACTTTTCCCGGTTTCCCATGGCATCCTCTTCACCTTGAAATATCAAGATACATCAAGATGAAGGTCTGAGGAAGTACTGCGCGACGTCCCTGAGCCGCCGGCGGCTCAGGCGAGATCAGCCACCAGCGCAGCGCGGGTCTCGGCGGGCAGTGCATCCACCGGGGCGGAATAGCGCGGATGCTCGATGCCCACCCCCAGGGCCGCACCCTTTTTGAGCGCCGCGATCATGTCCGGGGTGAGCTCGAAGCGCAGGAAGTGCACCGAGGAGGTCTTCTCCTCGGTCTCCCGCACCAGGTCCTCGTCGGCGATGGCATAGACCGGATCGAAGCCCGCCACGCGCACATAGGTGACATCCTCTATGCCCTTCAGCTCGCGCAGGCGCGCGGCGCGCTCGGCCGGGTCGGGATACTCGATGAGCATGGTGGCCTTGAGATTGGTGCCGTCGGGGATCAGGGGGTTGTAGGCCTCCAGTTCGTGGGCGATGCCTTCCTCCTCGAAGATGCGCTCGATGCGCAGCATCTCCTGCACCTGGTAGCGGATGGTCGTCTCGTCCTCGAACAGCAGGGTGACGTGGGGGCCCACGGGCACCGAGCGGCGCTTCTTGTGGGCGATGACCTGGGCGCGGAACTCCTGGCGCTTCTTGGCGTATTGCTCCAGGGACCACAGGCTCTCGGGAGTCAGTTGGGCCATATGCTCGTCTCGCGTCAAATGCCGTAGGCCTTGCGCAGCAGGCTGATGGGATGGGCCAGGGGCGGGGTTGCCTGGTGGTTCTCGGCGATGCCCTGGGCGATGTGGTGGCCGGCCAGGGCACAGTCGCTGCTGATCACGTCCGGGCCGGCCTGGTGCATCTGGCGGAACACGGGCTTGCCGATCTTCATGGACATGGCATGGAACTCCTTCTTCACGCCATAGGTGCCCGCATGCCCGGAGCAGCGCTCGACGGTGGTCACCTCGGTGCCGGGAATGCCCTGGAGCAATTCCTCGGTCTTGCGGCCGATGTTCTGCACGCGCGCATGGCAGGGCACGTGATAGCTGACCTTCCCCAGGGGCTGGCGGAAATCGGTCCTGAGCAGGCCGTCCTTGCGCCGGGCCACCAGGTACTCGAAGGGGTCCCACATGGCCGCCTTCACCGCCTGCACATCGGCATCCTCCGGAAACATCAAGGGCAGCTCCTGCTTGAACATGAGAGTGCAGGAGGGCACTCCGGCGAGGATGGCATGGCCGTCCCGCGCCAGCCTGGCCAGGCGCGGGATGTTGATTTCCTTGAGCCGCGCCACGCCCTCCAGGTCGCCCTGTTCCAGCTTGGGCATGCCGCAACAGGCCTCCTTCTCCACCAGGGTCCATGGGATGCCGTTGTGCTCCAGCACGGCCACCAGGTCGTGGCCGATGCCCGGCTCGTTGTAATTGATGTAGCAGGTGGCGAACAGCGCCACCTTGCCCGGCGTGCGCTCGCCATCGCGCACCTGCGCCCCCGGCGCCAGCCGGGCGGCGGAGCGGAACTTCTTCGCGGCGAAATCGGGCAGCCAGGCCTTCGCATCCACGCCCAGGGATTTCTCCAGGGCAGCCCGGGCCGGCCGGGTGTGGTTTACCTTGTTCACCGCCTGGGTGACGACGGGTATGCCGGCGAGCTTGCCCAGGGCATCGGTGGAGGACAGCAGCTTGTCGCGCAGGCGCACTTCGCCCTTCTTGAACTTGACCGCCTTGGCGCGCAGCATGAGATGCGGAAAGTCCACGTTCCACTCGTGCGGTGGCACATAGGGGCACTTGGTCATGTAGCACATGTCGCACAGGTAGCAGTGGTCCACCACCTTCCAGTAATTGGCCTTGTCCACGCCGTCCAGCTCGCCCGTGCGGCCTTCGTCGATCAGATCGAACAGGGTCGGGAAGGCGCCGCACAGGCTGACGCAGCGGCGGCAGCCGTGGCAGATGTCGAACACCCGGTGCAACTCGGCGAACAGCTTGTCCTCGTCGTGGAAATCCGGGCTGCGCCAATCCAGGGGATGGCGCGTGGGCGCCTCCAGGCTGCCTTCGCGGATCCTGCCAATCACGCTGCTCATGTCTCGTCGGTTTCTCCTATGGGGCAGGGGTGTGCCCTCCCCCCGGGTGAGGGAGAGGGCCGGGCGCCTTAGCCCAGTGCCTGCAGCTGGTCCAGCGTCTTGGTGAACTTGTTGGCGTGGCTGCGCTCGGCTTTCGCGAGGGTCTCGAACCAGTCGGCGATTTCGTCGAAGCCTTCCTCCCGCGCGGTCTTGGCCATGCCCGGGTACATGTCGGTGTATTCGTGGGTTTCCCCGGCGATGGCGGCCTTCAGGTTGTCGGGGGTCTTGCCGATGGGCAGCCCCGTGGCCGGATCGCCACAGGCCTCCAGGTACTCCAGGTGGCCATGGGCATGGCCCGTCTCGCCTTCGGCGGTGGAGCGGAACACGGCGGAGACGTCGTTGTAGCCTTCCACGTCGGCCTTGGCGGCGAAATACAGATAGCGCCGGTTGGCCTGGGATTCGCCGGCGAAGGCGGCCTTCAAGTTCGCTTCAGTCTTGGATCCCTTGAGTTGCATGGCGTTTCCTCCTTTCATGAGGGGTACCGGCGCGGCTGCGCCGGCGTATGGGGAAGCTCCTGCCCGCGGCTGCGGGCAGGGCTGCATCTACATTCTGGAAGCTGTAGCACCGAAGGGCCAATGAGTTTTGTCGAAGCAGCTTATCGACTTTGTCGATAGTTCCCGGCAAGTCTCGGAATCGGCAGGAAAAGATTTCGTGCTATGGTAATAAGCGGATTCAGCGAAACAGATTTATGGCCGCACTGCCCTCCCTGCGCAACCTGCGCTACCTGGTGGCGCTCGCGGACCGCCTCAACTTCACCCGGGCGGCCGAGGACTGCCGCGTCACCCAGTCGACCCTCTCGGCCGGCGTCAAGGAATTGGAGGAGCAGCTGGGGGTGACCCTGGTGGAGCGGGACCGCAGCCGCGTGGTGCTGACAGAGGTGGGGGAGGAAATCGTCGCCCGCGCCCGCAGCCTGCTGGCGGCGGCCGAGGACCTGACCCAGGTGGCGCGGGCGGCGGCGGAGCCCTTCAGCGGCACCCTGCGCCTGGGGGCCATTCCCACCATCGCTCCCTTCCTGCTGCCGGAGGTGCTGCCGGCCATCCGCGCCGGCTACCCGGCCCTGACCCTCATGCTGCGCGAGGATTTCACGGACAACCTGCTGGCCCGGCTGCGGCGCGGGGAACTGGATTTCGCCCTGATTGCCCTGCCCTACGACACGGGGAGCCTGGTGGTGCAGCGCCTGTTCGACGACGAGCTGCAGCTCATCGCCCCCGCCCGGCATCCCCTGTTGGCCGCGCCCGTGCTGTCGCTGGACGCCATCGATCCCCAGCGCCTGGTGCTGCTGGAGGAGGGCCATTGCCTGCGGGGCCACACCCTGGCCGCCTGCGGCGGTGCCCAGGCGCGCGGCAACATCGAGGCCAACAGCCTCTACACGCTGATCGAAATGGTCGCCAGCGGCCTGGGGCTGGCCCTGCTGCCCCTCATGGCCATCCGCGCCGGGGCGCTTACCCGCACCGCGCTCCAGGCGCGGCCTTTCGCGCCGCGCCCGCCGGTGCGTGAGGTGGCCCTGGTCGCCCGTCCCACCTCGCCGCGCAGCCGCGAGTTCGCCGCCATCGCCGAGCTGATCCGCAACTGGGCCCAAGCCGCCCGCGGCGCGGTTTAGGCGGCGATCGACAGGGTCTCGACCTCGGCAATGCGCTGGGTGATGTGGGCCAGGGCTTCCTCCACCTGGTCGATGAGGATCAGGCACAGGTCACCCGGGGTCAGTCGCGCCAGGGCGGTGTCGATGGCCAGGAACTCGCCCCGGATCTCCGTGACCGAAGTGGTGCGCTTGGCGCCGGACAGGCCCTGGCGCAGCAGGGCCAGCACCTCGCCGTCGGCGCGGCCGCGCTGGCACTGGTCCTGGTACAGGATGGCCTCGTCGAAGGCGTTGCCGAGGATGCGCGTCTGCTCGCGGATGTCCTCGTCGCGCCGGTCGCCGGCGCCGCTGATCACCACGCTGCGGCGCCTCGCCGGAATGGCCTCCACTGCCTGCACCAGGGCGGCGATGGCGTCCGGGTTGTGGCCGTAGTCGGCGATAACGGTGGCGCCGTTGTAAGTGAACAAGTTGAAGCGACCGGG
>JBMOQT010000122.1:0-9954 GCA_049320945.1 Pseudomonadota bacterium
ACGCGCCCGAGGTCAAGGCGCAGTTGAAGCGCTTCGGCGAGGAGGCCCTGGCCGCCGGCGTGTTCGGCGTGCCCAGCCTGGTGATCGACGGCGAGCTGTTCTGGGGCTTCGATGCCACCGCCATGGCGAGGGATTTCCTCGAAGACCCGTCGTGGCTGCGCAGCGGCGAATTCAGCCGCATCGACGAGCTGCCCGCGGGCGTCATGCGCAAGGAGGCGGGCGGGTGAGCGCGTCGCCGAGCCGCCTCAAGAAGCGCTCACACCCCCAATCCCTCTTCCCCGACCCTTCTCCCAGAGGGAGAAGGGAGGCTCGACCCTCCTCTCTCCCTCCGGGAGAGAGGCCGGGAGAGAGGGCGAGGGGGTTGGCGCGCAGCGTCGGGGGCGAACCTTCCGGGCTGCCGCCCCAGGTGCGCGTGATCGAGCGCGGCTGGCTGTCGTCCAACAACATCCTGTTGCTGGAGGGCGACCAGGCCACGCTGGTGGACACCGGCTACCACAGCCACGCCGCCCAGACCCTGGCGCTGGTGCGCCACGCCCTGGACGGGCGGCGCCTGGCGCGCATCGTCAACACCCACTCCCATTCCGACCACATCGGCGGCAATGCCGCGCTGCGCCGCGCCCATGGCTGCCGCATCCTCATCCCCGAGGGCATGGCGCCGGCGGTTACTGATTGGGACGAGGAGGCCCTGCTGCTTGCGCCGGCACAGCAGCAGGCAGAACCCTTCGCATTCGACGCCACCCTCGCTCCTGGCGACGAACTGGAGATGGGCGGACTCCTCTGGCAGGCGCTCCCTGTGCCCGGCCATGACATGCACGCGCTCGCCTTCTATGCACCGGCCGAGGGAATTCTGATCTCCGGCGATGCCCTGTGGCAGGACGGCTTCGGCGTCATGTTCGCCGAACTGCACGGCGACCCGAGCGGCTTGCCGGCGCAGCGGCGCACGCTGGAAATGCTGCGCGGGCTGGACGTGCGCCTGGTCATCCCCGGCCACGGCGCGCCCTTCGCCGATTTCCATGCGGCTGTCGAGCGCGCCATGCAGCGGCTCGTCGCATTCGAGAGCAGCCCCGAGCGCCTGGCCCGCAGCGCCATGAAAGCCTTGTTCACTTTCACCCTGCTGGAAAAGCGGCGCATGCGGCGCGCCGAGATCGGCGACTACTTCACCCGGGTCGCCATATTCCGCGACGTCTCGGAGCGTTTCTTCAACCGCGAGCCCGCTGCCGTCGCCGTGCAGGTGATCGACGAACTGCTCAAGGCCGGCGTGCTGGTTGAGCAGGACGGGGATATCCTGGCGCGGAGTTAGGGCGCGACGGCCGCCAGTACGCGCAACCGGTTCTTGTCTATCTTTCCAACGCTGGTCTTGGGCAGTTCCGGCACCAGGTCCAGGGTCGCCGGCACCTTGTACCTGGCCAGGTTTGCCTTGCAGTGCTCGACCAGCTGTTCCACCGTGACGCCGGCGCCGGAGCGGGGCACCACGAAGGCCTTGACCACCTCGCCGCGATAGGCGTCGGGCACCGCCACCACCGCCGCTTCCTGCACCTGCGGGTGCAGATAGAGCACCTCCTCGATCTCCCGGGGAAAGACGTTGAAACCGGAGACCTTCGCCATTTCCTTCTTGCGGTCCCGGATGAAGAGGTAGCCGTCGTTGTCGAACTCGCCGATGTCGCCCGTGTAAAGCCAGCCGTTGCGCAAGGCGGCGGCGGTTTCATCGGCAAGGTTGCGGTAGCCCGCCATGACCTGGGGCCCGCGAATCCGGATCTCGCCCTTCTCTCCCGCCGGCAGCGGGCGCATGCCCTGATCCAGATCGACGATTTCCACCACCGTATACGGCACCGGCACGCCCACCGAGCCCGCCTTCCTGGTGCCGTGTATTGGATTGAAGCTGATCACCGGCCCCGCCTCGGACTGGCCATAGCCTTCTATCACCGGCACACCCGTGCTCGCTTCCCAGCGCCGCAGCAGCTCCTCCGGCAAGGCAGCAGAGCCCGAGTAGCAAAGGTGCAGGGCGGAGAAATCGGTGCGCCCGAAATCCGGATGGCTCAAGAGACTGGTGAACAGCGTCGGGCTGCCGGCGAAAATCGTGATGCGCTCGCGCACCAGGACATCAAGAACCGCCTCCGGCGTGTAGCGCGGCAGCACCACCAGCGTGCCGCGCGCATAGACCATGTTGTGCAGGCACATGGCCGAGGCATAGACGTGATACAAGGGCATGACGCACAGCAGACGCTCGCAGTCCTTGCGTGCCGGCACCAGCGCCTCGCGCTGACTGATATTGATCGCCACGGCACCATGGGTGAGATTCACGCCCTTGGACCGGCCGGTGGTGCCGCCGGTGTACTGCAGCGTCGCCAGTTCGCCTGGGCTCGGCATGGGCTGGGGCAGATCCCGGTCCCCGGCGTCGTGCCAGGCCGTGAGCCGGCGCGCGGTACCGCCGATGCGGATACGCTGGGGAATGCCCAGCTCGTCGGCAAGCCGGTCGATCACGTCATGCTTGTCTTCGGCATAGATCACCACGTGCAGGTCGGCATCCTCGAAAATGGCGCGCAACTCGCGCTCGGTGTACAGGGGATTGCAGGGTACCGCCTGGGCGCCCGCCCCGTGGACAGCGAACATGGCAATGCAGATATCGAGGGAATTGCCCAGGACGATGCCGACCCGCTGGCCCCGGGCGCCCCGTTCGATCAGTTCGTGCGCAAACCAGGCGACACAGCGCAGGTACTGGGCATAGGTCAGCCGCTCGTCCAGGCACACCAGGGCTTCGCGCTCGGGCGCCTGCCGGGCGGCGGCGGCGAGCATGTGCACGACGGTCGGATAAACATCAGGCATGTGGACTGACATTTCGCAAGCACCACACCATGGTCGTTGTGTATTGTACTCGGCGTGACTGCCGATCGCCCCGGAGAGCCCATGGATGACGCAACTGAATGGAAAGAGACGGCGCTGGCGCTGATCGGCCTGGCGGTGCAGGCGCCATCCAGCCACAACACCCAGCCGTGGCTGTTCCGGCTGTCCCATCACACCATCGACCTGTTGGCCGACCGCACGCGCGCCCTGCCGGTCAACGACCCGGACGACCGCGAGCTCGCCATCAGCTGCGGCTGTGCGCTGATGAACCTGCGCATCGGCGCCGCGAGCCGCGGGCTCGACACCGGGGTGCGGCTCCTGCCCGATCCCGCCGAGCCCGACTGGCTGGCCCGGATGACCGTCGCCAAGGAGCAGGGCGCGAGTTCACCGGAAGCCGCGCTGGCCGAGTGCATCGGGCGCCGGCGCACCTACCGCAAGCGTTTCGCCGACCAGGCGGTGGCGCAGGACGCGATCGACTCGCTCGTTGCCGCGGCAGCCGCGGAGCAGGCCTGGCTGCGGCCCGTCCAGGAGCAAGCGGCGCGGCTGCAGCTGGCCGCCCTGGTGGCCGAGGGCGATGCCCTGCAGTGGGCCAATCCCGGCTGGCGGCGGGAACTGGCGGCCTGGATGCATCCGCGCCGGCGCGGCGACGGCCTGACCGTTCCTGCGCTGGCCGGCCCCATGGCCCAGCTGGTGGTGCGCACCTTCGACATGGGCGGCGGCGTGGGTGCCAGGGACCGGCAGCTGGCCGAAGCCTCGCCGCTGCTGGCGGTGCTCGGCACCGAGGGGGACGATCCCCTGCACTGGCTGCAGGCGGGCCAGGCCCTGCAGCGGGTTCTGCTTGAGGCCTGCCGGCTCGGGCTGCAGGCCTCCCATCTCAACCAGCCGGTCCAGGTCGCCGCGTTGCGACCGAGGCTGCAGCATCTCGTCGGCGGCGGCTTCCCCCAGATCGTTCTGCGCCTGGGCTACCCCGTCGAGGACATTGCGCCGGCGCCGCGCCGCCCGCTCGGCGAGGTCATCGAGCCTCAGGAGTGAAACGCCGCCGCGCCCGTGCCGAACACCCTCCTGACCGCCGCCCTGTCCCTGGCGGCGCTGTTCGCGGCGCTGAGGCTCTCTGGCGCCTGGCGCTGGCAAGCGGGCACGCGCCGGCTGCGCGGGCGATTGAAGGCGGCGCGGCTGCCGCTCAATCCCGCCGTGGTGGACTTCCGCGAACTCGAAGGACTGCCGGACCCGGTGCAGCACTTCTTCCGCACCGTGCTCAAGGAAGGGCAGCCCCTGGTGGCCGGCGTCCGGGTGCGGCACCGGGGTCGCTTCAACCTGGGCGAGACGACCGACAACTGGAAGCCGTTCGCATCCGAGCAGCAGGTGGTCACCCGGCGCCCGGGCTTCGACTGGAACGGCCGGGTCATGATGATGCCCGGCCTGCCGGTGCGGGTCCATGACGCCTACGTGGTCGGCGAGGGCATCCTGCACGCGGCCGTGCTCGGCCTGTTCCCGGTGGCCCACCTGCGTGGCGGCGGGCAGCTCGCGGCCGGCGAACTGATGCGCTTCCTCGCCGAGGCGGCCTGGTACCCCACCGCCCTGCTGCCCAGCCAGGGCGTACGCTGGGCCGCGGTTGACGACCACTCCGCCCGCGCCACCCTGGCCGACGGTGCGGTCCAGGTGAGCCTGCAGTTCGGATTCGACGCCCAGGGGCGCATCAAGACGGTGCGGGCGGAGGCGCGCGGACGCATGATCGGTGGCCGGATCGTGCCGACTCCCTGGCAGGGCCGCTTCTGGGACTACGCGGAACGGGGTGGCATGCTGGTGCCGCTGGCGGGCGAAGTGGCCTGGCTGACGCCGGAGGGCGCCGGGCCTTACTGGCGTGGCCGCATCACCGGCATTGCCTATGAGTTCGCGCAGTGATCGTTGCCCTCGATGCCCAGTTGCCTCAAGCTCGAGCGACCAGCTGGGGCAGGGCTAAAAGCCGCGTAGTCTGCGCCACCACCCCGGCATTTACGCCTCTCGGCAAAACGCCTACAATGAAGGCGCATTTTGCCGATTCTATCTTCATGACTACCAAAGCCCATATCACCAGCGCATCCCGTTCCGGCGCCCCGCCCAAGCGGTCTTCCGGCGCGCCTTCCCGCCACCCAAAAAAGGCCGAGGTGAAAGGCGGCAAGCATCGGCAGGCCCGTTCCCTGGCGAGCGCCGGCCACTACGGGATCAGAGGGGTCGAAGATCACGATCCGCTCGCGCTGCTCGGGGTCACTCCCGAGCCGAAGAGCTTGGCCGAAGCCGCGCTCCAGCGTGTCGATACCCGGGCTTTGTTGCGCATGGAGCAGGCGCACTTCCTCACGCGCCCGGAAATCTCGCATCTGGTCATCCCGGCCCGCACCCTGAGCCACCGGATCGCGCACGACGAGAAGTTGACCGTCGACGAGAGCGACAAGCTGCTGCGTGTCGCCCGTCTGATCGATCACGCCATCCGCGTTTTCGGTGACAAGGACAAGGCGCAGGCCTGGCTACGCCGGCCCAATCCCAGATTCGACGGCGAACCGCCCCTGGAGATGGCCCGGACGGAGCACGGCGCGCGCTTGGTCGAGGAAGCCCTGATACAGTTGGACGAAGGCATATTTGCCTGATGCGCGTCTGGCGCATCTCCAACTACGCGGACCTGTCGGGCTCCGGAGGCCTCCGGGCCTCGGGCCGCTGGCATAGCGCCGGCCGGAGGATCGTGTATTGCGCCCCCAACCCGGCGGCCGCTCTGCTCGAGGTGCTCGTCCACCAGTACCTCAGTCCCGATGAGGTGCCTGACACCTACCAATATCTCGAAGTGGACATTCCCGACGACGTCCAGCGCCTGCGCCTGGACCTGTCGGACTTGCCTGATAACTGGCGGGATGATCCGGGCATTTCCCAAAGCTATGGGGACAGCTGGCTCCTTTCAGAAGCCAGCGTCGCCCTGGAAGTTCCCAGCGTCGTGGCTCCCGCGACCTGGAATGTCCTGCTCAATCCCCTGCATCCGGACATCAACCGCGTGCGGATCGTTTCGGTTCAGCCCTACTTTGTGGATGAGCGGTTAAGGTAGCCTGGGAGCGGTGAGTCCTTGCGTTGAAGCGCATTATTATAGTTGGGCCCATGGCACTCAAAGAGTGCCTATTCGATGCGAAGTTCTCCGGGCGCTTGATACTGGCATTGCAGCGTGCGGTGTCCTGTCACTTCAACGAAACGGATTGGATGGAGCTCGGGTATCAAACCGGTGAGCAAGGCTACATTCGATGGCATGCGCACCATCTATTGCGCAGCCCAGCCATTTCTCGGAACACGGGGCGCTTCAAGCGATAATCGGCCATCCGAATATCCGTTGTCTGCTCGAACGCGACGCTGTATCCGCCACAGAAGTGATCGAGCGCGCCTAAGCGCGCGCATGGTACACGCGAACGACCGCTTCGGCCGAAGACCGCTCCTTCAGATCGTTCCCGCTGACTGGCCTGGTAGTTTCGTGAGTTGCCGACGGAAGAGGGATCGTGAGTGAGGCTTGGGACCGGTGCCATCCACAATCTCGACCCCAAACCAACCCGCCACATTCGCAAGGATTCCACACCAGTCTGCCGTCCTCAGTCACCACGCCAAGTTCTTTTCCAGCCCTAGTGCCTTGGGCCGAGCAGCGCGACACGGCCCTCCCAACGCCAGCAACAAGCCTCACCGTCCAACCCCAACCCCAAGCAGCTCCCGCGACCGCCCCCACTCCATACCCAGCTTCCCCATCAGGCTCACCGCATCAAACGGCGCCCGCACCTTGAAGTCGTTGTCGAAGTAGCAATAGACATCGCGCGCCGCGGCGCGCGGGGCCGGGTGGCGGGAGATGCGCACGGCATCGTCCGGCTCGCCGCCGCGGGTCCAGGCGCGGATGCGCGCCGCCCAGCGCTCCAGGGCTTCGTCGGTGTAGCCGCTGGCGTAGAGTTCCTTTTCGCCGTGCAGGCGCAGGTACATGAAGTCGGCGGTGACGTCCTCCACGTAGGGCCACTTGCCCGGCGAGTCGGCCACCACCAGGGCGACGTGGTGCCGGCGCAGCAGGGTGACGAAGGATTCGTCGCGGAAGCTGTCGTGGCGGATCTCCACCGCGTGGCGCAGGGGGCGGTCGGGGTCCAGCGCCAGGCTGGTGCGGCCGGCCAGCCACGGCTCGTGCCGGCGCGCCAGGGACAGGGCCTGCTCGCCGTCGCGCGGCAGCCGTTCCAGGAAGTCGGAGAACACCTCGGGCTGGTAGCGCAGGTTGGGCGGGAATTGCCACAGGAAGGGGCCCAGCTTGTCGCGCAGGTTGAACACGCCCGAGGCGAAGAAGTTGGCCAGGGCCTGGTCGATGTCGCGCAGGCGGCGGATGTGGGTGATGTAGCGCGAGCCCTTGACGCTGAACACGAAGCCCGCCGGGGTCTCCTGGTACCAGCGGGCGTAGGACTCGGGCCGCTGCAGGGAGTAGAAGGAGCCGTTGATCTCGATGGAAGGCAGGGTGTGCGCGGCGAACTCCAGCTCGCGCCGCTGGGGCAGCCCGTCCGGATAGAACACGCCGCGCCACGGCGGGTAGCGCCAGCCGGAAATGCCGATGAGGATGCGCGCCATTCACGACCTCCGCGCGGGCTGGAAGGGCAACTGCATGAACGGCAGCAAGGAAGTCCCCTCTCCCCGCCTGCGGGGAGAGGGAGTGTTCTTGTGCCTGCCCTGCGCGTCCCGGTGACAAGCCCGGGGGCTTTGGCTATGCTTGGCCTGGCTCCGACTCCAAGAAGATTGCATGCGCCTGGTTCTCATCAGCGGTTTGTCCGGCTCCGGCAAGAGTATCGCGCTGAACGTCCTGGAGGACGCGGGTTACTACTGCGCGGACAATCTCCCGGCCACCCTGTTGCCCCAACTGCTGGAGACCCTGGACCGGGCCGGCTACGACCGGGTGGCCGCTGCCATCGACGTGCGTTCCGGCGTGAGCCTGGGCGAGCTGCCCGAGCAGCTCACCGCCCTGCGCGCCTACGACCTGGAACTGCGCTTCATCTTCCTCGAGGCGCGCGACGAGACCCTGATCGCCCGCTTCTCCGAGACGCGCCGCAAGCATCCCCTGGCGAGCGACAACACCACCCTGGCCGAAGCCATCGCCCGGGAGCGCGAGATGCTCCAGGACATCGCCGAGCTGGGCCATCGCATCGACACCAGCAACCTCAAGCCCAGCACCCTGCGCAGCTGGGTGACGGACTTCATCGAGATCGACGCCGGCGCCGGCCTCACCCTGCTGTTCGAGTCCTTCGGCTACAAGCACGGCATCCCCCTGGACGCGGACCTGGTGTTCGACGTGCGCTGCCTGCCCAACCCCCATTACGACCCGGCGCTGCGCCCGTTCACCGGCTGCGACGCGCCGGTGGTGAGCTTCCTGGAGGCCCAGCCGGAAGTGCTGCGCATGGCCGCCGACATCCGCCGCTTCATCGCCGACTGGCTGCCCTATTACGTGCGCGACAACCGCAGCTATCTCACGGTGGCCCTGGGCTGCACCGGCGGCCAGCACCGTTCGGTGTATTTCGCCGAGTGGCTGGCGCGGGAATTCAAGGACGTGGCGCGGGTGCTGGTGCGTCACCGCGGTTTGCCCTGATCGGTTGCGGCCTGCTGCCGCCTCTGTTACGGTGCAGCCTTTGCTTATCGCGTTGCGCGCCCCGCAATGAAGGCGCTTCTCCGACTCATCCGTCCCGGCGACTGGCTCGTGCTGCTGGCGGCGCTGCTGGCCTGCGCCGCCCTGCTGCCCTACGCCTTTTCCGGCGGCGTGCCGGAAAAGGCCCTGGTCAAGCGCGACGGCCGCGTGGTGGCCGAGCTGGCGCTGAACGCCAGCCGCCGCATCGAAGTGGCCGGCCCCCTGGGCGTCACCGTCGTCGAGGTGCAGCCGGGCCGCGCCCGCGTGGCCGCCGATCCCGGGCCGCGCCAGTATTGCGTGCGCCAGGGCTGGCTCACCCAGGCCAATGCCGTCGCCATATGCGCGCCCAACCATGTGAGCCTGGCCCTGGTGGGCCGCAACAAGGGCTATGACTCCCTCAGCTATTGAGCTGGCCGCCCGGGCGGACGACTACCGCGTGGCGCGCTACGCGGCGGCGGCCATCGCCCTGTCCCTGGCGGAGGCGGCCATTCCCTCGCCCCTGCCCGGGGTGAAGCCGGGGCTGGCCAACATCGTCATCCTGGTGGTGCTGGCGCGCTACGGCTGGCGCGACGCCCTGTGGGTGTCGCTGCTGCGGGTGGTGGCCGGCAGCCTGGTGCTGGGGCATTTCCTGGCACCCGGGTTCTTCCTGAGCCTCACCGGCGCGCTCGCCAGCCTGGCGGTGCTGGGTCTGGCGGCGCGGCTGCCCGCGCGCTGGTTCGGCCCGGTGAGCCTGAGCGTGTTCGCCGCCTTTGCCCATATCGGCGGCCAGCTCGCCCTGGCGCGCGCCTGGCTGGTGCCCCACGACGGCCTGATCTACCTGGTGCCCCTGTTCGCCGCGGCGGCGCTGGTGTTCGGACTGGTCAACGGCCTGGCGGCGGCGCGCCTGCTGGCCGATCGGGACGCCGCGGCGCCATGAAGACTGTCGCCCTCGCCTTCACCGGCGCTTCGGGCATGCCCTACGGCCTGCGCCTGCTGGAATGCCTGCTCCTGGCGGGCGTACGCGTGCACCTGGTCTATTCCCAGGCGGCCCAGATGGTGGCCAAGCAGGAGCTGGGGCTGACCCTGCCGGCGCGCGCCGCCGAGGCGGAGCGCGAGCTGGCGGCGCGCTTTCCCGCCCAGCCCGGCCAGTTGCGCGTGTTCGGGCGCGACGACTGGTTCGCACCCATGGCCAGCGGCTCCAATCCGCCCGATGCCATGGCGGTTTGCCCCTGCACCACCGGCACCCTGGCGGCCATCGCCGCCGGCATGTCGGACAACCTGATCGAGCGCGCCGCCGACGTGGCCCTGAAGGAGGGGCGCAAGCTGGTGCTGGTGGTGCGCGAGACGCCCCTGTCGGCCATACACCTGGAGAACATGCTCAAGCTCGCCCGCGCCGGCGCCGTGATCCTGCCCGCCAACCCGGCCTTCTACCATCATCCCCAGAGCATCCAGGACCTGGTGGATTACGTGACGGCGCGGGTGCTCGACCATCT
>JBMOQT010000123.1:0-9854 GCA_049320945.1 Pseudomonadota bacterium
AAGATCTCGGCCAAACAGGTCCGTCACACCGAGCCAGCCCCCGTGTAGTGGAGACCAGCGGGGGGCGCTTCTCGAAAAATCAGTTAGTTATCGATCTCAAAACGTTTGAATAGTGAAAGTCGGGCTAGCCAGTGAGTCTTGCGGCCAGGCTGAAGCCGACACAGAGGACATGCTGGGAGCCAGCCTCTACGCCGCCGCGCTAAACGGTGCGTTCAATCTTGCGGAGAGTCAGCCACTAGCCGAAGCCGATTTGGCCGCCAACAATGGCGAGGCTAATCGGATTATCAGGCGTGCCGAGGAATGGTTCCAGCAACGGGAGCTCAGTTTCGACCACTTCAAGCCGGCAATGTGGCTTCCGCAGCACTCCGAGGTGATTGACGAAGAAAAGGAAGATGTAAAACGGGCGCTCTAGTGTAGTGATGCATTCTGTTTGGAACTTAAGCGGCGGTTGGCGCGAATGACCTTCTGCAGGATGTCGCGGGCGCTCTTGGTCCAAATGAACGGCTTGGGATTGGTGTTGTGATGAGTGATGTATTCGTCGATAGCGGCGACCAACTCCGGCACGCTGGTGAACACACCACGGCGCAGCCGGTCGGTGGTGAGGTCGCGGAAGAAGCGTTCGACCATGTTCAGCCAGGACGCCGAAGTGGGCGTGAAGTGCATGACAAAACGCGGATGCTTGGCCAGCCACTGCTGCACGGCCGGGTGCTTGTGTGTGGCGTAGTTGTCGGCGATCAGGTGCAGCGTCTTGTCCTTGGGCGTCTCGCGTTCGATCTTGCGCAAAAACTTCAGCCACTCAGCGTGGGTGTGTCGCTGCTGGCACTGGCCGATGACTTGACCGTCGAGCACGTTGAGCGCAGCGAACAGCGTGGTCGTGCCG
Organism: Pseudomonadota bacterium; assembly: GCA_049320945.1. Classification (GTDB taxonomy): domain Bacteria; phylum Pseudomonadota; class Gammaproteobacteria; order Burkholderiales; family Rhodocyclaceae; genus DYIB01. The sequence continues at coordinate 881 of JBMOQT010000123.1, forward strand.
TTGCGCTTGTAGTCGTGGGTCATGGTGGCCGCGCGCCCCTTCTTCAGCGGCAGCCCGGGCTGAGTGCGATCGAGCGCCTGCACCTGGCTCTTCTCGTCGCAGCACAGCACCAACGCGTGCTCGGGCGGCGACATGTACAGGCCCACGATGTCTTCGAGCTTCTCGACGAACTTCGGGTCACGCGAGACCTTGAAGCCGCGCACGATGTGGGGCTTCAGGCCATGAGCCCGCCAGTGCCGCGAGACGCTGGCCGCGCTCACCCCCAACTCGGCGGCCATTGTGCGCGTGCTCCAGTGCGTGGCCGCTTTGGGCTTGCTCTGCGTGGTCAGCTCCACCAGCCGAGCAACGTCGACCTTCACCGGTGGCGCTCCGCGCGGCAAATCGCGTTCGATGCCTGCCAGCCGCGATTGCGCATAACGGGCTCGCCAGCGCGCCACTTGTACACGGCCGATTCCCAAGTGCTGGGCAATCTCTTTGTTCTGCACCCCGTCTGCGGCCAGCAGCACGATGCGCGCGCGTTGCACCAGCCGCACACTGGTCAGCTTGGAGCGCGTCAGACGTTCCAATTCGCCGCGCTCTTCGTCAGTCAGCACAATCTCGGGGGCAACTCGCATTTGCTCTCTCCACTCAGCTTCGCCGTACAACATGCGAGCAGCAAAATCCATATAAGTTCCCACAAGAGTGCAACGATACACTAGCCGGGCACGATGTCCCCCTGCAGCAGGGTTTCCTCTCGCTGCACCAGGTTGATGGCCTGCAGATAGGCGGCAAAGGGCTCGCCCAGCTCCGGATGTTTCAGGGCATAGGCGATGGTCGCCTGGAGATAGCCCAGCTTGGAGCCGCAGTCGTAGCGCCGCCCGACGAACTCGTAGGCGAACACCGGCTCGTCCGCGAGCAGGGCCTGGATGGCATCGGTCAGCTGGATTTCTCCGCCCGCGCCGGGCCGCAGCCGCGCCAGCTTGTCGAAGATGGCGGGGGTCAGGATATAGCGCCCGACCACGGCCAGGGCCGACGGCGCCTCTTCCGGGCGGGGCTTTTCCACGATGTGCTTGACGCGGTGAATGCGCGCTCCGGCCGGCTCGGCGGCGACGATGCCATATTCGTGGGTCTGGTCGCGCGGCACGTTCTGCACGCCGATCACCGCGCCGCCCCGCCGCGCAAATTCCTCTGTCATTTGGCGCAGGACCGGTTTCCCGGCATCGATCAGGTCGTCCGCCAGCACCACGGCGAAGGGCTCGTCGCCCACCAGGGCGCGGGCGCACAGCACGGCGTGGCCCAATCCGAGCGGCTCGGTCTGCCGCACATACGAGTAGCACACGCCGCTTGGCAGCAGATTGCGCACCTGCTCCAGCAGCCCGACCTTGCCGCGCGCTGCCAGCTCCAGTTCCAGCTCGCGGGCGCCATCGAAATGATCCTCGATGCTGCGCTTGCTGCGCCCGGTGACGAAGATCATTTCCCGTATACCCGCCGCCGCCGCTTCCTCGACGGCGTACTGGATCAACGGCTTGTCCACTATGGGCAACATTTCTTTAGGCGACGCCTTGGTCGCCGGCAAAAAACGCGTGCCCAGGCCTGCCACGGGAAAGACTGCCTTGCGTATCGTTGTCATTGTTGACTCCTTCACGACCGGAATCCGTCAGCCCAGCAATGCTCATGACATGACGCCGGGGAGTTGCGCTCCCGTGGCATGCGCCCTCGCCTCCCGGGCGGCAGCGTAATTCTTTCGGGCCGCGCGTAAGCTTTACACGCCGCGTCTTCGCCACCCGTTCGGCATGCAACCTGCTACGCACCGGTATCCCAGCCCCAGTCGGCGCAGCCCGACACCCATCTGACCAGGAGGCCAACATGACGTACCAGGATGCGATTTCCCTGCTCATGGAAGATCACAAGCGCGTACAGCGTCTGTTGCACTCGGTGCCCAAATGTTCAAGAGGAAGCGGGAACTGATGGAGGAGATGGGCGAGTCGCCGCCGCTGCCGCCGGAAGGCGAAGGCGAGCGGCCCGGCGTCCGGCACTGATCCGTCGCGCTCCAAACAAAGAGCCCCCGCCGCGAGGCCAGGGCTCTTTGCATTTGTCGCCGCGAAGCAGCGAGGCGACCAGGCGCTACTGGGTGCCGCCTCCCGTGCTGCTGCCCGGCGGTGTGCTCGGCGCACTGCTGGGCGGCGCGCCGGGCGGCGTGCTGCCGGTCGAGCCCGGCCCCATATCCGAGCCGGAACGGGACGGCGACGAGGAGGTGGGGGGCGGATTCGACTGGTTGTAGGTGGTGCTGTCGTCCTTGCGCGAGCAGGCGCTGCCGGAGACGGCAATCAGGCCGCCCAGCAGTGCGACGGCCAGCATGCGGTTGAGCAAGTTGGATTTCATGATAATCCTCCGTCATGTGCAAGTTTCACTCATGGATAATGCGGTATTTACAGGGCGGACACCTTGCCGCATTCCTGCCCGCGGACTCCGGGAAAAGACAGGCCGTGGCCTTCCTCTCCCCGGCGCCCGGGACTACCAGCAAGTAGCATCATCCATGCCGGCAGCCACCGTTGCCGTCAGGCGACACTTCGCACCGCGCGGTCACAGCCAGTACTCCCACATGCGCGCCAGCCATTCCTGCAGGCGCAGATGGAGGGGGCGTGCCGCCCAGCCGGCGGCGTCGACAGGCACGGCATTGCCGAGATCCGTGTCGAACATATCTTGCATCTGCTGCGCGAACTCCTCGCCCAGAACCACGACGTTGACCTCGTCGTTGTGCAGGAAGCTGCGCATATCCATGTTGGCTGATCCCACCGTGGACCACACGCCATCCACCACCGCGGTCTTGGCGTGCAGCATGGCATCGCGCCGTTCGTAGATTCTCACCCCGGCCTCCAGCAGGGTCGTGTAGTGGGAGCGGCCGGCATGGAACACCGCCCAGAAATCGCTGAAACCGGGCAGGATGAGTTGTACATCCACGCCGCGCCGGGCCGCCTCGCACAGCGCCGCCACGGTCTGCTGGTCCGGGACGAAGTAGGCCATGGTCAGCCGAATGCTGCGCTCCGCGTGGGAGATGGCGGACAACAGCTCCAGGTAGATGAGATTGGCGCTGTCGCCCGGCTGCGAACCGATGACCCGCAACAGCTTGTCCCCGGCGCGCGGCGCTTCCGGAAAGTAGTTGCGCCGTGCCAGAGGCGGTCCGTGCTGCTTGTGCCAGGTGTCGAGAAACAAGCGCTGGAATTCCGCCACCGCCGGTCCGCGCACTTCGATCTGGGTGTCGCGCCAACCATTGTCCGGGCTCGGCCGGCCTCTGCCACTCGACGGCGATGAACCGCTGGCGTACACGCTGCTGAAATTGATGCCGCCGGTGAATGCCACCTTGCCGTCCACCACCAGGATCTTGCGGTGATCCCGGTTGTTCAGCCGCCACTCCTTGCCCTTCAGCGGGTTCAGGGGGTTGAATTCCAGCACGTTGATTCCCGCCTGTGCCAGACGCTGGAAGAATTCCCGCGAAGTCCCCAGGGAGCCGACGCTGTCGTAGATGAGGTTCACCTGGACGCCCTGGGACTGCTTTGCCATCAGCAGCTCGGCGAGGCGTTGACCCAGTTCGTCGTCTTCAAGGATGTAGATCTCCAGGTTGATGTGGTCGCGCGCCCGGGAGATCTCGCGGAACATGGCCTGATAAGTGGCGGGCCCGTCGATCAGCAGGCGCACCTGGTTGCCCGAAATCAACGGCGGGCCGCCCAGCGCCTCCATGAAGGCGAGATGGCGCCGCAACAAGTCGCCCTGCCCCTCTTCATGCAGCCGGCGCGCCAACGCTCGGGTCGACCTGTGCGTCACGGTCCCTTGCGGATCCACCACGCGCACGGTCTTTTGAGCGCGCAGGGAACGCAGCGTGGACCAGTCGGGCAGGGTCGCACAACCCAGGAACACCACCGGCAGCAGGCAGGCGAGCAAGGCCGCCGCGCCGTGCAGCGCATGCATCAGTCGGCGATCGGCCGCGGCGCCCGCCGTGAGCCCTTGGCGCCGGCGAGGCCGCCCACCACGCCCAGCACCAGGGACAGGGCCAGCGCCCCGAATACCGTCCACGTGGCGATGCTGGCGCCCTCCACCGTCTGGGCGTCCGGCGCCCGCGTCGTGGCATCGAACACGCCGCCGAACAGCACGCCCAGGGCGGAAGTGGTGAGCAGCGCAAACAGCAGCGTGGTCGCGGACCAGGTCACGAAGCCGTGCAGCATGCCGTCGGTCTTGCGGTGCAGCCCCGACATGCGCGCGGCCACATAGCCGCCGACGAAGGCGGCGATCAGCATCGAGATGCCCTGCCAGGCGCCCGCATACAACGGCGCGTTGCCGGACAGGGCGGCGCCGCCTGCGGTCATGTCGACGGCCGATAGGCCGGCGGCGAAGCCCAGCAGCGCCAGCACCAGCTGCGTCGCCAGGCCGACGATGATGCCGGCGAAGATCGCCCCCCAGTTGATGGCCGGAAAGTAAGGACTGCGTACCACGACGTTCTGCTGGTGAACGGTATTCATGAGGTCTCTCCCGGGTTGATTATCGGTGTCTTCCTCCCCTGGACATGCAACATCCATGCCGAATACGACAGGCATAGGCGTTGCTTCGCCATCGGCGGATCAAGACGTGGAGAAGCGCCATGGACTGGGCCTCACTGTTCGGCTTCAGCCAGCCGGTATTGGAGACCATCGTGCGCGGCAGCGCCGTGTACTGGTTTCTGTTCCTGCTGTTCCGCTTGGTGATCCACCGGGACGTGGGCGCCATCGCCATTGCCGACGTCCTGGTGCTGGTGATCATCGCCGACGCCGCCCAGAACGCCATGGCGGGCGACTACCGCTCCATCTCCGACGGTTTCGTGCTCATCGGCACCATCGTGTTCTGGAACTTCCTGACCGACTGGCTGAGCTACCGCTTCCCCCGCTTCTCCCGCTTCGCCGAGCCGCCCCTGCTGCTCCTGGTCAAGAACGGGCGCATGGTGCGCGGGAACATGAGGCGCGAGCTGATGAGCGAAGACGAGTTGCGCGCCAAGCTGCGGGAACAAGGCATCGACGATTTGTCGCAAGTGAAGGAAGCCTTCATGGAAAGGGACGGCCAGGTGAGTGTGATCGAGAAGGACTAGCTGCTCTGCTCCCTGCGCGAGCCACTTTCGCGCTCAGCGTCAGGCCAACGGCGGCGGTCAGTTGCCGGGGGGCCGCCCTGGGTCCCTGCCGTCCTCACGGCCCGCCCAGGCGTGCGCCAGCAGCATGCCGGCGACCAGGCCGATGCCCAGGACGATGGCCAGTGCCGGCAAGGGCCGCGCCGCCAGCCGCTGCCGTGCCAGCCACAGGGCATCTTCGCAATCGGCCTTGGTCTGGGTGAAGCGCTCGGCGGAGTAATTGGCGCCGGCTCTCAGCAGGCGCCGCACCTGGCCGGCGAGGGCACGCCGGGCGCCCATGCCCTTTTCCTTCGAGGCGCGCTGGTCCATTTCCGTCTCCCGGAAAGCAATGGGACTGCGCCGTCCCAATGACGGCGCAGGAGGAGAGAAAGCGATGGGCGGATGTGCTACTACTTCTTCGGCTTCACCTGCAGGTTGTTGCGCACTTCGCGCACGCCGGGCACGCTGCGCGCGGCAGTGACTGCGGCGCGTGCCTGCTGCTCGTTGTCCACGAAGCCGGCCAGGGACACGACGCCCCGATAGGTGTCCACGTTGATGGCGAGCGCATCGCCCACGCCCTGGGTCTGGGCCAGCTCGGTCTTCACCCGGGCAGTGAGGGTGGCATCGTCCACCACTTCGCCCGCTGCGCGGGACGTCGGAGTAGCGGTGCAGGCGGCGAGCGTGGCCGCGAACACGATCATGCAGAGACGAACAACCATGGTCTTCATAACAGCTCCTTTCGACTTGTTCACTCGAAACGGGTGACGCGCCACCTGTACTGCATCTTCCATGCCACAAGCCCTTGAAAACCGGCCGGCCGGCGGAGAAGCGCGTAAATCGGCCTTCTCCAATGGCCGCAGCACCGGCGCGGCTTCAATGCCGCGGGTAAGGGAGAAAGGCTCCCGGCAGGATTTACAAGCGCGTGCCCGTCAGGACCGTCTGGCATCTCGTCTAGAAGACCAGCACCCCCAGCAGCACGCCGAAGATGAGGATGATCAGGAAGATGACCAGCGCGATGACGAACAACACCTTCGCTATGGTCTGGGCGCCTGCCGCGACGTTGGTAAAGCCGAAGAAGCCGGCCACCACCGAGATGAGAAAGAAGATGAGCGCCCATTTCAGCATGGGTCTTCCCTGCCGCCGTCAATGGCTGCGGGAGGGCGGATGGACTTCCCCCACGGCCGCCTTGTCCTGGCGCGCCCGGGGCGTCAGGTCGGCGATTTCCTCGGCCAGCTCACGCCCGCTGGAGCGGTAATCGCGCAGGCGGTTGTACAGGGTCTTGAGGCTGATGCCCAGGATCTCGGCCGCTTTCTCCTTGGTGCCGCCGCACTGCTGCAGGGTGGCGAGTATCAGGCGCCGTTCCATGTCTTCAATTCTGCTGCCGACGCGGATGCTGAGGTAAGGGCCGGTCTCTATCTTGGTCATGCCCAGCTCTGCCGGCAGGGCATCGGCATCCACCACCTGGGAATCGGCCATGATGAAGGCACGGTGCACCACGTTCTTGAGCTCGCGCACGTTGCCCGGCCACTGGTAGGCCCGCAGCCGGTCCAGGGCTTCCGGGGAAAAAACCTTTGATGCGGATTCCGCGCGATTCATCTCGTCGAGGAAATGATTGGCGAGCATTTCCAGATCCTCCAGGCGCTCGCGCAGGGGCGGCAGGCGGATGGGGAATACCTGGAGGCGGTACAGCAGGTCCTCGCGCAGCTTGCCCTCGGCCACCGCATCGCGCGGATCCCGGTTGGTGGCGGCGATGACGCGCACGTCGGCCTCCACCTGCTCGTTGGAACCCACGCGCATGAAGCTTCCGGTCTCCAGCACCCGCAGCAGCTTCACCTGCAGCTCCAGGGGCATTTCCGTGATCTCGTCCAGGAACAGGGTGCCGCCGTGGGCGCGCTCGAAATAGCCCCGGTGCTGCCGGCTGGCGCCGGTGAAGCTGCCCTTCTCGTGGCCGAACATCTCGCTCTCGATCAGCTGCGGCGAAATGGCGCCGCAGTTCACTGGCAGGAAGGGCTGCTTCTTGCGGGTGCTCAGCTCGTGGATGGTCTGAGCCACCATTTCCTTGCCGGTGCCGCTCTCGCCGGTGATGAGCACCGTCACCGCGGTAGGCGCCACGCGCGCGATCTGGTCATAGACCGCCTGCATCGCCGCCGAGGTGCCCAGCAGCCGGCCGAAATGGCCCAGGGTGCGCAACTCGCTCCTCAGGGTGTTGATCTCGGCCTTGAGGTCCGCGGGACGCGCCACGCGCGCCAGGATGCTCTTGAGCTGGGCGATATTGACCGGCTTGATGAGGTAGCCCGTGGCGCCCAGGCGCAGCGCCTCGATGGAGGTTTCCAGGCTGGCGTGACCGGTGATCAGCACGATCTCCGTCCTGCTGCGCGCCGACACGTCCTCGAACAAATCCATGCCGCTGCCGTCGGGCAGCACCAGGTCCAGCAACACCAGGTCCGGCCAGCGCGCCGCCATCCGCTGACGCGCCGCCTCCAGGCAGTTGGCGGCCGCCGTGCTGAAGCCTTCCTGGGCGATGAATTCGGTCAGCGTGGCCAGGGTGGTTTCGTCGTCGTCCACAACGAGCACATGGGGCATGGTCCTACCCTCGCTTTCAAACCCGATCGCCGCCGCGGGATCATGGCGGTGTGCCAAGCGTGCAAAATCCATGCCTTGAGCCGCGCATCCAAGTATCTTGTTTTTTTGGCGCATTCCCCGCCTGCACCTTGTAGCTATGGGAGGAAGGAATGCAAAAATTACCTACCGGTCGCCGTGCGGCCCCAAAGCCCGTTGCGGAACGGAAAGCGCGCCCGGGGGTCGACAGGATGAATTGCAACGGAGGTGCTCGATGAACGGCAAACCCGACAGGGACACGCCCGACCTCACCAGCGCACAGACCCCGGTCGGCCAGGGCCCGGCGCTGGCGGAAGGCGGCTACAGCGACTTCGAGGCGAACTATCCGGACGGCTGCGTGCCCTGCAGCGGCGGCCCGAGCAAGCGCGTCGGCGCAGCCCGGCGCAAGCAGCCGCGCGAGGGGCAGGCGGACTCCCGCGAGGGGCGCGAGTAAGCGCCGCCCTTATTCCAGTACCGGGCGCTTGCACCGGTCAGCGCTTGCGGCGCGGCGCGCCTACTCTCATGCGTCCAGCGGGTGGCCGCCGAGCAGGCGGTCCACCAGGGCGAACAACGCCGTCTTCCTCTCCAGGGCCCCGACCAGCTTGTCCTCGCACAACTCGTCGTCGGCACCGCCGGCGCGCTCGCAACACTCGTCGTAGTCGCGGTTGGCCAAGCGGAACTGGATGGCCGCATCGACGATGGCGTTGTGCAGGGCCAGGACACTCTCCCCCGTTCCCGCCAAATAGTCCGTCGTCACCGCGCCGGCTCTGTCACTGGGATTCTTCAAGGCGCTGCGCCAAGGTGTAGGGCAGAACGACGGCGCGGCGCCGTTCCCCTGCCCGCACTGAAATTAGCGTTTGCCTTCGGCTTCGCGACGCTTCCCGACTTCGTGCCCGATCACGCCGCCCACCGCGGCGCCGCCGAGGGTACCCACGGCGCTATCCGTGGCGGCACCGCCGACCACGGCACCCACCCCCGCGCCGATCGCCGTATCCTTCTCGGTGCGGGACATCTTGTCCCAGGTGCTGCAACCCGCAAGGCTGGCCGCCATCACGGCAGCCGCAATAATCCTGGCAGAGAGGTTCACGACATCCTCCTTTCCATGCAGTTGGCACAGCCACGGCACGGGCCGTGTCATGCCTATGCTGCAGCAGTATTCATGCCAATGACGGACAGGCGAGAAAGCCTCAGGGGCGCGCGGCCGCCAGGGGCAGCACCACCTGGAACAGGGCGGCGCCGTCGCTCCAGGCGCCGCTGATCCGGCCGCCG
>JBMOQT010000124.1:0-9689 GCA_049320945.1 Pseudomonadota bacterium
GCGGCGACGAAACCGGCTACATCCCCAAGTCCCTCGACGCGCAGGAGCGCTTCCTGTGGTGGGAGATGGACCAGGCGATCCTCGCCATCATGCTCCTGGGCATGGGCGTCATCGCCGGCTCCATGCTCTTGGGCATGGCGCTCGGTGCGGCTACGGCATGGCAGTACGGCCGGCTCAAGGCCGGCAAGCATCCGAAGTTCGCCGTCCATGCCCTCTACTGGTGGCTGCCGAGCGGCTGGTTCGTGAAGCCCCGCGTCACACCGCCGTCCGACCAGCGCTACTTCCTGGGGTAGGCGATGCTCTTCAAGAAATACCTCTCGGACCGGGACAACGCCAACGAGGAGATTCGCTTCCTGCGGATGCTGGTCGTCGGCCTGGTACTGGCGATCGTCATCGGTGCCGGGCTCGTCTTTCGGCTCATTGGCGCCGAGAAAACGGTCGTCACGCCGCCGGAAATCCGACGCTCCTTCTGGGTTTCGGGGAATGCCGTTTCCCGGGAATACCTGGAGGAAATGGCCTACTGGTACGCGGGCCTGGCACTCAACATCACGCCCACCGTCGCGGACTACCAGAACAGCCTGTTCCTCAAGTACGCGGCCCCGTCCGAATCTGGGCGCCTGCAGGCGGAAATGGGGGCGCGGGCCGAGTTCCTGAAGAAGAACAACACGTCGACGTTGTTCTCCGTGCGCAATGTCACGCCGGATGAGCGCAACAAGCGCGTGGCGCTCTCCGGAACCCTCTACACCTGGGTGGGCGACAAGAAAGCCCCCGAGCGGAATGCCACCTACCTCGTCGGGTTCCAGTTCATCAATGGACGACTCCATGTTTCCGATCTCAAAGAAACCAGTGACCAGAATCCTTTCGGCAATCCTGCTGCTGGCCAGCCTTGACGCGGTTGCGGCCCAGGTTCTGCAGGGGCGTCCGGACGACACGCTCGCGGCAAGCCTGTCGCGCTCCGAGCCCACGCTGATCCGCATCGAGGGGCATCGCATCCGGCGCGTGTTCGGCGCCGAGGGTGACTTCGACGTGAAGGCGGACAAGGACGCGGGCGCGGCGTTCGTGAAGCCCACGACCGACAAGCCGGCCTTCAGCGCCTATGTGGCGGACGATGCCGGACGGACCTGGAAGCTGCTGTTGTCCTTGACCGACGGGCCGGCCGACTCGATCGTCATCAAGGGCAGGGGCGGGGAGTCCGCCGGCAAACGGCCTGGCAAGGATTCGGCCCGTAACCTGGAGATCAAGCGGGTTGTCCTGGCCCTCGACGCCGATGGCGAGACGGACATGGAGTCACGGGTGGCGAATGAACTGGTGCCGCTCTGGAAGGAAGCCCTATTCGTCCTGGTGAAGATCGTCCAGGGGCCGCTCAGGGGCGAGAAGTACCAGCTGAGCAACGCGTCGGACAAGCCCATGGTGATCGACGAGCGGGAGCTCTACCGCCGCGGCGTGGTCGCCGTGTCGATTGAGAAATCCGAACTCAAGCCCGCTGAAACGACGGCGGTCTACGTGATTTCGGAGCCTGCGGAATGAGCGAGGAGTCCAAGAAGCCGCTCGCCGAGCGCTTCAAGAGTCTGTCGCCCAAGGCCAGGCAGTACCTCGTGCTGGGCTCGGTGGGGATCGTCTTCCTGGGGCTCGTTCTCGGCAGCGTCGCCCTGTGGGACAACCAAGCCTCCGTGGTCCCTCAGACCGGCAACGAAGAGCGCAAGACGAAAAACATCGTCACGCCCGGCACCCAAGTGGACCCGCGCGATGTCTGGATGGCCCAGTCGTCCCAGCAGCTCAAGGAGATGGATACGGTCATCCAGGGCCTGAAGCAGAAGCTGGCGGAAGTCGAGCAGAAGCAGACTGTTCCGCAGCCGGTTCCTCACCAGGCAGGCGTGCTGCCGCCGCTGCCTCCCATGCCCCCGCCCACGCCGCTGGCCCCGTCACTGCCTCAACCGCCTGCGACCGGCGCCGACGGCGTGAAACCCGTCCCGGTGCCCCCGGCGCAACCGAGGGAGCCCGGTATCGCCGTGTTCGAGGTCAGCGATGGTGCGAATACCGCGAGCCAGCCGGAACCCGAGAAGCAGGCCAGGACCTACGTCCCCTCCGGTTCCTTCATGCGCGTGGCACTGCTCGGCGGGCTCGACGCGCCCACCGGCGGCCAGGCGCAGAACAACCCGTGGCCCGTGCTGTTGCGCGTGCAGGACAACGCCTTCCTGCCCAACCGCTATCGGGCCAGGGTCAAGGAGTGCTTCCTGCTTGGCTCCGGCTACGGCGACATCAGTTCGGAGCGCGCGTACCTGCGGCTCGAATCTCTCTCCTGTGTCCTCAACAACGGCGAGGTGGTCGATACGCCTGCCAAGGGCTACGTCGTCGGGGAGGATGGCAAGGCGGGGATGCGCGGGCGGCTGGTCAGCAAGCAAGGCCAGGTGCTCGCCAATGCCCTGATGACCGGGATCATCGCGGGCATCGGGCAGGGCTTCCAGCAGAGCGCGACAACCTACAGCACCAGCCCGCTCGGCTCAGTGGGCACGGTCGAGCCGGGCAAGCAATTCCAGGCCGGCATCGGCGCCGGCGTCGGCAAGGCGCTGGACCGGCTCTCCCAGTACTACATCACGCTGGCCGAAAAGATGTTCCCGATCATCGAGGTCGACGCCGGTCGGATCGTCGACGTCGTGCTGACCCGGGGCGTCACGCTCGGCCTCGGAACCGCCATCGACGAAGGCGACTACTCGGACGTCTGGAAGCGCGGTCGCCAAATCATGCGCAAATCGCTCAACCCCTGGGAATAAGGAATAGCCCACATGCGGAAACTCGCACTCACGCTCCTCGCTTTCATGGCCGGCTCCTCGGCCTTCGCCGCCTCCTCCCTCGACCTGGAGAAGCGCCTTCGGGAGCAATACCCGGCGACGCGGATCACCAGCGTCCGGGAAAGCGCAGTCACGGGCCTCTTCGAAGTCGTCATGGGCCGCAATGTGGCCTATACGGACGAGGCGGGCCGGTACATGGTGTTCGGCCATCTCTACGACATGAAGGAGCAGAAGGACCTGACCGCCGCGGTCCTCGACGAACTCAACAAGGTCGATGTCACGGCGCTGCCGCTGGCGGATGCCATCCAGACCGTGCGCGGCAACGGCGAACGGAAGCTGTTCGTCTTCTCGGACCCGGACTGCCCCTACTGCAAACGGCTGGAGCCGGAGCTCGCCAAGCTCGACAGCGTGACCATCTACACCTTCCTCTATCCGCTCGACGGGCTCCATCCGGACGCCAGACGGAAGGCTCAGGCGATCTGGTGCGCGAAGGATCGGGCCAAGGCGTGGGAGGCATTCATGGCGGCCGGGAAACTCCCCGAAGGTGCTACGTGCGACAACCCGGTGGAACGCAACGTGCGCCTGGGCGGAAGCCTCGGGATCAACGGCACGCCCACGCTCATTTTCGGGGACGGGGCCATGGCGCCGGGCCTGCTGCCGGCGGCGGAGATCGAACGGAGACTGGCCGCAGGGCAAACGGCAGGCGGGGCGGTCCAGCGCGTGAAGGCGGGGAGGGGAGAGTGATGATGCGCCGGCTCGCCGCTGCGGTTCTGGTTCCGGCCATCCTCGGTGGCTGCGCGAGCACGATGTCGGGGTTCGACGGGGGCAGCCAGTTCGCCTGCAAGGCCCCCGACGGCGTGACCTGCTCGTCGCTGTCCGGCGTGTACGCCAACGCCGTCGCCAACAATCTGCCCGCCCTGCGGAAGGATGGAAAGGGCGATGCCAAAGGCGCCCCGCGCACCGGCGATGTCGTCGGGCGCGCTCCGTCCTCCGGAGAGCCGATCAGAAGCCAGCCCAAGGTCCTGCGCGTCTGGATCGCGCCGTGGGAGGATGCCGACGGCGATTTACACGACCAGTCCTATGTCTATGTCGTCGCCGATCCGGGACGGTGGGTAATCGAGCACAACCAGAAGCGGATCGTGGATCGCTATCGGCCCACCTTCGTTCAGAAGGGCCCGGCTGTGCAGACGCAGAAGCCGGCCACGTCCTCGCCTCAGCCCCCGACCAGCGGTGTCGTTCTTCCCGGTGCCCAGGCCTACGGGCCGGCAGCCTCCCAGCCCAACGCCGGAGGGCAGGAGTAGTGGGTGTCCTGGAAGCCCTGAAGACGGTTTTCTACGGCGAGCGTTTCGCGCCCGCCGATGCGGTGCCGCGGGCGCTGGTGGAGCAGCTCAATCAGATTCCGCGCCTGACCGGCATCCTGCCGTATCTCGGCTGGCTGCCGGACGAGAGACTGTTCGTGCTCGATCAGGGCGCCTTTGGCGGCAAGCCCGAGCAGAACCTGGGCTTTTGCATCGAGACCATGCCCCAGACCGGGTCCAACGAGGAAATGGAGCGGGTCCTGGCGAGCCTTTTCATGTCTTGCCCGTCCGGGACAGGGATCCAGATTTCGCTGTACGCCAGTCCGCACATTCTGCCCATCCTCCAAAAGCAGGCGGACATGCTGCCTCCCGACGAGGGCAGGGCGCCCGATCCGGACTCGAACCGGAGCGACCGGCGCAATCGGAACATCTTCCGTGCCCTGGCGCGTCGCCGCATCGATCACTACCTCAAGGGGACGGGGACCTCGCTCTTCTCCCACCAGGTGTATCTGCTGCGCAACTACCGGTGCGTGATCTCGATCGCCACGCCGCTCGATCCGAAAATTCCGGCCGACCTCGAAGAGGCGATCCGCATCCGGGAAAGCGCCCATGCCACGCTGCGTTCCGCCCATCTGCCGGGGTGGGACTGGCAGCCGGGCGACCTGCTCAACTTCGTCGCGGACTTCTTCGACCACGAGCGCGTCTTCGGGAGGGCGGCCGTCAAACCGATCGAATATGACGACTCGAGGCCGCTGCGTTCCCAGCTTTCGAACCTGGAGATCGCTTCCGCCGTGGCGGACAGCTTCGTCAAGTTCCGCAAGGCGGGCGGCGAGGAAACGGCCTTGCAGTGTTTCTCCGCGTGGCAATACCCCAAGTACTACCGCCTGGGCAACATGGGGGCCTTGATCGGCGACTACTACCAGATGGCCCTGTCCATGCCGTGCCCCTTCCTCATCACCATGGGGGCCGTCATTCTCGACTATGAGTCGGCCCGGACGAAGGCGCAGATGAAAGCCGCCCGGGCTACGCAAGCGGCCGGCTCCTACATGGCGCGTTTCCAGCCCGACCTGCAGGATCGCAAGCGCGACTGGGACATGGTGCTGCGGGCTTTCGACAACGGGCGCAACGTCGTCCAGATGTACCACCAGATCGTCCTGCTCTCGCGCCTGCCGGACGTGTCCAGGGTCGAGCACGCCGTGCGCGCCGTCTGGCGGGCACGGGGCTTCGACCTGGCGAAGGATGTCTATCTCAGCCACCAGGCCCTCATGGCCGCCCTGCCGTGCACGCTGACGCCGGCCTTGCAGAAGGATCTGCGGATGTTCGGTCGGGTGGGTACCAAGACCGCCGACAACGCGGTCATGACGGCCCCCCTGATCGCGGAGTGGAAGGGAACCGAGACGCCGGTGCTGACGCTGTTCGGGCGGCGCGGCCAGATCCTGACCTTCGATCTCTTCGACAACAAGGGCGGTAACTTCAACTTCGCCGTGGCGGCGCTTTCCGGTTCCGGCAAGTCGGTCTTCGTCAATGAAGTGGCCTTCCGCTACCTCGGCTGCGGCACCAAGGTCTGGATCATCGATGTGGGTCGCTCGTACCGGAAGCTCTGTTCACTGGTCGATGGGGAGTTCATCGAATTCTCCGACGAGCGCAGCAACACGATCTGCCTGAACCCCTTCTCGATGGTGGTGGACATCAACAACGACACGGAGATGCTGCTGCCCCTGATCGCCCAGATGGCGAGCCCCCGGGAGCCCCTGGACAACTTCGGCTACTCGGCCCTGGCGGGCGCGATCAAGCGGGTGTGGGATCAGAAGGGCAAACGCGCCACGATCTCCGATGTCTATGACCTGCTCAGGACGGGCCGGCTCTCCGACGACGGCGAGCACGAGCGGGATCTGCTGCGGCTGGCGACGGCCCTGGAGCCTTATACCCGCCACGGCGTCTACGCCAGCTATTTCGAGGGGGAGGCGAACATCGAGTTTCACAAGGACCTGGTGGTGCTGGAACTCGAGGAGCTCAAGAGCAAGAAGGACCTCCAGGCGGTCGTGATGCAGCTCATGATGTACCGCATCACCCAGGAAATGTACCTGGACCGCTCAAAGCGCAAGCTGGTCATCATCGACGAGGCCTGGGACCTGATGAGCGGCGGGGCAAGCAGCTCGTTCATCGAGGCCGGCTACCGGCGCGCACGCAAGTATGGCGGCGCCTTCGGCACCATCACGCAGTCCGTGGAGGACTACTACAAGAACGAGGCGACCAAGGCCGCCATGCAGAACGCGGACTGGCTGTTCCTGCTGCGCCAGAAGCCCGAATCCATCGAGCGGCTCGGCAAGGAAGGCAAGCTCCACATCGACGAATGGACGAAGCGCCAGCTCTCCAGCGTCACGACCGAGGGCGGCGCCTATTCCGAGGTCTTCGTCCATGGACCGATGGGCTCGGGCATCGGCCGGCTCATCCTCGATCCGTTCTCCATGCTTCTCTATTCCACCACGGCGGAAGACTTCCAGGCGATCAAGACGCTTACGGACCAGGGCATGTCGGTGGCGGAGGCGATCGAGTCCTTGTTGAAGCGAAGGGGAGTGCATTGAAGGCTCACGTCATCACCTGGGCGGTCGCGGTGCTGTCCGCATGCATTGTCGGGGCGGCATGGGTTCATACCCATCCGTGGCCGCGGATGATCCGCGTGGACATGGGCAGCCTCTTCGAGGAACAGAAGAAGGCCTTGGCCGACCGAATCAAGCCCGGCATGTCCGAGCAGGAGCAGAAGGCGCTGTTTCAGACGGCTACCGACTACGCGAGCCGGGTGGAAGCCGCATTAACGACGCTCGCCAAGGAATGCGGCTGCGCCGTCGTGAATTCGGCCGCGCTCTTGCGCCTGCCGGAAGCCGGGGCGCCTGGGATCCCCGACAGGACAGCCAGGCTAAAGGAACTGGCCGCCGACCACAAATGATGCGGATACCGCCCGTTTGGCTCCTGCTCGCCGCGGCCGCCACCGGTTCCGGCTCGGCGCTGGCAACCGCCGCAAGCGGTGGCGCGGGGATCGACTACCCATCGATCTGGGCGTGCGACCGCTCGAAGTTCAACTGGTACTGCGACCTAGAGCCCGAGACCCCAGGGCCGGCAACGGAGCCCGACGGGCCGAAAAAGCCCAAGACCCGGGAGGAACAGGCCCTCGAACAGATCGAGACCTTGCAGAAGGAACTGAAGGCGAAGAGGGCGCTGGCGATCGTCGATCCCACCCCGGACAACCTCAAGGCCTATATCGCCGCGCAAGAGGGGATGATGAACATGGGCTCGGTGTTCTCGGACGTGTGGCGGCGCGTGGTCTGGCAGAACCCCGATCTCAACTACGAGCTGAAGCGCCCGGTCAACAATGCCGCGATCGCTACCTACGCCAGCGCGCGCAAGGCGGCCGAGAAGCGCCAGCTTTCCGACATCAACAAGGAATGGGGCCTGTTCTTCTTCTTCCGATCGGATTGCCCCTACTGTCACCGCCTGGCGCCGACCCTCAAGTTCCTGACGGATACCTACGGGATCACGGTGCTGCCCGTCAGCGTCGACGGCGCCGGCCTGCCGGAATACCCGAATCCCCAACGCGACAACGGTCTAGTCGAGAAGCTCGGGATCCGGCAAGTGCCGATGCTCGTGCTCGGGAACGTCAAGGACAAGCGCCTCATGCCCCTGGCCTCCGGCGTGATCTCCGCGCAAGACGTGATCGAGCGCATCTATATCCTCACCGGCACCCAGCCGGGTGAGCTTTATTGAGAGAGGAATCCCCGATGTTCGGGAAACGCCTGCTTGCATCTGTGCTCATGGTCACGTTCAGCGCGTCGGCCACAGCCAGCATCCAGTCCGAGATGCAAACCTGGTTCAACGAGATGGGCGCCTACGGCAACGTGACCGGCGCCCAAGTGGTCCAGGGGCAGACCACGACCGTTTACACCGGCGGCAGCATGTACATGCGCACGCCCATCCGCAACTACCAGCTCGCCTCGATCGCACCGCCCAGCATCCGTGCGGGATGCGGCGGCATCGACCTGTTCGCCGGATCGTTCTCGTTCATCAACTCCGAGCAGCTCACCGCGCTGCTGAGGAACATCGCCAACAACGCGGTCGGCTACGCCTTCATGATGGCGGTCAAGTCCATTTCGCCCGACCTGGCCGATCTGCTCCAATACCTCCAGGACCAGTCATCCAAGATCAACGGCATGAACCTCAACTCGTGCCAGATGGCGGAGGGCATCACCACCGCCACCCTGGGGCCGCTGCTGTCGGACAAGAAGGAGCAGGCGAACGCACAGGGTACGGGCTCTCTGCTCTCGAATCTGTGGCCGGACAGCTTCCAGTCCTTCGACCAGTGGCGCCAGGACAAGAACGCCAAGAAGCAGGCCCGCCAGCAGGCCGCGAACGCCGATGCGAACCTCAAAGAGGTCCTCCAGCCCGGGAACGTCGTGTGGAAAGCCCTCCGGAAGACCGATACCCCCGACGAGCTGAAGGAGCTGATGATGAGCATGGTGGGGACGATCATCATCGTCCCCTCCGGCGAGAACTACGGTCCGGGCATGGACAACAGCAACGGCGAAAAGCCGCTCTGGGTCTACAAGGGGGCGACCGGGATCAAGTTCTCCGACTTCATCGGCCACCCCGAGTCGGCGACGAAGAACGACATCACCCTGCTCAAGTGCGGCAGCGATCCCGATTGCCTGAATCCGACCGCGGTATCGAACCAGTCGGTGGCGTCGCTTTCATGGCACGTGCGCCAGACGATGGAAAAGGCGACGAGCAACATCATGAGTCGTCAGAGCCAGAGTTTCGATGGTATCGATTACGCCGTGTATATGAACTCCTCGATCCCCGTCTGGCGCCTTGCCAACATTGCCGCGATGAGCCGAGGCGGGCCGGCGCTGATCACCAACAACTACGCCCAGGCCATCGCGGTGGAGCTTGCCTACAACTGGTTCACCGAGATGGTGCGCACCCTGCAGAAGGCCCTCGCCAACAACTCGGCGGCGCAATCCCAGGACATCGTCCAGGCTGCCGCGAGCCTGAACGAGCAGATTGCCAACGCGAGGAAGCTTGCGGCCGCGGAGTTCACAGCCCAGTACCAGAAGGCCGTGTCCATGGCCGAACTGCAAAAGACGACCCAGTGGCTGCACGAAACCATGATGCGCTCGATGCCGGCCGATGTGCAGAAATCGTTGCTGACCTTCAACCGCTGAGGGCAGCCGAAGTTGAATTTCGAGGTCTACGCCTATTGGAATACCGCCGAGCTGGCAGCGGTGTTCAATGCGATCGCGGCGATCACGGGCAGCGGGGACTTCAACGGACTGCTGCGGGCGCTCGCGCTGGTGGCGATCTTGTCCCTCGCGATTGCCGTTCTCGCCGGGCGTGGCCGGCATGACGATTTCTGGCGTTGGGTGATCATGCTGGGGATCTTCCACGGCATGTTGCTCGTTCCCAAGAGCAACGTCGTCATCCTCGATCGAACCGGGACGGCGCCGGCGCAGACCGTGGCGAATGTGCCGATCGGCCTGGCTTCCCTGGCCCATGGCACGAGCAAGATCGGAGACTGGCTGACGACGGCCTTCGAAACCGTGTTCTCCCT
>JBMOQT010000125.1:0-9598 GCA_049320945.1 Pseudomonadota bacterium
GATATTCCGCCGCGGCCCTTCCGCGCCCCGCCTCCGCCATGGCTTCCCCTGACTTCACCCGTACCCAACGAGGAGGCTGCAATGGCTCGAAAATATGTAGATTGCCGAGAGTACCCCAGCGAGATGAACTGCACACTGGCGATGTCCGCGGACAGCGAGGACGAGCTTCTTGAGGCTGCGGTCCAGCATGCGGTGGCGGTGCACGGCCACCAGGACACACCGGAGTTGCGCGCAACGCTGCGTTCGCTGTTCAAGGAAGGGATGCCGCCCGAGCGCCTGGCTGCCTGACGGCGGGTCTCGCTTCATTTGAGCGGGGGTGCGGCGACGCACCCCCGCTTTCGTTCAGGCTACAGGCGGTGCCCCAGCCAGGCGATCCTGCCCACGATGGCGATGTTCTTGCCATCCACCTGGGAGCGGGTGAGCCGGAAGGAATCGAATGCAGGATTGTCGCTGGTCACCTTCAACACCCCGCCGGGCAAAGCCTGCAGCCGCTTGACCAGCAGCGTGCCGTTCATGCGCATGAGATAGATGCCCTCTCCGTCGGGCCAGGTGCTGCGCCCATCCACGAGGGCGATGTCGCCGGAGCGCAGCGTGGGCGCCATGGAATCGCTGCGGATGCGCACCAGGCGCAAGTCCTGGGGCCGCGCCCCCAACTCCAGGCGCAGCCAGTCCTCGTTGAACATCAAGGCATCGCCGTCGCCCGCCTCGTGCCCGGTCCCGTCGCCCGGGGCGCGCAGCGCCACATAGCCCGGCCCGGGCGGCTCGCCCAGCGCGCGCGGCGGCTGTGCCTGCATGGGGCCGTCGCCTGCCACCAGCCAGGCCACCGACACCCCGGCCCCCCGCGCCACCTGCGCCAGATGCGTCCGGGAAGGTTCCGACAGGCCGTCGCGCCACTTGCGCACCACCGCTTCGGACACGCCGCACATCCGTGCGAGGCGACTGACGCCGCCGGCCAGCTCCACCAGGCGCGCGATCCTGGCCGGGAACCCGGCCTCCCCCTTTTCCGTCGCGGAACCCTTCGACACCCTCTTCGTACGCCTCTCGGCCAACGGAAAGTCCTCTTCGTTTCCGCACGATCGTGTTGACTTGTGCCGCACGATGATGCGAATATGCACCCGTCTTTACCGGACCGGCGCGAACCATGCCCAAGAAAAACACCTCGCCCGCCGACTGGCATCCCGCCGACGTCGTCGCCGAGTTGCGCAAGCGCGGCACGTCCCTGCGCCAGCTGGCACTGGCTCACGGTTATGCCCCGCGCAGCCTCAACAAGGCGCTGCGCAGCCCCTGGATGCGCGGCGAAAGGATCATCGCCGCGGCGCTCAGGCTGAGGCCCCGCGACATCTGGCCCAGCCGGTTCGATGCCCACGGCCGCCGCCTCGACCGGCGCCGCACGCCCCGGTGACCGATGGCCGGCGGCGACCGCGCCCATTCTACGCATTGCATACATGTATGCAATGTATGAGGACTTCCGGAACAGGGGGTGCGGGATGAACATGACGCGAGCGCCCACCGGCGGCGGGCCCTTCATCCATGTGGCCTTCGTGCCTTCGCGGGCCTATGCGCGCAGGCATTTGGCCGATTTCGCCGAGTCGCTGCGCCTGTATGAGGTCTGGGGCAGGGAGTTCGCCCTGGTGCACCGCTCCTGGCTGTTCGACCTGGACGACGCCCTGACCGCGTGCCTGGGCACCCACGGCGAAATCGCGCGCTTTGCCACGGCCGACGAGGCCGTGGCCTGGTGCCGCCGCCGCGGGCTGCCGGTCTTTCGCACCAACGTCCATTACATCGCCATGGCGATGATGGCGCGCACCCTGGTGTTATGCCTGGGCGGCGGGCAAGGGGGGAAGGACGGCGCGGACGCGCGCAGGGACTATACTGATTCGTGACAGAAGTGCCGAGGAGGCCGCTCCATGGAACGCCGCGATTTCCTGCGCGCCTGCGCCGCCGCCTGCGCCTCGGCCGGCATGCCGGCCGCCTCGGCCCAGGCGCTCTCGCCCCGCCATTACCAGCGCGCCCTGCTGGTCGCCGCGGATGGCGATCCCCTGCAGGCAAGCCGCCTGAAGGAGGAAACCAACTACCTGTTCCCCTACCCCTACACCGGCACGCCGTGCTTTCTGCTGCGCCTGGCCCGCCCGGCGGCGGCGTCCCAGCCCCTGCGCACTGCCGACGATCGGAGCTACACCTGGCCCGGCGGCGTCGGCCCGCACCACGCCGTCGTCGCCTACTCGGCCATCTGCGCCCACAAGCTGGCCTACCCGACGCGCGACATCAGCTTCATCAGCTACCGTCCCCAACCCACCATCCACGGCAAGACCGCCCGGGTCATCCATTGCTGCGCCGAGCACAGCCAGTACGACCCGGCGCGGGGCGCGCGGGTGGTGGCCGGTCCGGCGACCCAGCCGCTGGCCGCGGTGCTGCTGGAGTACGAGGCCGCCTCCGATCGGCTCTACGCCGTGGGCACCCTGGGGGGCGAACTGTTCAACGATTTCTTCGAGAAATACGCCTTCCGCCTCGCCATGGAGTACGGCGCCCGGCGTGCCAACCAGCCGGTAGGCAGCCGCACGGTCGTGGTGGAACTGGCCGACTACTGCCGCCAGCAGGTGCGCTGCTAATCCGGTCGCGCCTGCTGCGCCTCGAAAGCCACCGGCACATTGACGCTGAAGGCCCGGCCCTGCAGCGAGGCGGGCGCCGGCGTGGCGGCCGCGGCCCGGGCGAGCAGGGCCAGCGCCTGCCGGTCGAGCAGTTCGTGCCCGCTGGAGCGGGCCAGGGACAGGCGCGGCCGGCCGCTCTCGGCCACGTCGACGCGCACCTCGACCGTCCCCGACCAGCCCCGTTCTACGGCCAGCGCCGGGTAGTGCCCGTCGCCGCGGGCGGCGGCGGCGAGCGCCACCACGTAGCGCCGCAGGCCGTCCGCGTCCAGGGGGCCGGCCACGCTCGCCGCCGTTCCTTCGCGCCCGCGGTGCGTAGCCGTCGGGCGCGTGCCGCCGCCTTCCTTGTGTGCCTGGTGCTTCTTTCGGGCGGGGGGCGCGGCCGGGTCGGCGCCGGTCATCGCCGCCGGCGCTTCATCCGTTCCTGAAGGAGTCGACGGCGCCGGGACGGCGGGCGGCGCCGCCCGGGAAACCGCAGCGCGCAGGCTGGCGGCGATCGGCGCCGGGGCGCCGCCGGCGCGCGGCAGGGGCGCAGGCCACAGCAGCAGCGCGTGCAGCAGCAGGGACGCGGCGAACGCTGCGGCCAAGGTCCGGTCTGACGAAGAGGTGGAATGCATCGCAAGAGCCAAGGATGCCTTGCAAATTCGACGTGGTCTGATAATCTGTGGCAACTGGCTGATTTTACATTGAAGATGACGACTGCTTCCGCCTCCCATCCGCTCATCCTCACCCTCGACATGCATGGTGCGCCGCACCGCTGGGTGACGTGGCAGCATGCGTGCTTCTACTACGCCAAGAATCTGGTGGCGTGGGCGGCGGGCGATCATTTCTTCATCTTCCACGGCGGCATCAACCGCAGCACCGGCGAGCGCTCCACCATCACGGCCAACAGCATCATTGCCATCAAGGGCAAGACGCTGGGACAAAAAAACTTCTCTGCCGTCCCCCCTCTGAACAACAGAGAGCTGTTCCACCGGGACCGCCACATCTGCGCCTATTGCGGCGGTGAGTTCTCGTTCCTGCGCCTGACCCGCGACCACATCGTTCCCGTGTCGCAAGGCGGACGCGACAGCTGGATGAATGTGGTCACCTCATGCAGGCACTGCAACCAGAGGAAGAGCGGCCGCACGCCGGAGCAGGCGGGCATGGAGCTGCTCTATGCGCCTTACATACCGAACAAGGCGGAATTCCTGATTCTATCCAACCGCCAGATCCTGGCGGACCAGATGGACTTCCTGGCCCAGCACGTGTCGGCCCACAGCCGCCTCAAAGTGTTCGCTTGAGGCGCGGCGCCGTCGGCCGGCACCGAATCCGCACCGGCCATGGCCTCTGACGCGCTTTCCACGACCATTGTCGTCGCCGACGAGGAACTGAGGCGCCTGCTGGCGGAGCACCAGGCCATCCTGCAAAACGCCCTGGTGGGCATCGCCTTCATCCGCGAGCGGCGCATCATGCGCTGCAACCGGCGCCTTGAGCAGATTTTCGGCTACGGCCCCGGCGAGCTGGACGGCCGGCCCACACGCCTCATGTACCGCAGCGACATCGACTACCGCGTCGTCGGCGAAGAGGCCTACCGGGACGTGCGCCGCCTGGGGCACCACCAGCGCGAGCAGATCCTGGTACGCCGCGACGGTACGCCCTTCTGGTGCCGGCTGCAGGGCAAGCTGGTGGATGCGGACAACCCGGCAGCGGGCCACGTATTTCTGTACGAAGACATCACCGAGCGCCGGCATGCCGAACAGCAGGTGGCCCAGGCTCTGGCCGAGCAGGAGCTGATCCTCAACAATGCGGTGGTGGGCATCGCCTTCGTGCGCAACCGCATCATCCTGCGCTGCAACCGGCGCATGGAGGAACTGTTCGGCTGCTCGCCGGGGGAGATGAACGGCCAGCCCACCCGCCCCTACTACGCGCACCAGGAGGATTACGACTACGCCGGCCGCCGCGTGTATGAAGAAGCGCCCGAGCGCGAACACCAGTTCGAGTTCCAGTTCAGGCGCAAGGACGGCTCCCTGTTCTGGTGCAAGCTCACCGGGCGGCCCATCGATGCGCGCGATTCCGGGCAGGGCTGGATCTGGAACTACGAGGACGTGACCGAGCACCGCCGCGCCCAGGAGGCATTGCTGGAGGCCCAGGCGGCCCTGGAGCGGCGCGTGCGGGAGCGCACCGCCGAGCTGGCCTCGGCCAACGCGCGCCTGCTGGCCGAAGTGGCCGAGCGCGAGCAGGCCGAACACCAGGTGCGCCATCTCGCCAACCACGACGCGCTGACCGGCCTGCCCAACCGCCGCCTGCTGCACGACCGCCTGGGCCAGGCCCTGGCCCTGGCCCATCGCCACCAGGACCGGCTGGCGGTGCTGTTCATCGACCTGGACCGCTTCAAGACCATCAACGATTCCCTGGGCCACCACTGCGGCGACGAGCTGCTGAAGGAGGTGGCGCGGCGCCTGGGCGAGGCGCTGCGCGAGGGCGACACGGTGTCGCGCCTGGGTGGCGACGAGTTCGTGGTGGTGCTCACGGGGCTGGCGGAAGCGGGCGACGCGGCCCTGGTGGCGGACAAGATCGTGGCGGCGCTGGCGGTGCCCCACCTCATCGGCGGCCACGAGCTGCGCGTCACCCCGAGCATCGGCATCAGCATCTACCCGGACGACGGCGCCTGCGCCGAAACCCTGCTGCGCAACGCCGACACGGCCATGTACCACGCCAAGGACATGGGGCGCAACAACTACCAGTTCTTCGCCGAAGAGATGAACGTCGCCCTGTCGCGCCGCCTGCAGCTGGAGAACAGCCTGTACCGGGCCCTGGAGCGCGATGAGCTGGCGCTGCATTTCCAGCCGCGCCTGTGCCTGGACACGGGCCGCATCTGCGCCCTGGAGGCCCTGCTGCGCTGGCGCCATCCGGACAAGGGCATGGTGCCGCCCCACGAGTTCATCGCCGTGGCGGAGGAATCGGATCTCATCGTCAAGGTCGGCAGGTGGGTGCTGGAGCGTGCCTGCCGGCAGATCGTCGCCTGGGAGCGCAAGGGCCTGGCGGCGCCGCGCGTGTCGGTGAACCTGTCGCCGCGCCAGTTCCGCCAGAAGGGCCTGGCGCCGATGATCGCCGCCATCCTGGGCGAGACGGGTGTGGACCCGCGCCGCCTGGAGCTGGAGATCACCGAGACCAGCCTGATGCAGCGTACCGAGCAGACCCTGTCCACCCTGGAGCAGCTGCACCGCATGGGCGTGCAGCTGTCCATCGACGATTTCGGCACCGGCTATTCCAGCCTGAGCTATCTCAAGCGCTTCCCGGTACACCAGCTCAAGATCGACCAGTCCTTCGTGCGCGACCTGACCACCGACCCGGACGACGCGGCCATCGTCTCGGCCATCGTCGGCCTGGCCAAGAACCTCGACCTGCGCGTGGTGGCCGAGGGCGTCGAGACCGCGGAGCAGTATGCCTTCATCGCCGCCAGCGGCTGCCACGAAGCCCAGGGCTTCTTCCTCGGCGCGCCCCGGCCGGCCGAGGAGATCGAGGAGCTGTTCGCCGCCGCCGTGCCTACGACGCCCCGCCTTTCAACTCCCTCTTGAGGATCTTGCCCGTGGCGGTCATGGGCATGGCCGGCACGATCTCGACGATGCGCGGATACTTGTAGGCCGCCATGCGCTCCTTGCACCAGGCCTGGATCTCCTCGGCCGTGGCCTGTCTTCCCGGCTTGAGCACCACCACCGCCTTCACTTCCTCGCCGTGGGTCTCGTGGGGCACGCCGATCACCGCGACCTGGGCGATGGCCCCGTGGGTCATCATCACCTCCTCCAGCTCGCGCGGATAGACGTTGAAGCCGCCGCGGATGATCATGTCCTTGAGGCGGTCCACGATGTACAGGTTGCCCTTCTCGTCCATGCGGCCGATGTCGCCGGTGTGGAACCAGCCGTCGCGGATCGCCTCGGCGGTGGCCTCGGGCCGCTTGTAATAGCCCTTCATGACGTTGTGGCCGCGGATCACCACCTCGCCTGCCTCACCGGGCGGCAGGGGCTCGCCGCGCTCGTTCAGCACCTGCACCTGGACGCCGACGATGGGCTGGCCGACGCTGCCCGGGATGCGCTCGAAATCCATATGGCTGAAGGTGGCCACCGGGCTGGTCTCCGACAGGCCATAGCCTTCCAGGATGGGAATGTCGAACTTGGCCTCGAACTGGCGCAGCACTTCCACCGGCAGCGAGGCGCCGCCGGACACGCCCAGGCGCAGGCTGGCGGCGATGGCCTTGAGGTCATGGCGCTCGGCGGCGCCGGGCAGATTGAGCAGGCCCACGTACATGGTGGGCACGCCGGCGAACACCGTCACCTGGTGGGCCTGCATGGCGGCGAACACGGCGTCGGGATCGAAGCGCGGCAGCAGCACCACGGTGGCACCGGCGGCAAACGAGGCGTTCATCTGCACCGTCTGGCCGAAGGAATGGAACAAGGGCAGGACGATGAGCTGGGTGTCCCGGGCCTCCAGCCGCACCAGGATCTGGGAGGCCATGGCGTTCATGGCCATGTTGGCATGGGTCAGCTCCGCGCCCTTGGGCCGGCCGGTGGTGCCCGATGTGTAGAGAATGACCGCGGTGTCGTTGGCGTCGGTGGGCTGGCAGCTGCCGGTGGGCGCCTGGTCCTTCATGAGCATGCCCAGGGTGGCGCATTCCGGGATGGCTGCCGGCTTGGCCGGATCGGCGGTGATCATGAAGAACTCCCGGCAGCTGCCCGCCTGCCGGAAACCGTCCCAGCCGGCCTGGCCCATGGGCAGCTCGGCGCTGCCCTCGAAGCAGAAGTAGGCCTTGGCATCGGAATCCTGCAGGTGATAGGCCACCTCCGCCGCCTTCAGCAGCACGTTGAGGGGCACCACCGCCGCACCAGCCTTGAGGATGCCGTAATAGACGATGGGGAAGTAAGGCAGGTTGGGGCAGGACAGGGCCACCTTGTCGCCCCGGCCGATGCCGCGCGCCCGCAGGCCGTTGGCCACCTGGTTGGCGGCGGCGTCGAGCTGGCCGTAGGTGAGCTTGCGCTCGGCGAAGATGATGGCGGTCTTGTCGGGGACCAGGGTGGCGTTGCGTTCCAGCAAGGTAGCGAGATTGATCATGGGCTCCTCCGGCGAGTCGATGGGTTATCCTTAACCCTAGACTATAAAAACGCCCATCTCCCCCGCTATCCAAAAAGCGACAGCCATGCAGCCTGTCCCCGCCCTGCACACCCTCGTCTTCGACTGCGTCGATGCCGAAGCCATGACCACCACGGTGCAGCATGCGCGCCTGGACCACCTGCAGCTGGCGCGCGGGCGCTTCCGCGGCGTGGTGCAGCAGGCACGCCTGAGCGCCACGCGCCTGGACCGGGGATGCTACAACCTGCCGGTGCTCACGCGCGGCCCCCTGGCGCCCGACGCCCTGACCTTCGGCTATTTCGTGCACGCCCCGGAGGGCGGCGTGCTCAACGGCCGGCCGGTGCGCAGCGGCGACGTGGCGGCCCTCGCCGAAGGGGGCGAGCTGCGCTTTCGCCATGCGCCGGGGACCGAGTGGATCGCCTTCCACGTGCCGCGACCCGTATTCGAGCGCCTGGGCGTGGCGGTGCCCGGCGAGCTGCACGGCATGCAGGCCGTATCCGCCGACCACCGGCAGGCCCTGGCATTGGCCGTGCGCGAGCTTCTGCCCGCCTTCGACGGCACGGCGTCGGCGGCGCAGCTGTCCATGGGGCTGGATTGCGCCCAAGAGGCTCTCATCGCCTGCTGCGCGCGCATCCTCGACGGCCTGGGACGCAAGGGGGCGCTGCCGCCCCTGTCCCTGCCCGAGCGCGTGCGCATCGTGCGCCGGGCCGAGGAATACATGGACGCCCACCTGGCCGAGCCGGTGCGCGTGGACAGCCTGTGCCTGGCCGCCGGAACCAGCCTGCGCGGGCTGGAGCGCGCCTTCCTCGCCGTCTACGGCCTCGGCCCCAAGCGCTACCTGACGCTGCGCCGGCTGGTGCGCGCCCGCCGCGAGCTGAGGCGCGCCGACACGGCGGCCACGGTCACCGACGTGGCGCTGCGCTGGGGCTTCCTGCACCTGGGCCGCTTCGCCGCCGACTACCGCGCCCAGTTCGGCGAGACGCCGTCGGAGACGATGCGCCAGGCACGGCGAGCGTGGTGATGGCGCGGTTACGATAGTGAATAAGCAGCCCGACGGCCAAGAGCGAGTAGCCGGCGTCATTCCCGGCGCCGCCGCGCTGTCGCCGTGTCACCCGGCTGTTCAGCGTCAATTATTTTTTGCACAGCTACCCTACCGGGGGAAGTTGTCACGAACGCCAGTTAGCGATAGGGCTCTCGAAAATTTCGCTGCGGGTTTTTCGACTAGGCTGATAGCGCGCCTTCGAGTTCGTCCTCATCCATCGAGACAGTAGCGCCAAGCTGATGCAGCCATTCCTCGGTCAGTTCCCTTTCCTTCTGAAAGACCCCCTCCGTGGTCTTGGCAAGAAATGTTTCGAAGTCCTTCCGTGCCTGAACGGGATCTCCCTTGATTTTCCAGTTGAAGAAGCCCAGCGCGTAATGGAGCTGTACCTTATGGGGCTCTTGATCAAGAACCCAAACCATGAACGATTCCACTTGCGAAATCACCTCGGTATCGTCTTCCGCTGGTGGCAGCTTCGATCCGCTTCTGTAGTGGCGCACCGCTCCCTTAAGGTCCCCCTTATAAGCGAGCAGAAAAGCAAGGTTCAGATGCCATACTAGAATGCGCGGCGCGTTGATCTTTCGTGCCATAGCGATAGCACCTGCTACGTCTCGGTCAAGCACAAAAGCCAGGATCGCCCTGAGATTAAGGACAGTCGGGAGGTCAGACTCGGATTTGTGAATGCGCGATATGTATTCTGCGGCATCCCTTAGGTGCCGCTCGTCTCGCGACTCCAGCCAACGGTCGTACCCAACCATGGCTCGCACTCGGTTTATCTCGGACACGCGCAGGGGTATCCGCTCCGACA
>JBMOQT010000126.1:0-9559 GCA_049320945.1 Pseudomonadota bacterium
AAGAAGCCCGCCGCCAACAAGCCCGCCGCCAAGAAGACGGCCCCCGCCAAGAAAGCCGCAGCCAAGAAGCCCGCCGCCAAGAAACCAGCAGCCAAGCGCAAGCCCAACCCCGCCTTCATGGCACCGATGACCCCGAGCGGTGTCCTGTCCGCGATCGTGGGCGCCATGCCGCTGCCGCGCACCGAAGTCACCAAGAAGGTATGGGACTACATCAAGAAGAACAAGCTGCAGGACGCCGTCAACAAGCGCCTGATCAACGCCGACGAAAAACTGAAGGAACTGTTCGGCGGCAAGAAGCAGGCCTCCATGTTCGAACTGACAAAGTTCGTCAACGCGCACCTGAAGAAGTAAGCGCGTCCGGCACGGGAAGGCCGCCGGCGCCGCGTGACCGCGGCGGGCGGCCTTTTTTTTGCGCCGCGGATGCGCGCCCCGGCCATATAACGCCTTTTGATCTAGATCAGTTTCTTTTCTCCTTCTGCTCCTAAGCTAGCGGGAGCAGCACGATGGGCCGCCGCGACAGGCGCGCCGTTGTTCTCGACCCTGCCGCCCGGCCGTCACCACGACGACACGGCGCCTTGCGCGCGCCTGGAGGAGACATGAGAGCTGAGGCAGTGCGGCCGCCCGCGGCCGATTCCGTCCCCGAAGCAAGGAGCTTCACCTCGGACGACCCGCGGGACATCGCCTGGGTGCGCCAGAACGTGCCCTGCCAGGCGACCTGTCCCGCCGGCACCAACGTTCCCGCCTATATCCGCGACATCATCGAAGAGCGCTACGGCCATTCCTATGAGATCAACCGGGAGGCCAACGTCCTGCCCGGGGTGCTGGGGCGCATCTGCTCACGCCCCTGCGAGTCGGCCTGCCGCCACGGCTGGCCGGGCAACGGCGACCCGGTCGCCATCTGCCATCTGAAGCGGGTCGCCGCCGATCTCAAGGACGCCGGGCATCGCATCACGGAAAAGCTCTACGCCCCCTCGGGCAAGCGCGTGGCCATCGTCGGCGGCGGGCCGGCCGGCGTGGCGGCAGCCCATGACCTGTCCCTGTTCGGCCACGACGTGGTGATCCTGGAGCGGGAGGAGCGGCCCGGCGGCATGCTGCGCTACGGCATCCCGGAATTTCGCCTGCCGCGGGAAATCCTCGACGTGGAGCTGCACAACGCCCTGCGCCTGGGGGTGCAGTTGCGCACGGGTGTGGCGGTGGGCAGCGGTGCGGGCGAGGTGCCCGTGTCGGAGCTGCTCAATGGTTATGACGCAGTGCTGCTCGCCACCGGCTGCGCCGCGCCGGTGCCCCTGCCGCTGCGCGGCGACTGGCAGGGCAAGGACCCGGCGCGGGAGCTGCGGGGCATCGAATACGGCCTCGACTTCCTGATGCAGATGCATCGCGGCCAGCCCAAGGAAGTGGGCCGGCGCGTGGCGGTGGTGGGGGCGGGCTTCACGGCCCTGGACTGCGCCCGCGTGGCGGTGCGCCTGGGCGCCGAGGAGGTGACCATCCACATCCGTACCGCCGAGGAATACATCCCGGCCACCCGCGAGGAGATCTTCGAGGCCAAGCGCGAGGGCGTGCGCATCAAGGGCCTGCGCACGCCGGTGGGGCTCGCGGATGACGGCCAGGGGCGGCTCGCCGGCATCGAGTTCGTGCAGAACCGCCTGGGCGGCTGGCGCACCGGCGGGCGGCGCCAGGCCATTCCCATCGACGGTTCGGAATTCGTCGAGCCCTGCGACACCCTGATCATCGCCATCGGCCAGCAGACGGTGCACGACCACCTGGGGGTCAAGGTGGAGCTGGACCGCCACGGCAACATGCGCATCGGCGACGACGGCATGACCTCCGTGGGCGGCCTGTTCGCCGCCGGCGACTACGTGCGCGGCGCCTCCACGGTGGTGGAGGCGGTGGGCCACGGCCGCGCCATCGCCCGGCGCATCGACACCTGGCTCATGGGGCGCGAGCGGCGCCGCCAGGCGGTGCGCATCGAGCCGGTCAAGGGGCCGCTGCGGGAACGCGCCTTCGACTTCATTCCGCGCCAGCACATGCCCACCGCCCCCCTGGGCGAGCGCACCCACCGGCTGCAGCTGGAAGTGGAGACGGGCATGGACCGGGCCACGGCCCTGGAGGAGGCCAAGCGCTGCTACCTGTGCAACCTGCGCTACCACATCGACGTGGACCGCTGCATCTTCTGCCGCGCCTGTATCGACGTGGCGCCGCGCGCCTGCATCAAGATGGTCTCCGGCGTGGAACCCCAGGAGGGCGGCGTGGGGCGGCTGGTGGAGACCAAGGAGTGGAACAAGGTGGCGGCCATCTGGATCGACAACAACGAATGCATCCGCTGCGGCGCCTGCTTCACCGCCTGTCCGGTGCATTGCATCTCGATCTCCCGCTGCCAGCTGGTGGAGGTGGACAACTGATGGCAGCCGCAGCCAAGGCGAAGCATCACGTGGTGGTGGGCAGCGGGGTGGCCGGCAGCCAGGCGGCCGCCACCCTGCGGGAACGGGACCCGGACAGCCGCATCACCATCTTCACCCTGTCCAGCCTGCCCTTCTACAACCGCTACGACCTGCCCAAGGTGTTCCGCGGCCGCCAGGACTGGCGCGAGTTCCTGGTGTATCCGCCGTCCTATTACGAGGAGCAGCACATCATCCTGAGGCGCAACTGCCGGGTGGCCAACGTGGACGCGCGGCGGCGCGTGCTGGCCCTGGAGCACAAGGAGGACGTGGCCTTCGACACCCTGCTGGTGGCCTCCGGCGGGCGCGCCTACCTGCCGGAAGAACTGGCGGACTTCCGCCCCCTGATGCAGCGCTTCGCCAGCTTCACCGAGGCCATGGGGGTGAAGCAGCAGCTGCCCGAGGGCGGCCACGCGGTGCTGCTGGGCGGCGATATGATCGGCCTGGATCTCGCCCGCACCCTGGTGGACACCGGCTACCGGGTGAGCCTGGTGACCGGCCCCCACACTTTCTGGCCCCACGAGGTCACCGAAGGGGAGCGGCCGGCGCTGCTCGCCGCCCTGGCCGGCATGGGCATCGCCCTGGTGGACGGGGTGGCGGCCGGCGGCATCGCCGCCATCGAGCAGGGGGCGCGCGGCATGCCGGCGCGGCGCGTAGTGTTCCGCGACGGCTCCGATCTGCGCGGCGACGTGGTGATGCCCTTCTTCGGCCTGGTGCCCTCGGTGGAGTTCATGCTCGGCTCGGGCGTGGACATCGAGCGCGGCCTGCTGGTGAACGAGGCCCTGCGCACCACCGACGAGGCCATCTACGCCGCCGGCGACGTATGCCAGATCTGGTCCGACGCGGAGCGCAAGTACCGCTTCTACTACGGCTGGAAGAACGTGCGCGCCATGGGGGAACTCGCCGCGCGCAACATGACCGGCGGCGCCGAGCCCTTCCGTCCGGCCCAGGACGAGCAGCTCCATATCCGGCCCGACGGCCGGCTCCATTCCCCCTTCTGGGAGTACGAATGATGACCCAGCGAATGACGCCGGCAACCGACATCCAGATCGCCATCTGCGGCTCGGCCGGCGACGGCACCATCGCCGCCGGGGAGATCCTGCGCAACGTCATGGCGGGCATCGGCTACAAGGTGATCAGCTTCGACGTCTATCCGGCGGAGATCCGCGGCTTCGGCAAATGCATCGCGCGCATGCGCATCACCACCGAGCAGGCCTATTCCCTCAAGCAGCGCTCCGACGTGCTCATCTCCCTGGACGACAGCCACGCCATTCCCCACGTGGGCGAGGTGCGCGACAGCGGCGCGGTGATCTACGAGTCCGGCTCCATCCGCCCGGTACCGGAGGGCGGCCACATCAGCGCCCACATCCTGCCCGGCCAGCTGCCCTACGGCGTGCCCCTGCGCGAGCTGTCGGAGAAGGCCACGGGCGCCAACAAGGCGCGCAACATCGTCGCCCTGGGCTTCCTCGCCGGCCTGTTCGGGCTGCCGGCACAGCCCTTCATGGAAGGCATCGGCGGCAAGTTCAAGAAGAAGGCGGAAGTGGCTCAGAGCAACGAGGCGGCCTTCCAGGAGGGCTACGCCGCCGGGCAGGGCACCTACAAGCTGGACGATGTGAGCTTCGGGCCGGTGGCCGGGAGCGCCGGCAACGGCGCCAAGGTGGTCATGATCAACGGCAACGCCGCCGTGGTGCGCGGCTGCCTGGACGCGGGCATCGAGGCCTTCTTCGGCTATCCCATCACACCCGCCACCTCCATCATGGAGCGTCTCGCCGCCGAGATGCCCAAGCGCGGCGCGCGCCTGCTGCAGACCGAGGACGAGATCTCCGCCATCTCCGCTACCGTGGGCGCGGGCTACGCCGGGGCGCGTGCCGCCACCGCCACTTCCGGCCCGGGCTTGGCCCTCATGGCGGAGATGCTGGGCCTGGGGGTGATCGCCGAGGTGCCCTGCGTGGTGTTCGTATCCCAGCGCGGCGGGCCGGCCACGGGCATGCCTACCAAGCACGAGCAGTCGGACCTGCACATGGCGGTGTACGGCGGCCACGGCGACGCGCCGCGCATCGTCATCGCACCCACCAATGTGGAAGGCTGCTATCGCTGCGCCGGCAAGGCCTTCGAGATGGCCGAGGCCTACCAGGTGCCCGTGATCGTGCTCCTGGACCTCTACCTGTCCAACCGCTACGAGACCGTGTCCTTCCCGGCACGCCCGCCCTTCGAGCCGGACCTGACCCGCTATGCCGAGAAGGGGGAGCTGGGGGAGGGCTACAAGCGCTTCCGCCTGACCGAGGATTTCATCAGCCCGCGCGCCGTGCCCGGCACCCGGGAGGGCATGCACGTGGCCACGGGCCTGGAGCACAACGAGCTGGGCCGGCCCAACGACCAGCCGGAGAACCACCAGGCCCAGAGCCACAAGCGCCACCAGAAGCTCAAGGCGGCGCTCAGGCATCCGGACTTCACCCACTACAAGCGCTTCGGCGACGAGGGCAAGGTGGACGTGGGTCTGATCGCCTGGGGCTCCACCTTCGGCGAATGCCTGGAGGCCATGCACAAGGCCCGGGCCGAGGGCATACGCTGCGCGGCCATGAAGGTGGTGATGCTGTCCCCCTTCCCCGCCGACGCAGTGGCGGCCTTCATGGACGACTGCGCAGCCGTGCTGGTACCCGAGGTGAACTACCAGGGCCAGTTCGCCAACCTGCTGCAGGCCAACGTGGGACGGCGCGTGGAGCGCCTGGACCGGGTGCCCGGTACGCCCATGCCGGTGGAAGACATCCTGCAGGAGATCCGCCGCCTGGCGGGCCGCATTGAGGCGCGCCGGCCGGTGCGCGTGGCATGAAGGAGTGACCATGAACGACTTCGCCAGACCCATCTTCCTCGAGGACAAGCTCGCGGAAATCCAGGACAGCGGGCGCCTCGACTACCGCTCCAAGACCCTGCCCACCTGGTGCCCCGGCTGCGGCTATTTCGCCATCGTGGATGGCGTCACCACGGCGCTCAAGCGCGAGGGCATCGCCAACCACGAGGCGGTGATCGTCTCGGGCATCGGCTGCTCATCGCGCTTTCCCTTCTTCGTGAATACCTACGGCTTCCACACCCTGCACGGCCGGGCCCTGCCCGTGGCCACCGGGGTGAAGACCGCCAACGAGGCCCTGACGGTGCTGGCGGTGGGCGGCGACGGCGATGGCTTTGCCATCGGCGGCGGCCATCTGCCCCACGCCTGCAAGCGCAACGTGGACATCACCTACCTGCTGCTGGACAACGGCATCTACGGCCTGACCAAGGGCCAGACCTCGCCCACCTCGGCCCTGGGCTTCAAGACGCCGACCTCCCCCTACGAGAACCCGGACCGGCCCCTGAACCCCCTGCTCATGGTGCTGGCCTACGGCGCCAGCTGGGTGGGCCAGGCCTATGCCGGACGGCCGGCCCAGCTCCTGGACCTGATCCGCCAGGCCATCGCTCACCGCGGCTTCTCCTACCTGCACATCCTGTCGCCCTGCGTCACCTTCGACAAGACCAACCGCACCTATGGCAACCTGGACCTGCAGGTGCGCGACCTGCCCGCCGGGCACGACCCCTCGGACCTGCAGGCGGCCATGGCGGAGGCCATGAATCAGGAGGCGCCCGCCCTGGGGGTGTACTTCCGGCAGGAGCGGCCCACCCTGGGCCAGGCCCTGGACAGCCTGGTGGACAAGGCGGGCGGCAGCCGGAAACATTTGGCGCGCTAAGCCGATCTAAGTGGTTGAGTAGGACCATGAAAGGAGGTCAATATGGATGCCAAACGATGGCAGGACTGGACCAACCTGGTCCTGGGTCTGTGGCTGTTCGTATCGCCCTGGGTGCTGGGCTTCACCGACATGGCGATGCCGGCCTGGAACGCCTACCTGATGGGAGTCGCCATCATGCTCTTCGCGGCCCTGGCGATCTACTCGCTCAAGGCGCGGGAAGAGTGGATGAACATGGTGTTCGGCTTCTGGCTGATGCTGTCGCCATGGGTGCTCGGCTTCACCGCCCAGAACATGCCGGCGCTCAACGCCGTCATTACCGGCGCGCTGGTGACGGCCCTGGCCACCTGGGCGATGGCCCAAGACCTGGGATTCGCCAAGTGGTGGCATGACCACCATCATCCCAGCGCCTGAGGCGCCGTAGGTCGGCCTTCAGGCCGACCGGGAAACAGAAGGGCGGGCACGTTCCCGCCCTTTTCATATACAGCCGGGCGCTACCTACCCCACCCGCAACACCAGCGCCATGGCCGAGTCGCCTGCGGCGCAGCCGGTGAACAGGCCCGTGCCGCCGCCGCGCGAGGCCAGTTCCTCGATCAGCTCGATGACGCAGCGCATGCCCGTCGGCCCCTGGGGATGGCCCCAGATCAGGGAGCAGCCGTAGTTGTTCATCTTCTCCAGGGGGAAGCCCGTGTCCCGGGCGAACACGATGTCGTTCACGGCGAAGGGATTGTGGGTCTTCACCGCGTCGATGTCGCCGATGGCCAGTCCCGCCGCCCGCAGCGCCGCCCGGGCCGCCGGCACCGGCGCCATCGGCATGTGGCCCTTCTCGGCCCGGGCCATGCCGAAGCCCAGCAGCTGCACCTCGATGGCCGGGTCCAGGGCCGCTTCCCGCGCGATGTCCCGGCGCGTGACGATGACGCCGGCGTTGCCGTCGGCGGGATGGGTCTGGCTGCCGAACGTCACGGTGCCCTCGGGCTTCACCGGCTTGAGGCGGGCGAGCCCCTCGGCGGTGGTGGCGAAGATGCCCTCGTCGGCCGAAAGCCGTCCCGTCTCCTTGCGGAAGCCGGCGTCGGTGATCGTCACTTCCTGCATGTAGCGCCGCTGGAAAGCGCGCTCGGCCGCCAGGGCTTCCTGGTACTGGGCGTAGCGGCGCAGCACCACCTCGTGCTGCTCCCCCGTGCTGATGCCATAGCGCGCCGCCACCTTCTCGGCGGTGTCCAGCATGGCGTTCCGGGCGTGGGGATCGTGGCCGAAGTTGTCCAGCACCCAGGCTTCCGTCCTGCCGGTGCCGCCCGGCGCCGAGGGGTCCGGGTAATAGACCACCGGGCCGTTGGAGCAGCGGTCGGCGGTGACCGCCAGGGCGCAGGCGGCGCTGCCCGCCGCCACTTCCTGGGCGGCCATCTGCAGCACCCGCGCGCCGGTGGCGCAGGCCTGGTTCACCGTGGGACCGGCCACGGCCTCCAGGCCCATCATGCCGGTGAGCCAGGGCAGGCCGTAGAAGCTGTTGGCCTGGGGTACGGTGATGCCCAGGATGCCCAGGTCGATCCTGTCCTGAGGGAAGCGCCGCGCCGCCAGCGCCTGCTGCGCGGTGCGCGCGGCGAGCCGGATGCTGTGCAGATGGGCGAGACTCCCCTGCCACTTGGCGAAGGGCGTGGACCAGTAGATGCCGTAGGGTATGTAAGCGTTCATGGGTTCGACTCTCCGGCCGGAAGGGCCGCCATTCTCACCCTCCCCTTCAAAGGGAGGGCCGGGGTGGGGATGGGTCTGTCCGAGGACTGTTGGGCCTGCCACTGGGCGAAGCTGCCGCCCGTCAGGGCCAGTTTCTCCAGCAGCGGCGCCGGCTGCCAGTAGCGCGGGTCGAGCTCGCGCCGGAAATCGAGGATGCGGTCGTAGATGGTCTTGAGGCCCACCGTGTCGGCATAGAACATGGGCCCGCCCCGGTAGCGGGGGAAGCCGTAGCCGGCGCAATAGACCACGTCGATGTCGCTGGCGCGCAGCGCAATGCCTTCTTCCAGCAGGCGCGCGCCCTCGTTGATCAGGGCGTAGAGGCAGCGTTCGCGGATCTCGTTGGCGTCGGGCTGGCGCTGGGGCACACCCAGGCGGCGGCCTTCCTCGTGCAGCAGGGCTACCACCTCCGGATCGGGGGTGCGGCGCCGCTCGGGATTGTCGTAGCGGTAATAGCCGCGGCCGCGCTTCTGGCCCAGCCAGCCGCGCTCCGTGAGCATGGCCGAGGGGCGGTAGAAGGTGGCATCGTCGGGCAGCAGATGCTTGCGCTCCACCCGCGTCAGATGGCCGATGTCCACCCCCGCCAGGTCATAGACGGCCAGGATGCCCATGGCCATGCCGAATTCCTCCAGGGCGCCATCCACCTGCTCGGGCGTGGCGCCCTCCAGCAGGCAGCGCTCCGCCTCGCGCCCATAGGGGTCCATCATGCGGTTGCCGATGAAGCCGTAGCACACCTTGGCCACCACGCCGGTCTTCTTGATGGTCTTGGCCACCTCCAGGGCCGTGGCCAGCACCTCGGGCGCCGTGCGCCGCGCCTGGACGATCTCCAGCAGGGGCATGACGTTGGCCGGACTGAAGAAGTGCAGGCCGATCACGTCCTGGGGGCGGTTCGTTGCGGCGGCGATGTCGTCGATGTCCAGGGTGGAGGTGTTGGTGCCCAGCACCGCGCCGGGCTTGGCGACCCTGTCCAGCCAGGCGAAGATCTCCTTCTTCAGTGCCAGGTTCTCGAACACCGCCTCGACGATGAGGTCGGCCTGGCCCAGGGCGGCATAGTCCAGGGTGGGCGTGATGCGCCCCAGGCGCTCTTCCATCTGGGCGGCGGAGAGGCTGCCCCGGTCCACTGAGCGCTGGTAGTTCTTGCGGACGGTGGCGAGCCCCCGCTCCAGGGCCTCGGCCGAGGCGTCCACCAGGGTGACCGGCAGGCCGGCGTTGGCGAAGCACATGCAGATGCCGCCGCCCATGGTGCCGGCGCCGACGATGCCCACCCGCGCCACGGGCCGCGCCCGGGTGTCGGCGGGAAGTCCCGGGATGCGTCGCGCCTCCCGCTCGGCGAAGAACAGGTGGCGCAGCGCCCGGGCCTCGGTGGCCCGTTCCAGCTCGGCGCTGAGCGCAGCTTCGATGCGCAGACCCTCGTCGAAGGGCAGGGTGGCGGCCGCCTGCAGGGCCTCCAGCAGGGCCTGGGGGGCGCGGCGGTTGCGCATGGTCCTGGCGATCTCCGCGCGCTTGCGCTCGAACAGGGCCGCGGCGTCCTCGGTGCCACGCGCCGGCAGCTCGCCGGTGCGGCGCACGGGCGCGGCGCGGGCGACGAGATCGCGGGCGAAGGCGAGCGCGCCGTCGATCACATCCCCCTCCACTACCGCATCCACCAGCCCCAGCTCCTTCGCCTGGCCTGCCGCCAGGGGT
>JBMOQT010000127.1:0-9543 GCA_049320945.1 Pseudomonadota bacterium
GACACCGCCCAGGGACCGTGCCGCGAATACACGGTGGACGCCGTGGTGGCCGGCAAGAAGGACAAGGTGTACGGCACCGCCTGCCGCCAGCCGGACGGCAGCTGGCGGGTGATGGACTAGGACCGACCGGGGCCGTTTGATATTTGTCATGACAGGCGCGCGGGGCCGGTCTAGATTGAGTTTAGAGCCCGGCGCTGCCCCGGGCCGTTATCCACTCTTCAGGAAAGGAGAATGTCATGTCGGTCGCCAAGGTCATCGAAATCAGCGCGGAATCGAACCAGAGCTTCGAGGATGCCGTCCGCCAGGGGCTGCAGATCGCCTCGAAGACCGTGCGCAACATCAAGGGTGCCTGGATCAAGGAACAGCAGGTGGTGGTCGATAACGGCCAGATCAGCAAGTTCCGGGTGGATCTGAAGGTGACCTTCGTTCTGGAATGACGGGTGCGGCTGGGGGGCGGGGGTTCCCGCCAGGCCGGAAGGATGGAAAAGGATGGCGCTCAGAGAAGAGATCGTTCAGCAAGTGTGGGAACATGCGCGGGTCGCCGCCGGTCAGGACCCCGCCCTGTGGCGCGTCGATGAATGCGGCGCGTGGATCAACCGGCTCCACTACGGGCGCCAGGACTCGGAATTCGGTTGGAAGATCGAAAACACCTCCGCCGGCGGGCCGGACACCATGGAGAACCTGCGCGCGTTCAATGTCGGCAACGGCTTCGATCGCAGTCAGGGTCAGGCCCGCTGCCGGGTGGTGGCCGATCGCTCGGGTCAAAGCCCCTGGGAGCAGGCAAGCGGACCGCACAACAAGGGCGTAGGCGGACACAAGACCTGAGAGCGCCGGCGGGATGTCGCAGGCATGATCGAAGACAGGATCACCTGGCGGGGCAGGGAGTCTGTCGCTGCGGCGGAGGCGGCGCTGCGCCAATGGGGCCGCGCCGACATCCTGCTGTCGCCCGACTACCACCACGTGCTGTGGCGCAGCCTGGGCGAGGGCCGACCGGGCATGCCCGAACTGCTTGACGTGGCCGGCGGAGCCGAGCTGCTGGAGCGGATTGCCGCCATCGGCGGCCTGGCGGAGATCGCGCTGCTGGCGCCGTTCGTGGCCGGCGCCAAGGCCGAGGTGCGCGTGCTGAGCCCCAGACCGGTGATTCACATCATGATGCCGAATGCGCCCCGGATTCCCAAGCTGCCCCGGGATGATCCGGCCTCGAGCCTGCGTGATCGATCTTGACGCGTCCTTCGGCGAAGGCGGCGGGCAGATCCTGCGCAGCGCCTTGAGCTTGTCGCTGATCACCGGCTCGCCGGTGCGGCTCTCCAACGTCCGTGCCAGCCGGCCCAAGCCGGGACTGCAGCCCCAGCACCTGAAGGCTTTGCACGCGGCGGCCGTCGTGGGCAGGGCGCAGATAACGGGGGCGGAATTGGGCTCCAGGCAGGTGACCTTTTCCCCCAATGCCCTCGAGGCGGGGGACTATGCCTTCGATATCGGCACCGCCGGCGCCACCAGCCTCGTCCTCCAGACCCTCTTCGTGCCCCTTGCCTTCGCCGGGGGACCATCCCATGTGACCCTTGGCGGCGGCACCCACGTGCCCTGGAGTCCCTGCTTTCATTACCTGGAGTGGCAGTGGCTGCCCTGGCTGCGCGCCGCCGGTTTTCGGGGAGAGCTGGCGCTCACGCGGCCGGGTTTCTATCCGCGGGGCGGCGGATCCGTGGGGGCATGGATCGAACCGGCAGGCGCACTCAAGGCATTGCACCTGGTCGAGCGCGGCAGGCTCATCCGCATACGCGGCCTGGCGGGCGTGGGCAGCCTGCCGGCAGCCATCGCCCAGAGGGAGCAGGTGCGCGTGCAGGAGCGGCTCGCCGCCCTCGGCGTGCCCATCGATGTACGCACCTGCGAGCTGGAATCCGTATCGAGGGGCAATTTCGTGATCCTGGCGGCCGAATTCGACAACGGCCGCCTGTGTTACGGCAGCCTGGGCGCCCTGGGCAAGCCGGCCGAAACGGTGGCGGACGAGGCGCTGCAGGCGCTGCTGGACGGTCTCGCCAGCGGCGGCGCGATCGACGAGCACCTGGCGGACCAGCTGCTGCTGCCCTTGTGCTTCGCGCCGGGCACCTCCGAGCTCGCCCCCTGCCGCATCACCCAGCATCTGCTGACCAACGCCCATGTCCTGCGGTGCTTCCTGCCGGTGTCCGTCGAGGTGGAGGGGGCACTGGGACAGCCGGGCACGGTGCACATTTCGGGGCGGGCGGGAATCGGTCGCGCCCATCGGGACACGCCGGGACGTTCGCCGTCGCCGGCCTGAGACCATGCCACAACCGGATCAATCGCCTGTCCCGAACGGCCGCCTGTGGCGGGGACTGGTCTACTTTGCGGCGATCCTGGTGCTGTTCATGCTGCTGCGGCTGCTTCTGCCGGACCTGGGCATGGTGGAGATCAGCTACAGCGATTTCAAGGAGCGGGTCGCCGCCGGCCAGGTGGCGGAGATCACCCTGCAGGACGGCCGGGTATATGGGCGCCTGCGGGCGGAACAGGCGATCGGCCGCGACGGCAGGAAGAGCACCTGGTTCGCCACCCACGTGCCTGCCATGGGCGACGCCGAGCTGCTGCCCATGCTGGAGCGTGCCAAGGTCCAGGTAAACGTGGAGGCGGCGCGGGGGACGGGGGCCCTCATCTACTGGCTGCCCTGGCTGCTGCTGCTGGGCCTGCTCGCCCTGGCCTTCTGGCGCACGGCGCGCATCGTCGGCGGCGGCTTCGGCATGGGCAGCGATCTGCAGCGCTTTCTGCAGAGCGTGGTGCGCACGGCCGAGCGCCCGCAGGTGAGTTTTGCCGACGTGGCAGGCCAGGAGAACGCCAAGCGCGACGTCCAGGAGCTGGTGGACTATCTGCGCCAGCCGGACAAGTTCCTGCGCCTGGGGGCCCAGGTGCCGCGCGGCGTACTGCTCATGGGGCCGCCGGGGACGGGGAAGACGCTGCTGGCGCGGGCGCTGGCGGGGGAGGCGGGCGTGCCCTTCTTCTCCATCTCCGGTTCGGAATTCATCGAAGTGTTCGTCGGCGTGGGTGCAGCCCGGGTGCGCAACCTGTTCGAGGCGGCCAAGAAGCAGGCCCCGTCCATCGTGTTCATCGACGAGCTGGACGCGGTGGGCCGCACGCGCGGCACGGGACTGGGCGGCGGGCATGACGAGAGGGAGCAGACCCTCAACCAGATCCTGGCGGAGATGGACGGGTTCACGCCGCACCAGGCGGTGATCGTGCTGGCGGCCACCAACCGCCCCGACGTGCTCGATCCCGCCCTGCTGCGGCCGGGGCGCTTCGACCGGCATGTGGTGCTCGATCTTCCCGACCGCAAGGACCGGGAGGCCATCCTCGGGGTCCACACCCGCAAGGTGCCCCTGGCCCAGGACGTGGACCTGCGGCAGATCGCGGCCGCCACGCCCGGTTTCTCCGGCGCCGACCTGCGCAACCTGGTGAACGAGGCGGCGATACTGGCGGCGCGGGAGGAACGGGACCGGGTCGCCCATCGCCACTTCGACGAGGCACGCGACAAGGTGGTCCTCGGCAGCACCCGAACGCTCGCCATTCAGCCCGACGAGCGGCACCGGCTCGCGGTGCACGAGGCGGGTCATGCGGTGGTGGCCTATTTCCTGCCTCACGCCGATCCCCTGTACAAGGTCAGCATCATTCCCCGGGGACGGGCCCTGGGCGGCACCCAGCAGCTTCCCGAGCGCGAGCGCCACACCCTGCCGGAAGAGTACCTGAGGGACCGGCTGGCGGTGATGCTCGGCGGCAGGACGGCGGAGCGCCAGCTGCTGGGCAGCGTCAGCTCGGGGGCCGACGACGACATTCGCCAGGCCACGGCCCTGGCGCGCTCCATGGTGGCGCGCTGGGGCATGTCGGAGACGGTCGGACCGGTGGACCTGCGCGACAGCGAGGAGCATCCCTTCCTCGGGCGCGAGATCGCGCAGCCGCGGCGCTTCTCGGAATCCTCGGCCCAGGCGGTGGACCAGGGAGTGCGCGACCTGATCGAGGGGGCGCAGCAGCGCGCGGCGGACGCGCTCAGGCAGCACGCCGCGGCCCTGGAGCGCCTGGTCGAGGCGCTGGAGAAGGAGGAGGATCTCGATCGCAGCCGCATCGAGGCGCTGCTCGGCGAGCGCGAGGGCGTGACGGGCACGCGCGCCGCCGCCTGCGGGTAGCGCCTGTCATGCCAACGTCAAGGAGAATGCCATGAAGAAGACGCAATATTCCTTGGTGCCGCCGCTGCTTCTGGCCGCCGCCATCTTGATCGGCCATGCCGCGGCCGCCGCCGAGGGCCAGACGGTCCAGGGCCGCGCCTACCTGAGCGGCGGCATTTCCGTCGACGAGCGCGACGAGATGCAGAAGCGGCGGTCCGATTTCGCCCTGCGGCTGGCGACCGCCGCCCGGGGCTCAGGCACTTACCTGTCGGGGGCCGAGGTGAAGATCACCGACCGGGCCGGCAAGGCCGTGCTGCAGCTTACCCTCGACGGCCCGTGGCTTCTGGCGGATCTGACCCCGGGCGCCTACCAGGTGGAGGTCGGCTACGGCGGAAAGACGCAACGGAAGTCCGTGAGCATCCGCCCGGGCGAGCGGCGCGAACTGATGTTTTATTTCGAAGAGGGCGAGTAGCCTGCCTCAAGCAAGCGCAGGTGGACTTGAAGCATCCGCCTGGCGGACGGCTTTGAGGCGGGGAGCAGCGGTGTGAGCGCCGCAAAGGCCTGGCGCGCGCCCGCCCGATCGATTTCGCCGCTCATGGTTCCTCGCTCCGAGACGATGGACAGACGGTAGGCGGCCGCGAAGGGGCCGCGGTGGCGCGCGACGTAGCCGCCGAGCAGCAGGTCGTGGGCGTGCCCGGCGAAGCGCTGCGCCTCCGATGGACCGAGCAGCAGGTTTCGCAACTCCAATGCCTTGCCGCGGCCCAGCACGGACTCCGTCTCGTCCTTGAGGGGAATCGCCGAGCATACGCTCAAGAGCGGGATGCCGGCACTCGATGGACCCACATATTCCAGATAGGTACAAATCTTCGAGGTGCGCGAGTCGGGCGCCTGAGCGGGCTGTCCGTCCATGTAGAGCGCAAAGAGAAAGGCAAGCAGGATGTCTCTCATGGAGCAGCCTCCGAAAACCGTGCTCTCTGTCGAGCATGGCGGGCGATTGTGGAATCGTGGCGGGTAAATGCATAATAGATCCCCATCGGGAAAAGATATTGCCGTCCGTCAAACGCAGGCATCGTATAGAATTACGATGCCTATCCATGTGAGGGGGGGGTCAATGGTGAAGAGAAAGAACATCACCGGCAGCACCGCGGGCATGCTGTTGCTGGGCACGCTGGCGTTTGCCCATCAGGGCGCTTCCGCGGCCGATGCGGCCAGCGACGACTTGCGCAAGGCACTGGAAGAGCAGGTGCGCCGGCTGGAGATCGAGAAGCGCAATCTCGCCGAGCAGGAAGCCCAGCTCAAGCGCACGCGCCAGGCGCTGCTGGAGACGGAGAACAAGATCAATGCCCTGCTGGGACGGGTGCGGGGCACGGGCACCGGCGCCGCCGTGATGGCCCAGGCGCCGGCCCAGGAGCCTACCGCCCCGGTGGGCCAGCCGCCCGCCGAGACCCGCGCTCCCCAGGTGGCGCCCATCTTCGAGCAGCGCGGCGTGCTCACACCGCGCGGGCAGGTGGTGCTCGAGCCGTCGCTGCAATACGCCTATTCCTCGGGCAGCCGCATCGCGCTCGTCGGCTACACCATCATTCCCGCGATCCTGATCGGCGTCGTCGATGTGCGCGAGATCAAGCGCAACTCCTTCACCGCCGCCCTCACCGGCCGCTACGGTATCACCAACCGCTTCGAGGTGGAGGCACGCGTGCCCTATGTGTACCGCAGCGACTCCACCCTGGCCCGCCCCATCGCCAGCGGCGAGGCCAGCGATTTCCTGTATGAGACCAGCACCTCCCACCTCGGCGACATCGACTTCACGGCGCGCTACCAGTTGAACGAGGGCGGCCTCGACCGGCCTTATTACGTCGGTTCGCTGCGCTTCAAGACGCGCACCGGCCTCGATCCCTTCGAGGTATCCAAGGTCGTCGTACCCTTGTCCGGAGGACAGGTGCTCGACGCCAAGCTGCCCACCGGCTCCGGCTTCTACTCGCTGCAGCCGGGCATCACCTTCATCTATCCCAGCGATCCTGCGGTGCTGTTCGGCGGCCTGAGCTACACGTATAACTTCGAACGCAAAAACGTGAGCGTCAACACGGCGACGGGCGTTTCCGAGGTGGGTGACGTCAAGGCGGGCGACATCATCGGATTCAACTTCGGCATGGGCCTGGCCATCAACGAGAGGTCGTCCTTCAGCGTCGGCTACGACCACGCCTCGGTGGGCAAGACCAAGATCAACGCCGTGAATGCGCCCTTGTCCCAGCGGGTGCAGCTGGGCACGCTGCTGCTGGGCTATTCCTATCGCTTCGCGCCAAACAAGTCCGTCAACGTGTCCCTGGGCGTGGGCACCACGCGCGACGCGCCCGACACCCAGCTGACGCTGCGCATGCCCATCACGTTCTGAGCAGCAGACCCATCCCCCTCTCAACCTCCCCCTTGAAGGGGGAGGAGGAGGCTAACGCCGCGTCGCCGCGTTGGCGATGGCTTCGCCGAGGCTGCGCATCTGGCTGATGCTGTTCAGGGCGCTCATGGCCGGCACCGTGGCGTTGATCACCGTGACGGTGCGTATCGTCTGATTGTCCAGAGTGTTCTGGACCACTAGGGGCAAGGCTGCGGCGGCGACATCCCCGGTGGTGACCACGTTGCCGAAGCCGTTCTGCACCACCAGGGCGCCGATGGTGGGGCGTGCCGGAGTCTGGATCACCGGAGGCGACACCCCCTTGGCGAGGGACTCCCCGGTGGGGACGCCGTTGCCGGAGCTGCTCTGCACCACCACCGTTCCCACGTCAGGCCGTGCCGGAATCTGTATCGCGGGCGGC
Source organism: Pseudomonadota bacterium (assembly GCA_049320945.1). Lineage (GTDB taxonomy): Bacteria > Pseudomonadota > Gammaproteobacteria > Burkholderiales > Rhodocyclaceae > DYIB01. Next base: position 6,965 of record JBMOQT010000127.1, read on the forward strand.
GACACTCCGTTGGCGGCAGCCCCAGTGGCGACGCCGTTGCCGGAGGCGTTCTGAATCGCGGGCGGCGGCACCCCGTTGCCGGGATTCCCGGCGGTGCCGCCGTTGCCCGAGCCGGTCTGCACGGGCGGCGGGTCGGCAGGACGCACCGGGACCTGGATCACCACGGTCTGCTGCTGCGCCCCTTTGGCAAGAGCCTCGCCGCTGGGGAGGCCGCTGCTGACGTTCTGCACGATCGTCTCGCCCAGGGTGGCTGTGGGAAGGCCGTTGGTGATGGTGAGCTTGAGCGTCTGGGCGGCGAGCAGCTCGCCGTTGACATAGACCGCCCGTTCGAAGCCGAAGCTCACCTTGCCCAGGGGCGTCTCGAATCCACCCCGCATATTGTCCAGCACTTCGGCTGAGACCACTTTCAGGCCGGCGCCGAAGCCGCTGCTGGAGGGCGCAACGGCCCACTGGGCGAACGCCATCTCCTCCTGCCGGGCTGCCTCCTGTTCCTCCGCATCGCCTGCCGTGGTGAGAAACACGGCATGCACCGGAGCATCGAGGGGCGGCTCGAAGAAATCGTAAGCGCCCGTATCGGCCGCAGGCGGCGGCGCTTGCGCCACCGCATTCACTGCCACTTGGCACATGCACGCAAATGACAGTTTCAAAAGGAAATTGATCTGACTATCACGCATGATTCTGTCCTGCTAGAAGAGATCGCCGGGCTGGCGCCGCAGCAGGGGTATGGGATTGATGTCGCGCCACTCACCGCTGGCGATCGGCGCGAACGGCTTGGCCGCCCACTCGTTCGGAATATTGGCCAGTGCGACGTTCTGGTGGCTGTGGATGACGAACAGGATGCCGCTGCGCCACAGCGCCTTGAAATCGGAAATGGGCATGGCGCGCAGGCCGAGCGCCGGATCGCCGATCAGCACCCGTCCCTGGCGTATGCCCTTGATCACTACGAAATGGTTGTAGCCGTTGTCCGTGATGAGGACAATGGCCGGCAGGTTTGCGGCGGCCAGCTGCTCCAGGGGTGCTTCGAAGCCGTCCGCCTGGAAGCCGTGGGACTGCAGATAGCGCTTCATGTCGAGCAGGGAGAAGCCCTCCTGCTGGATCTTCTGCTGGTCGCCCCGCTCGAACATGGCGCGGAACACCTGCTGTTCGCTCACCGGCTGGCGGTAGTGGAAGGTGAGCAGCGTCGCCAATGCCGCCGAGCCGCAGCTGAAGTCGTACTGCTGAAAAATGACGCCCCGCGACTTGGCATCCTTGAGGGTGCTCACCTTGAGCGAATAGTAGCCGCCGTTCGGCCCCGCCAGATCGAATGCCCATGCCGGCGTGCCGAGAACGGCGCACGCCAGGGCTGCTGCCTTCCAAAGCTTGTGCATGATGCGACTACTGGATCGTGAGATTGATGGTGGTCGAGTTCTGGATCAGGACGTTGTTGCCGGTGTTCTGGACGGTTATCGGGACCCCGGAGGTATTGCCGAACGCGCCCGTGGTGATGAAATTGCTTCCCGTCTTGAGATTCTGGGCGGCGTTGTCGGCGACCTTGCCGGTGATTTCCGTGTCGTTGATCTGGAGCTCGGCGCCGCCCCGGTAGCCGGCCAGGGACTCGTCGCTGAGCGCCCGCCCCGGCCAGAGAACTGGTCCGCCTGAATCGGTGGCCGCCGGCGCGGCCTCGGTGGAAAGCCAGGTGATGGTCGCGAGCTCCTCATCGCTCCCATAAGCGACGCCTGCGGCCAGACCAAGGATCATCAATCCGACGCGGGATGCCCGCAGCATGGCGGTTCTCCTGTCGCATGCAAAGCTGGAAGATTTGTCGACGCCCATGACGGTCCTTCCGCTGTTGGCGGTGTTCATGGCCGCTCCTCTTACTGGCCGGTCGCCGTGTCCGCGGCGAGGGCCACGCGTACGGCGGGTTCGAACTTTCTTTGCGGTTCGCGCACGGCCGGCTTGGGTCGCGCCGGCGAGGCTGCCGTTGCGACAGCCGGTTGCTGCTTCGACTGGTCCAATGATGGGGGAGGCGCGGTCCGGCGCTCCTGCCGCTGGCTCGCCGCATGCTTCAGGGCCGCCAGCAGCGCCACCACCACCATTTCCCGGCTGAGCTGCACGGTCGGGGGGCGCGGTTGCGTCGCCTTCCGGGCAGGGGCGCCGGCAGGAGGCGAGGGCTCGGCCGCAACACAAGGCATGGCCAGGGCAGCGAGGCTCGCCGCAATCAATACTGTGGCATATCGGGACATGATGATTCTCCCGTGGCGCGAAAACGCCGCAGGACCGAGTCCCGCGGCGAATTCGTGCGCTTATTGACGCCCGACGTTCAGGTTGGCCTGGACGTTGGCGCTTTGTTGCACCAGGGAGGCGAAGCCGCTGTTCTGGCTCGACAGGATGATGCCGGCGCTGTTGCTCAAGCTGCCACTCATGCTGTTGGACATGTTGAATGTCCCGGCATCGACCACGATGTTGCCGCCGTTGCCGCCGTTGCCGCCGGCTCCGCCGGTCGCACCGTGCCCCTCGGCGCCATTGCCGATACCGCCCGTGCCGCCTTGCCCGCCACTGGCCTGGCCGCCTTGGCCGCCGGTCGCACCGATCGCGCCGTC
>JBMOQT010000128.1:0-3791 GCA_049320945.1 Pseudomonadota bacterium
CAGCCGCCTGCGCGTGCCGCGCCGCACGCCGCTGGCCAGCCGCGACCCGGCGCGCTTCTGGCGCGCGCTGGCGGTGGCCCTGGTCCTGATCAACCTGTTGCTGGTGTTCCTGCTGGTGCGGCGCTGATGCAAGTCGTGCAGGCACGGGAGGGGGCGTCTGGCAAATTGGCCGCCCTCTCACATGATGTTGAAGCGCCGCGCCTTCATCGCCGAACGCAGGCGCGCCGTGGCAAGGCGCAGCGCCGCCTCGCGCGGCGCGAGCGCCTTTGCCTTCGCCTCGGCCAGCACCGCTTCGACGTTGGCGCGGATCTTCTCCTCGATCGCGGCGAAGGCGGCCCTCTGCGTCAGGCCGCGGTATTCCATCGCCGCGCAGATGACGCCGCCGGCATTGGCGATGAAGTCGGGAATCACCAACACGCCGCGCTGGTGCAGCGTCTGCTCGGCGCCCGGCGTGAAGGGAATGTTGGCCCCCTGCAGCACCAGCCGGGTGTTGAGTCGATCCACGTTGTCTTCGCGGATCACGTCGGGCCGCGCCGCCGGGATCCAGATGTCGCACTCGATACCGATCACCGCTGCCCCGTCGAGCGTCTTGCCGCCGGCATAGTCGCACACGCTGCCACCGGCCTCCTTGATGCGGCAAAGCTCGGCGACGTCGATGCCACGCGGGTCGGCGAGCGTGCCGCGGCTATCGGAGGCGGCCACCAGCACCGCGCCGCGGGCGGCGAGAAAGCGCGCCGCATGCCTGCCCACGGCGCCGAAACCCTGGACCGCCACGCGCGCTCCTTGCAGGCGCAGCCCGATGTGGGCAGCCGCGATCTCGGCCGCTTGGGCGAGCCCCCAGCCGGTGGCGCCGATCTCGTCGAGGGGGATGCCGCCCAGCGCTTCGGGCAGCCCCAGGGCGCGGCCGATCTCGTCCTTGATCCAGGCCATGCAGGTCTCGTCGGTGCCCATGTCGGGGCCGAAGATGTAGTCCGCTTCGTTGCGTAAAGCGTGGGCGAAGGCGCGGATCAGGGCCTCCTTGCGCTCACGCGGCATGCGCGGGTCGCCCACCAGCACCGACTTGCCGCCGCCGTGGGCCAGACCCGCCGCGGCGTTCTTCAGGGTCATGGCGCGGGCAAGCCGAAAGCATTCTTCGACGCTCACATCGGGCGCCATGCGCAGCCCGCCGATGGCCGGGCCGCGCGCCACGTTATCCACCACCAGCACCGCCTTGAGGCCCAGCGCCGGTTCATGCACATGGATCACTCTTGCCGGCCCGAGGTCGTCACCGAGCCCGAACACGCCCTCCACGCGCGCCCTCCTTCTTCGCCATTGTTCCGCAATCAAGCTAACCACAGGCCGCGGCGGGCAGGGTTGACGGGTGTCAATTGCCGGCGGGCACCGCCGATGCCGGGATGCTGGCGCGCTGATGCAAGTTGTGCACCAGCCGTGCAAAAATTTCCATCCCGTGCGCTGCACAAGCACCCGTTCCACCCCCATTTAAGGGCGCCGGGGCTGGCATGATGGTTGCTACAGGCGGGGGCAAGCAGTGGACCGGAGCCCTTCCCGATGAAGCACACCACACCCGTCTTCGCCCTGCAGCGCTGCATCCAGGACTGCCTGGCATGCTGCGGCATCTGTCTACAGCTGGCGATGAACCTGTGCCTGCAGCGGGGCGGCCGGCACGTGCAAGCGGAGCATTTCCGCCTGATGATGGCCTGCTCCGACCTGTGCCGCACCACTGCCAACTTCCTGCTGGCCGGCACACCTTTTTACCGGCGCGTGTGCGCCGCCTGTGCGGAAATCTGCGAGGCCTGCGCCGACAGTTGCGCCGGCCTGTGCGGACTGGAGGACTGCGAACGCTCCTGCCGGCAATGCGCAGCGAGCTGTCGGGCGCTGGCCGGCGACGAGCATGACGGGGCGCCGCGCCCGCCGCAGCGCCAGCGTCCGCAACTGCGGGCAGTGTAGGTCCCGCCTACAGCGGCCTCACCTCGATTCTGTTTACCACGTCATCAACGCCGAACACGCACCAGGCATCGTTCTCGGCGCGGCGGCGCTCGGTCTCGCTGCCGACCACCCCGTCCAGGGTGACGACGAAATTGCGCGTCTTCACGCCTATGTTGTCGGCATGGACATGGGGATCCGTCTCGAACAGCCAGCGCACCGCGTCGGTCACCTCGTCGTCGTTGTCGTCCTCCTGGGGCCGCACCGCCAGCTCGTTGATCACGTCGCGCGTGCCGGGCACCCACCAGGCCACAGCCCCGGCGAGGCGCTTGTGGGTCAGGCTGATCACCTCGCCCGTCAACGTGACGATGCCGTCCTCCACGGCGATGTCGATTCGGCCGCACCAGTCGCCGACGCATTCGTGCAACGTTTCCACCTCACCCTTGTTATGCACGCGGATGGTGCAGCTGTCGAAGTCCTCGTCGCGCAACAGCAGCCGCGCCACGGCATCGCGTATCGCCCCGTCGCCCATGCGCTCGGTCGGCGTCACGCAGATACGGTCGATCACCCCGTACCCGGCGCTCACCTTGGCGGCGGCGCGGACGGCGCGTTTCTTGTCGGCGATGGTGGGCAGCTCGCCACCCAGCGTGACGGTACCGTTGCCAACATAGATGTCGATAGGCTTCTGCTGCATGTCGATATGCGCTTCATGCTCCAGCGCCGCATGCAGCTGTTTCACTATGACTTCCTGATCCTCCATGTCTCGGTCTCCTGGGAAGAACATCATCGGGCGAACTCCTATACTCACTATAGACCCTGCCCGGCGGGGGAGATGCATCAGCCCACAGGAGAGCAGCCATGAGTGACCATGTTTACAAGCACTTGGATCTGACCGGATCGTCCACCACCAACCTGGAGGACGCCATCCAGAACGCCATATTCCGGGCCGGCAAGACCCTGCGCGACATACGCTGGTTCGAGGTAAAGGAGATCCGCGGCCATGTGGAAGGGGGCAAGGTGGCCCATTGGCAGGTGACCCTGCGCCTGGCCTTCACGCTGGAGGAATAGGCAGCCGATATCCCTCTTGGCAAGGGGGATAAGCGCTGCCTGCGGCGGGTCGACGGGGCGGTGTGAACCTGCCCTCAGCCTTTCTCGTCCTTGAAGCCGATGCGCCAGTGGCTACCGTCGCAGAACGGCTTGTTCTTGGAAGCGCCGCAGCGGCACAGGGTGTAGTGCTCCGGCGACGCACCCTGGCTCCACGACTGGCCGATCAGCTCGATGCCGCCCACGACCGCGTAGGGGCCGTCCTTCGTGATCAGGATCGCCGGCTGGCGCGGCGCTTGCGCTTCCTCCCCGCCGTCCAGGGCATAGCTCAGGGCTCCCGAAGGACAGGCGCGCACGGTGGCGATGATCGCCTCGACCGGTGCGCCCTCCGGATCGATCCACGGCTCGCTGCCGTACTTGAACACGGACGCGAGCCGGGCCGTGCACTGCCCGGCGTGGGCGCAGATCCCCCGGTTGTCGTAAATGGTGATGCCCCGGCCGCGGTAGGCGTCGAGCCGGTCGGGAGTCGCGTCCGGCGCCTTGGCGCCGCTGAAGCCGATCTTCTTGTGGGTGCCGTCGCACAACGGCTTGTTGGCGGAGCCGCCGCAGCGGCACAGCGCCAAGACCGGCTGGGTGGGAATGGCCTCTCCCCGGGAGTTCCGGAAATCGGTCAGGTCCCGGATGATATAGGGTCCGTCCGGTCTGCATTCAATGGTCGGCCTTTGGCTCATGGGCTTCTCCCGCATCCGCAACCACACATTCCTGTCAGTGTAGACACCGCCTGCGCCAGGGCGCTCCCGCTCTTGCGCTGCCCGCTGCCGGCG
>JBMOQT010000128.1:3891-9526 GCA_049320945.1 Pseudomonadota bacterium
CCGGTCTGCATTCAATGGTCGGCCTTTGGCTCATGGGCTTCTCCCGCATCCGCAACCACACATTCCTGTCAGTGTAGACACCGCCTGCGCCAGGGCGCTCCCGCTCTTGCGCTGCCCGCTGCCGGCGCGGAATAATGGCTCCGGCTGCGCCCGTCTAATCCCGCGATACCGCCGCCGCTCCTACAATCCTCGCAACAACAGAGAGAACCCGCCATGAAACTCGTCCGCTACGGCGCCAACGGCAAGGAAAAGCCAGGCCTCATCGATGCCCAGGGCCGCCTGCGCGATTTGTCGTCCATCGTTCCCGCCATCGACCACACGGTGCTGGCGCCGCGCGGCCAGGCGACGCTGCGGCGCATCGACCCCGACCGCCTGCCTTTGGTGAAGGGCCGGCCGCGCCTGGGCGTGCCGTTCACCGGCATCAGCAAGATCGTCGGCGTCGGCCTCAATTACCGCGACCATGCGCAAGAAGCGGGCCTGCCGCTGCCGACGGAGCCCATCCTGTTCCTCAAGGCCACCACCTGCATCAGCGGCCCCCGGGATGCCATCAAGCTGCCGCCGGGCTCCCAGAAGACCGACTGGGAAGTGGAGCTGGGCATCGTCATCGGCACGCGCGCCAGGCACGTGCCCGAGCATAAGGCGCTGGACCACGTGGCGGGTTACTGCGTGATAAACGACGTATCCGAGCGGGCGTACCAGTTGGAGCGCGGCGGCCAGTGGGACAAGGGCAAGGGCTGCGACAGTTTCGGGCCTATCGGGCCGTGGCTGGTGACGCGCGACGAGGTGCCCGATCCCCAGAACCTGCGCCTGTGGCTGGAGGTGAACGGCAGCCCCATGCAGGACGGCCACACCGGGCAGATGGTGTTCGGCTGCGCGGCGCTGGTGTCCTATATCAGCCGCTTCATGACCCTGCTGCCGGGAGACGTGATCGCCACCGGCACGCCGGCGGGGGTGGGCCTGGGCATGAAGCCGCCGCGCTACCTCAGGCCCGGCGACGAGGTGCGCCTGGGCATAGACGGGCTGGGCGAGCAGCGCCAGAAGGTGGTGGCGGCGTAACCCGGGCGGCCCGGTCACGCTACTTCCTCGGCCGGCTAAAGACGTAGTCCCGGTCCTTCTGGGAAGTGTGGCACTGGTAACAGGCGGTGGCCGCGTCCTTGCCCACGGCCCTCTCGGTCGGGGAGTCGCCCTTGAAGCCTTCGAAGCCCCAGCCGCCCGTGGCGGCGTACTTCCTGGCGTCCTTGTGCATCACGCCCACCACCTTGCGCGCGCCCTCGGTGACGGCGTTGTCGGCGCTCCTGGCCTCCAGCAGGTCGAACACGATGACGGCGCCGTCGGGGAATTTCCCGGTCTGGTAACCCCTGACGGCCTTCTTGTTGGCATAGAGGTGGTGGATGCCGCCGAAGGCCTCGAACAACGGATGCCCGGGGTTGATGACCATGCTCTTGACATGGTGCCAGTCCCGGTAGCCGGCCGGATAGGGAACTTCCGGCGCATCGGCGGCAAAGGCCGGCGCGGCCGCCGCGGCCAGGAGAAGGAGAACTCGTCTTGCTTGCATGATTGCCTCCCGTAGGGTGCTGTGATGAAATGCAGGCGCAATCTAGCAAGGGAGTCCGCCCCGTAGAAGTGGGCACCAAACGGTTAGCCGCTTACTTTTCGGTGTAATTTGGCGATGGCAAACGGGAAAAAAATTTCTGTCCAGTTGGCGCGCCCGACGGTGGCGCGCATGGTCGAGGACATCGTCGGCTGCAAGTGGTCCCTGACGGTGCTGGGCCTGGTGCGCCAGGGCGTGCACCGCCCCGGCGCCATGGAGCACGCGGTGCCGGGCCTGTCGGCCAAGGTGCTGAACGAGCGCCTGCGCAAGCTGACGCGCTTCGGCATCCTGGAAAAGGAAAGCTATCCGGAGATCCCGCCGCGGGTGGAGTACCGCCTCACCCCCTTCGGCGCCCGCTTCTCCGCCATCCTCGACTCCATCGACGCCCTGGAGAACGAACTGGAGCGTCCGTAGGCCGGGCCTGTCAGCCTACGACAGCATCACCGCGCTATCCACGCCCACGCGCACGTTGCCCCAGTGGCGCCCCGCCACGTAGATGGGCATGGCCAGGTCGCACAGGATCTCGCCGGTATCGCGCAGATAGGTCTGGATCAGGAAGGGCTCGGTGTTTCGCGCCGCGCGCAGCTCGGCCGGGTTGTTGAAGAAGCGGCGCGTGCGGTTGCCGAAGAAGTCCTTCTTCGGGTCGCCCGTGAGGGGGTTGGCGTACTTGGTGTTGTGGGCCGCCAGGTAGCCGTTGAGGTCCACCGGCACGGCGTACATGCAGCCCTTGATGGAGTTCATCACTTCGTCATAGTAGCGCGGGAACTCCCGTTCGAACTCCTCGTAGTAGGAGACGGAAAACTTGGGCGGCTCGGTGTTCACCGGCATCTTGACGTAGTTCTGGTCGAACACGTTTACGCCGCGCCTGTGCATTTCTTCCATACGCCTCTGCACCGTATCGCGGAAGACGCGCACCTTGCCCAGGGCGTCGTCGAACACGTCGGTGCCCAGGCGGAAGCGCGCCGTGAGGGCCTGCACCTTCTCGGTGGCGCGGGCCAGGCCTTCGGTCGCCTCCTTGGAGGACTTCATCTGCTCGGCCACGGCCACGCTCAGCTTGTGGATCTCGTCCACGTTGCCGTGCACCTGGCCGTTGGTGGCCGACAGCTCCTCGGTGGAGCTGGCCACGTCCACCAGCTGACCCGTGGTGCGCTCGTAGTCCTGCACCATGCCCTCGAAGCGCTGGGAGGAGCGGCGCACCACCTCGCGCGTCTGGCCGATGTCGTCGCGGATCTTGTTGGTCGCCTGGTGGGTGTCGTTCACCAGCTCGATCATGGTGCCGATGTTGCCGGCGATCTCCTCGGTCGCCGCCTTGGTCTTCTCGGCCAGCTTGCGCACCTCGTCGGCCACCACGGCGAAGCCGCGCCCCGCCTCGCCGGCGCGCGCCGCCTCGATGGCGGCGTTGAGCGCCAGCAGGTTGGTCTGATCGGAGATGCTCTTGATCAGCTCGACGATATCGCGCGTGCTCACAGAGCGCGCCGTCAGGGTCTCCACCGTCCCGGCAAAGGAGGACAGGCGCTCGCTGGCGCCGTCGATGGTGCGCACCGCCTCGCGCAACTCGGCCAGGGATTCGCGCGCCCGGTTGAGGTTCTCCTCGGTGGAGTGGGAAATGAGCTGGGCGTTGCTGGACACATTCTCGATGGCGCGGGTGGCTTCGGCGCTGGCGGTGAACACCGTGTCGGTGAGTTCGCCCTGGCGGTTGGCGCTGGAGGCGGTATCGGTGACACGCTTGCGCACGATGGCCGCCTCGCGCGCGATATGCACGCTCATCTTGCGGATCTCCGCCAGGGTTTCGCGCAGGCGTCCGATGAAGCGGTTGTAGCACTCGGTGATCTCCCGCGCCGGCCCTTCGCCCACCGCCGCCACGTCGCGGGACAGATCGGCGTCGCCCGAAGCCACCTGCCGAAACAGGGCGGCGATATCGTCCAGCGCCCGCACCAGGGTCTGGCGCAGGCGCATGGCCATGAGCGCCAGCAGCACCGTGGCGCTGGCCGCCAGGGCAATGCCCGCGCCCTTGAGGTCGGCCGCGACGGCAGCGATCGCCCCCGCCTGCAGCGCCGCCGCCCCATACAAGCCGTTGAGGGCGCCGCCGAATCCGCTTTGATTATTCTGGTTCATGCCACCTCTCCTCCGTTCCTCTCCTCCGGAGTTAACGGGATGGCAGCAATAAAGCTTTAGTAATAGCCCCGGCACACGGTGTTGCGCCGCAATAAAGAGCAGCTGGATGCGCTCAGCTCAACCAGTGCACCAGGGCCAGGGTCAGGGGCGGGAAGAACACCAGCAGCGCCACGCGCACCGTGTCGGACATCAGGAAGGGCACCACGCCGCGGAAGGTCACGCCCATGGGAACGTCCTTGGCGAGGCTGTTGATGATGTAGACATTCATGCCCACCGGCGGCGTGATGAGGCCGATCTCCACCACCATCAGCGCCAGGATGCCGAACCAGATCGCCTTGTCGGTCGCCTCCAGGCCGAAGAAATCCAGTCCCATGATCATCGGGAAGAAGATGGGAATGGTGAGCAGGATCATCGACAGGCTGTCCATGATGCAGCCCAGGACCAGATAGATGAGGACGATGGCGAACAGCACCGCCAGGGGCGGCAGGCCGCTCGCCGCCACCCAGCTGGCCATTTCCACCGGCATCTGGGTGAGCGCCAGGAACACGTTGAGCACGTCGGCGCCGAGCAGGATGAGGAAGATCATGCCGGTGCCTTCGGCCGTGCCGTAGAAGCAGGCAAGCACGTCCTTCCAGCCCATGCCACCGCGCACCGCCAGGATGCCGGTGGCAGCGGTGCCGATGGCGGCCGCCTCGGTGGGGGTGAACAAGCCGCCGTAGATGCCGCCGATGACCACGATGAACACGGTGAGCACCGGCCACACCCCGGCCAGGGCGGCCAGGCGCCGGCTCCAGGGCAGGCGCGGGCCGGCCGGTCCGGACGCGGGAAAGACGCGCACGTACAGGGCGATGGCGATGATGTAGCCGATCGCCGCGATCAGGCCCGGCACAAAGGCGGCGATGAACATGGCAGCGATGTTCTGCTGGGTCAGGATGGCGTAGATGGCCAGCACCACCGAGGGTGGGATGAGGATGCCCAGGGTGCCACCCGCCGCCAGCGTGCCCGTGGCCAGCGCCGGCGAATAGTTGAAACGGCGCAGTTCGGGCAGCGCCACCTGGCCCATGGTGGCGGCGGTGGCGAGCGAGGAGCCGCAGATGGCGCCGAAGCCGGCACAGGCGGCCACCGCCGCCATGGCGATGCCGCCGCGCAAGTGCCCGATCAGGGCGTTGGCCGCGTCGAACAGCCCCTTGGACAGCCCGCCGCGGGAGGCGAACTGGCCCATCAGCAGAAATAGCGGCACCACCGACAGGTCGTACACCGAGTAGCGCGCGTAGGCCGCCGTCTTCAGATAGTTGAGCAGCGGCCCCCAGCCGGTCATGGTGACGTAGCCGGCGGCGCCGGTGACCAGCATGGCGATGCCGATGGGCACGCGCAGGGCCAGCAGCACCAGCAGGATGCCGAAGAAGGTGAAGCCGATGGCGGTGCCGCTCATGGTTTCACCATCCGCCACCGCTCCCACGCCGTGTACAGTCCCGCCAGCGCCAGCAGCAGAAATGACGGAATCATGGGCGCGTAGGCCCACCAGATGGGGACGTTCAGAATCATGCTGGCTTCGCCCGAGGCGCGCGAATCGAGCATGCCGGCGGCGAGCCGCAGCGCGATCAGCGCGGCGCAGGCGGCCAGCAGCAGGGCGCCGGCGGCGTCCAGCACGGCCTTGGTGCGCTCGGAGGCGGCCACGGTGAAGAAATCCACCATGACGTGGCCGCGGCGCATCTGGCAATAGGGCAGGAACATGGACACGCACACGGCGCAGCCCAGCTGCACCAGCTCGAAGTCCCCGGGTATCGGGGTCAGGCCGACGGACCGCAGGGCCACGCTGGTCACCGACATGAGGGTCATGGCCAGCAGCACCAGGCCCCCGCCCAGGGCGAAGGCGCTCGACCAGCGATAGACGACCCGGCCGAAGGGGTCCTGGATCGGACTCAGGAT
>JBMOQT010000129.1:0-9510 GCA_049320945.1 Pseudomonadota bacterium
TGGGTCACGTATTCGGCGGCGTCCTTGACATCCTGCACGGCGTCGGCCACCGCCACCGGGAAGCCGACGCGCTTCATCATGGACAGATCCACCAGGTCGTCGCCCACGTAGCACACCTGGTCGTCGCTGATGTTCATCTGCTCCAGCATCGCCAGGTAGGGTTCGGTCTTCTTCTTGATGCCCTCGTGGAAGTGCTTGATCTTCAGCTCCTCGGCCCGGTGGCGCACGGCGCCCGATTTCTTGGAGGTGATGATGGCGACGTCGACCCCGGTCATCTGCAGGGCCACCACGCCCAGGCCGTCCTTGATGTCGAAATTGCGCTGCTCCAGGCCGTTGTCGTCGATGACGATGCGCCCGTCGGTCATGACCCCGTCCACGTCCAGGATCACCAGCTTCACGTTTCTTGCCTTTTCCATGTCGGCTCCTTCAGTCGATTCCGTACTCGCTCCAGCGCGCCTTGATCTTGGCCAGGGTCTCCTCGTCCATGCGCGCCTCCACCGGCTTCTCCTTCCACTCGTAGGGGATGCAGGCGTCCATCAGGATGCGCGAGGTGGTGAGCTTGTCGGAGTTCGGGTCCAGGGCCGGGTCCAGGGGCGTGGAGCGACCGCGCTTGATCAGCTCGGTGCCGCGCATCGGGTCGTAACGGCAGGACAGGGCCCAGAACACCCTCTGGAGATCGTCGGCCATGATGTCCTCGTCCACGGTGATCACGCCCTTGATGCCGTAGGAGCCGGTGTTGCTGGCAATCACCGCGTCGGCCACCTGGCGCGAGTGGCCGGGATAGGCCTGCTTGACCGACACCACCGCCCAGAAGCGGCCGGCCGACTCGGGCATGACGCACACCGACTGCACGCCGGGGATCTTCATCTTCTCCAGCTCGGTCCACAGGGTGGCGGTGCGGGTGAAGGCCAGCAGCATATGCACGTCGGTCACCGGCCGGCCCTGTCCCGTGGCCCACAGGATGGGGTTGTTGCGGTGGAGGATCTGCTTCACCTCCAGGCAGGGCTTGTTGATGACCTTGTGCAGCTCGTCGGTGTAGTAGCCGGTGTATTCGGCGAAGGGACCTTCGGGGCGGAAGTTGTCCGGGTCGATCTCCCCCTCCAGCACGATCTCGGCGCCGGCCGGCACCGGCAGACCGGTCAGTGGCGCCTTGAGGTACTCGGCCTGGTGGCCGCGCACCGTGCCGGTGATGTCGAAGTCGCTGGCGCCCTTGTGCATCAGGGTGCCGGCCATGAACAGCAGCGGATCGCAGCCGATCACCGCGGCGGCGGGCATCTTCCTGCCCAGCTTCTTATACTTCTTCATGATGCGCTCGCCGCGCTTGCCCGGCAGGATCTGCACGCCGCAGGACTTGCCGTCCAGCATCTGCATGCGGTAGGTGCCCAGGTTGGTCTCGCCCGTCTCCGGGTCCTGCAGCACCACGAACACGGTGGTGCCGATGTAGCGCCCGCCGTCCAGGGGGAAGAACTTGGGCACCGGGAACATGTTGAGGTCCACCTTGTCGCCGGCGATGACGTTTTCCAGCACCGGCCCGTCCTTGACCTCCTTGGCCTTGATCAGGCCTTCCTCGGTGATGGACTTCTTCATCCAGGCCTGGGCCGACTCGCACATGGAGAGGCTGTGGGGCAGCCCCAGCATGATGGCCAGGCGCTTGGTGGTGGCAAACGCCCCGGTGAACACCGGTGTGTCATAGCCGCGCACCTTCTCGAACAGCAGCGCCGGCCCCTTCTTCTCCTCGGTGAGCTTGGAGACGTGGGAGATCTCCAGATTCCAGTCCACCTCGGCCTTGACGCGGGCGAGTTCCCCCGCGGCGTCGCACTGGTCGATGAAATATCTCAGGTCCATTTTCGCTCCTATGGGTCAATGACTGGTCTTACCGGCCTGCGGCGCCTCGACCGATTCGATGACGCGCAAGCCCGCCGCTTCCAGCACGGCCACCACCTTCTTCACCTCGGCGGCGTGGAAGCGCACGATCACCTTGCGCTCATGGGGCTTGCCCTCGCCGCCGTCGCCGCCGCGCGCGATGGGATAGATGGCCTGCACCTCGGCGCCGGCGCCCTCCACCAGGTCGGCGATGCGGCCGATGGTGCCGGGCTTCAACTCCAGCGGACCCAGGGTGACGCCGCAGCGCTTCTCCCAGGCACCGAGGAAATGGGCCGCCAGGGAGAAGATCTCCCGGGAGGAGATCACGCCCACCACCCGGCCGTCCTCCATCACCGGGAACTGGGCCACGCCCAGTTCCTGGCCGCGGCGCAGGCATTCCTCCATGGTGTCGCCGGCGTTCACCGTCGCCGGGTTGCGCACCATGATGTCCTTCACCTTGAGGCGGTTGGCGAAGAAGCTGTACTCGTCGGGGCTCTGGGTGCGGGCGACGAAGTGGGCCGCGCGCAGGCAGTGCTGCCGCGTCACCATGCCGCGCAGCCGCCCGCCCTCGACCACGGGCAGGGCCTGCAGGTTGTGCTCGGTAAGAATGCGATTGGCCTCCGCCAGCGGCGTGTCGCCATCCACCAGCGTGGGGTTGTGCTGCATCCAGTTGCGTACGATCACGAGGTCCTCCGCGCTTACGAGACTTTCTTGCCGGCCAGCAGGCTGGCGAGGATGAAATCCATGGCGGAAGCGGCCTTGGGCATGGCGGCCTGTTCGGCCTGGCGCTTCTCGCTCCATACTGTTTCCGGGCGGGCCTGGAGGATGAAGATGTTGCCGCCGGCGGGCAGATCCTTGTCCACCGCCCACTCGATGTCCATGGGCCGGCCGTAGTGGCGCTCGATGGCCTTGCCCATGCGCGCCAGCTCGACGATCTCCTCGTCGATGAGGGACTGCACGTTCTGGCGCTCGAAGGGGGTTTCGATCTTCACCGACTTCTGGGTGCGGGGATCCACCGTGTAGGTGATCTCCTTGCTGCAGATGGTGCGTTCCAGGATGTCCAGGGTCACCTTGTTCACCACGAAGTGGTCCGGCGTCACTTCGCCCGAGACCACCGATTCGCCGAAGCCGAAGTTGGAATCGATGACGATCACCGAGCGGTCGCCGTTGGCCGGGTGCAGGGTAAACATCACGCCGGCCGTGTAGGAGTTGGCCATCTTCTGGAAGCCCACAGATAGCTTCACGTCCTCATGGGGAAAGCCCATGCGCATGCGGTAGGCGATGGCCCGGGCCGTGAACAGGCTGGAGATGCAGCGGCGCGCGTGGTGCAGCACGTCGTCCACGCCGCGGATCCACAGGTAGGTGTCCTGCTGCCCGGCGAAGCTGGCGCCGGGCAGGTCCTCGGCGGTGGCGCTGGAGCGCACCGCCACCGGCACCGCCGGCACCATGCAGCGCACCGACAGCTTGCGGTAGTACTCGGCGATGGCGTCCTCCAGCTCCCAGGAGAAGGGCCGGGACTCGATCATGTCGCGGATCGCCCGGCTCGCCTGCTCCAGCCGCTCCAGGTCATCATGGCCCAACCCCGCCAGCATGCCCGGGATCTCCCCGCTCACCCCGGCCTCGCGCATGAAGCGCGCATAGCCGTGGGTGGTCAGGGCAAAGCCGGGCGGCACGCGCACGCCGGCGGAGATGAGCTCGCCCAGGGACGAGCACTTGCCGCCCACCAGTGCCACGTCGTCCTTGCGTACCTCCTCGAACCAGCACAGCTGGGGGGCGGCGCCCGGCACTGCCGCCCTGCCCTGCCTTGCCGCCATCGCCGCCGCTCCCATGGCTTCAGCGCGCGATGGAGATGGCGCCGGTGGAGCCGTCCACCCGGATCATCATGCCGGTCTGGATGATCTTGGTGGCGTGGCCGGTGCCCACCACGGCGGGCATGCCGTACTCGCGGCAGACGATGGCCGCGTGGCTCATGACGCCGCCCACGTCGGTGACGCAGGCCTTGATCTTGGCGAAGGCCGGTGCCCAGGACGGTGAGGTGGTCGGGGCCACGAGGATCTCCCCTTCCTGCAGCTGGCGGATGTCATCGACGGTGCGGCACACCCGCGCCTTGCCCTCCACCACGCCGGGGCTGCCGGCGAAGCCCTTGAACTCCCTGACGCTGGACGGATCCTTCACTTCCGCCACCTTGGCCCAGTCGGCCAGCGAGGTGTTGGTCACGCCCCACAGCACGATGGTGAAGGGCTCCTGGATCACTTCCGGCGCGGTGCCGATGGCCGGCGGCGCGCTCCACTCCCGGAACTTCTGCAGCACGCCCTTGCGCCACTCGATCTCCTTGGGCCAGGTGGCCGTGCCGCGCGGCTTGACGCCCGTGGCCCAGGCGGTCGTTACATCCCACAGGGCCTGCTTGATCTCGTCGCGACGCAGGTACCAGATGTCCTCGATGTCGTGGATCACGCCGTGGCTCTTCAGGATCGCGGCGACCTCGCGGATCTTGTTCCAGAACACCGAGTGGAACCAGTGCTCCACGTAGAACAAGTGGTTCTCCACGTAGGGGAACACGGTCTTGGCGCAGCCCAGCAGCTCGTCGAACTGCTTGCGGTCTTCCTCCTTCTCGATCAGGCCGCGGTACTCGGCGGTGATGCGGTCGCGCTCGGCGCGCACCTGCTCCATGGGCCGCTCGATGTTGACGCCCTTCTTGATCTTGTCGATGTAGGTCTGGATGCCCGACAGGGGCACGTTCATGGCGTCGTTCCAGCAGCGGTCGTGGTGGTACCAGCCGGTGCCGGTGGAGATGTAGAACCATGGATAGCGCACCTTCTCCAGCGCCGCCAGCCACTCCTGGCCCTGGGGCAGCTTCTTCAGCGCCGGTTCCACCTCGTTCCATTCCTGGCTGAAGGTCACCACCTGGTCGATGCCCAGCTCCACCGCCTTCCTGGCCAGTTTCTTCAGCTCCTCGTCGGACTGGTACATGATGACGTCGATGCCCGAGATCATCTGCGTCACCCGCTGCAGGGGAATGCTGGGGAACAGCTTCTGCACGAAGTCGAGGAAGAACACGTAGGCGGCGTAGCCCAGGTTCAGGAACTCGAAGTGGTACTGCCAGCACTTGATGCCCAGGTTGATGAGGTCGTCATAGGCCTTGAGCAGATGGAAGCCCTTGGACTCCCCCACCGCCTCGGTCACCACGCTCAGGTCCTCCAGCTCCGGCAGCTGCGGGATCTGCAAGGCCTCCAGCTCCTTGATGGTGGCCTCCATCTTCTTCTTCCACTTCTCTTCCAGGGCGTCCCAGTTTTTGTAGTAGTAGCCGGCCCGCTCCATGAAGTTGGGCACGCGCCTGCCGATCTCCTCCGGGTCCTTCACCGGCACCGGCGAGATGTAGACGTAGCCGTTGATGATGCGGTGATCCACGCCGCGCACCGGCGGCACCTGGAAGATGCGGTTGTTGTACTGGGACAGGGCGAGATACCAGGCCTCGTCCCAGATGGTGTCGAAGGGATAGAGGGGCTCCGGGTAATGCAGGCCGTCGTAGAACCAGAAGGTCTGCTCCTCGTACTGCCTGCGCTCCGGGTCGTCGGTGACGAACTGGTACTGGTAGGGGTACATGCGCTGCCAGCCTTCGGTACCGGGAATGTCCTTGATGTCGTGCGGATTCGGGAACTTCATGCGAGCTCTCCTCCTGTTTGTGATGGCGCTGCCGCGTATCGGGCCGGTCTCCTGGGACCGGATTTGGATTTATGCATCGACTTATCGCAAGCCACATGCCATGCCCCGGCGTGGCGCTCTAAGGCCGTGAATCGAAGGGACTAATTTCCCGGGACGGGAGAAGCCGCGGCACATGTGCGGCCAGGGAGGCGAACCGCGCTTGATCATTTGGTGAACTTTCCTCGCGCTGCACCGCCGCATTTGATCAAATGCTCATGCTGCAATGCGATGCCGCCCGCTGCCCGCGTCCGGGTCGGCACCCCCGGGGCGACCGGTACAAGGCGTAAATCCCCGGCCACGCCTGGACTTTCGGCGCGACGACGGCTTGCATCGCAACTCTTGATCAAATGATCACGAACTATAGTGCAGGCCGTCTTGTTTGATTTCCATCAAAGCAGCGGAACCGCCCCTGTTCTACAAGCGATAGTTCAGGAGGAGGCAGCATCATGAGAAAGCTCCGCAGCACGGAGCGCCAGGACAGCGATGACCTGCGCGCGCGTATCCATTTCTGCGCCGACACCGGACAGATCTGGCTGCACGAGAACCGCATGCTGCTGGTCCATGCCGAGGCCCAGGCGCTCCTGCGCAAGGAGCTGATCGACACCCTGGGCATGGACCGGGCGCGCGGCCTGCTCCTGCGCATGGGCTACGCCTCGGGCGTGCGCGACGCGGAACTGGCGGGCAGCCGCACGCGCAACGCCAGCGATCTGGATGCCTTCATGACCGGGCCCCAGCTGCACACCCTGGAGGGGGTGGTGAGCGTCACCCCCATCCGCCTGGAGATAGACCGGGCCAGCGGCAAGTTCTACGGCGAGTTCCTGTGGGAAAACTCCTGGGAAGGCCAGTGGCACCGCCACCACTTCGGCATCCACTCGGAACCCGTGTGCTGGACCCAGATCGGCTACGCCTGCGGCTATACCTCGGCTTTCATGGGGCGCCCCATCCTCTACAAGGAAGTGGAGTGCGTCGGCGCCGGCCACAACAACTGCCGCATCATCGGCAAGCCCCTGGAGGAATGGGACGACGCCGCCGAGCAGATGCGCTACTTCAACCGCGAGTCCATCGCCGAACAGCTGATGGACCTGCAGACCCAGGTGTCGCAGCTGCGCTCCTCCATCATCGACCAGGAACGCCAGCCGGCGGACATGGTGGGCAACTCGCCGGGCTTCCGTGCCGCCTACGAGCTGCTGTGCCGCGCCGCCGCCACCCATATCACCGTGCTGCTGCTGGGCGAGACCGGGGTGGGCAAGGAAATGTTCGCCCGCTGCCTGCACAGCATGGGGCCGCGCGCCGCGGCGCCCTTCGTCGCCATCAACTGCGCCGCCATCCCCCACGACCTGGTGGAGGCGGAGCTGTTCGGCGTGGAAAAGGGTGCCTACACCGGCGCCCTGATGGCACGCCCTGGCCGCTTCGAGCGCGCCGACGGCGGCACCCTGTTCCTGGACGAGATCGGCGATCTGCCCCTGCCGGCCCAGGGCAAGCTGCTGCGCGTGCTGCAGGAGGGCGAGGTGGAGCGGGTGGGGGATCACAAGACGCGCAAGGTCAACGTGCGCCTGGTGGCCGCCACCAATGCGGATCTGCCGCAACTGGTGAAGGAGGGGCGCTTCCGCTCCGACCTTTACTACCGCCTCAACGCCTACGAGATCCGCATCCCGCCGCTACGGGAGCGCAAGGAGGATATCGGCCTGCTGGCCAAGGGCTTCCTGGCCAAGTATTCGGCCATCCACGGCAAGAAGCTGCGCGGCTTCACCGACAAGGCCAAGCGCGCGCTGCTCACCTACGGCTGGCCCGGCAACATCCGGGAGCTGCAGAACATGATCGAGCGCGGCGTGATCCTGGCGCCCCAGGGCGCGCGCGTGGAAGTGGGCCACCTGTTCCCCGCCTGCGCCGAGAACGGCCCGCGCGAGCTGTCCATCGACAGCCACGGCAGCCTCGACATGCACGGCTGGAGCGCCGGGCGCAGTCTGTGCGAGGCGGTGCTCAACGGCACCATGACCCTGGACCAGATCGAGGCCATGCTGCTGGAGGCGGCGGTGGACAAGGCGCGCGGCAATCTCTCCTCCGCCGCCCGCTTGCTGGGCGTGACCCGGCCCCAGCTGGCCTATCGCCTCAAGCGCCTGCATGGTGACGACAACCCCTCGGGCAGGCCGGCCCCGGAAGGCTCACCCCTGGTCGAGTGAGCCATGGACGAAAGCGCCTACGCGGCGGCGCTGCACTACCTGGCGTCGCACCACGTAATGACCCTCGCTACCTGGGGCGAGGACGGCCCCTGGGCCGCCGCCGTGTTCTATGCCAACCGCGGCACCGACCTGTACTTCCTGTCCTCCCCCGCCAGCCGCCACGGCCGGAACATGGCCGCGCACCCCCGCGTCGCCGTCACCATCCAAGAGGATTACCACGACTGGCGCGCCATCCGCGGCATCCAGCTGGAGGGCAAGGTGACGCGCCTGCACGGTGACGAGGCCAAGGCGGCGCGCCTGCTCTACGGGGAGAAGTTCCCCATCGCCGCACCGCTCGCCCAGGCGCCGGCCGCCATCGTGCAGGCCCTGGCGCGGGTCGCCTGGTACCGCCTGCGCCCCGAGCGCCTGTTCTATATCGACAACAGCAGGGGCTTCGGCCACCGGGACGAGCTCCGCTGCCTGTAGGCCTTCAGCCCGCTCACGCAACGACCTTGCGCTGCGTCCCGTCCAGGACCTCGCCCGCCACCTCCTTGAGCAGCGTCACGCCCTGGGCGATGCGCTCGGGCGCGGCATGGCTGAAGTTGAGGCGGAAGGCGCCGGCGGCGGCGACCGGGTTGGCGTAGAAGGGCTCGCCGGGCATGAAGGCGACGTTCTTCTTCAGGGCGCGCCGCAGCAGCTCCTGGGTGTCCACGCTCCGGCGCAGGCGCAGCCAGAAGAACAATCCGCCGCTCGGCAGGCGCCACTCGGCCAGGCCGGCGAAGTCAGCGGCCAGGGCCGCCTGCATGGCGTCGCGCCGGGCGCGGTAAAACGCGCGCAACCGCTCCAGCCGCTGCTCCCGGTCGGGCGCGGTGAGCAGGCGGTGAGCCGCCCACTGGCCGATGCGGTTGGTGTGCAGATCGGCGGCCTGCTTGAGCCTGAGCAGTTGGGGGAAGATCTCCTTGCTGGCGACGGCGTAGGCGATGCGCAGCCCCGGGATGCCGGTCTTGGAGAACGTGCCCAGGTACACCCAGGGCGCCCGCTCCAGCAGGGAGGTGATGGGAGTGCGCTCCGCCTGGTCATACACCAGCTCCCGGTAAGGTTCGTCCTCCACCACGGGCAGGCGGAACTCGTCGGCCAGCCGCGCCACGGCGCGGCGCGTGGCCAGGTCGTAGCAGCAGCCCGAGGGGTTCTGGAAAGTGGGGATGAGGTAGGCGAAGGCCGGCCGGTCGCTCAGCAGGGCGGCCCGCAGCCGCTCGGGGTCGACGCCGCCGGCGGCCACCGGCAGCTCGACGAAGCGGGCGCCGAACAGGCGGAAGCTCTGCACCGCGGCCAGGTAGGTGGGCGCTTCCAGGGCCACGGGCGTGCCCGGATCGACGAACAGCTTGGAAACGAAGTCTATGCCCTGCTGGGAGCCGGACAGCACCAGCACCTGGTCCGCCGTGCAGGGGCGGCCCTCGGCCGTCACATATTCGGCGATGGCCTGGCGCAGCCAGGGCTCACCCTCGCTCGGCCCATACTGGCGCAGCTCCGCCGGGCAGCCGGCCAGGTCCAGGGGCGGCATGACGTCGGCGGCAGGCAGCCCGCCGGCGAAGGAGATCACCTCGGGGCGCTGGGTGATGGCGAGGATCTCGCGGATCAGCGAGCTGTCCAGTCGGGCAACGCGTTCGGAAAACATGGCGCCTCCGCAGCGGTACAAGGGTAACGCACAAGGGTAACGCCCGAACTTACCACCAGGAGGCGCACAAATACCGGTATGCCTGGCCGCCGCGGCGGTAGCCTGTACCGG
>JBMOQT010000130.1:0-9488 GCA_049320945.1 Pseudomonadota bacterium
GCCCGTGGCGGCGCCGCGGGCCGCGCTACCGCTTATCTTCAACTCAAGTAGGACAAACGCATCGTGACACAAGAACGCTTTCTCGTCCGCAAAGCCGCCGTGCTCGGCGCCGGGGTGATGGGCGCCCAGATCGCCGCTCATCTCGCCAACGCCGATGTGCCGGTGGTCCTGTTCGACCTGCCCGCCAGGGAGGGTGACCCCGACGGCATCGTCAAGAAGGCGCTGGACGGCCTGAAGAAGCTGGAGCCTTCCCCCCTGGGCAGCAAGGACAAGGTGGCCTACATCGACGCCGCCAACTATGACAACGGCCTGGAGCTGCTGCGCGGCTGCGATCTCGTGATCGAGGCCATCGCCGAGCGCATGGACTGGAAGCACGACTTGTACCGGAAAATCGCGCCCTTCGTCGCGTCCCACGCCATCTTCGCCACCAACACTTCGGGCCTGTCCATCAACCGCTTGGCCGAGCCCCTGCCGGAGGATCTGCGCAGCCGCTTCTGCGGCGTGCACTTCTTCAACCCGCCGCGCTACATGAAGCTGGTGGAGCTGATCCCGGCGCGGCACAGTGACGCGGCGATGCTGGACAGCCTGGAGACCTTCCTCACCACCACCCTGGGCAAGGGCGTCATCCGCGCCTTCGATACCCCCAATTTCATCGCCAACCGCGTGGGCGTGTTCTCCATGCTGGCGGTGATGCACCACACCGAGCGCCTGGGTCTGGGCTTCGACACGGTCGACGCCCTCACCGGCCCGCTCATCGGCCGACCCAAGAGCGCCACCTACCGCACCGCCGACGTGGTGGGCCTGGATACCCTCGCCCATGTCATCAAGACCATGGCGGACAACCTCGCTGCCGATCCCTGGCAGCGGTACTACAGGGCGCCCGCGTGGCTGCAGTTCCTGCTCCAGAAGGGCGCTCTGGGTCAGAAGACCAGGGCCGGCATCTACCGCAAGGAAGGCAAGGAGATCAAGGTGGTCGATCTCAAGCTGCAGGACTATCGGCCCGCGGCGGGCCAGGTGGAGCCGGAGGTGGAGGCCATCCTCAAGCTGCAGAACCCCGCCGAGAGGTTCGCCCAGTTGCGTGCCCATGCCTCGCCCCAGGCGCAGTTCCTGTGGTCCATCTTCCGCGACGTGTTCCACTACGTCGCCGTGCATCTGGGCGACATCGCCGGCAACGCCCGCGACCTGGATCTGGCCATGCGCTGGGGCTTCGGCTGGAGCCAGGGCCCCTTCGAGACCTGGCAGGCCGCCGGCTGGCTGGCGCTTGCCGAGGCCGTCAAGGCCGACATCGAGGCCGGCCGCGCCATGGCCCAGGCGCCGCTGCCCGCCTGGGTGTTCGACGGACGTCGGGGCGTGCACGGCAAGGCCGGTTCCTGGTCCGCCACGGAGCAGGCGGAGCAGCCGCGCTCGGCGCTGGCGGTGTATCGGCGGCAGTATTTCCCCGAGCACGTGCTGGGCGAGGCCCGGGAAGCGGGCGAGACGATCTTCGAGGACGAGGGCGTGCGTCTGTGGCACACCGGCGACGAGGCGGGCGGGGAGGTGGCCGTGGTGTCGTTCAAGAGCAAGGGCGGCGCCATCGGCCCCGAGGTGGTGGACGGCATGCTGGAGGCCGTCGCGCGCGCCGAGCGGGATTACCGCGCCCTGGTGATCTGGCAGCCCCAGCCGCCCTTTTCCTTCGGCGCCAATCTCAAGGCCATGAGCGGCTTCATCCAGAACAGGGATTTCACCGCCTTCGAGAAATTCGGCGCGCGCTTCCACGAGATGGTGTTGCGCATCAAATATGCCCAGGTGCCGGTGGTGGCCGCGGTCAATGGCATGGCGCTGGGCGGCGGCTGCGAGATCATCATGCACGCCGCGCGCACCGTCGCTGCCTTCGAGTCCTACATCGGCCTGGTGGAGGCAGGCGTGGGCCTGATCCCGGGCGGTGGCGGCTGCAAGGAGATCGCCCTGCGCGCCCACCAGGCGGCCCTGGCCACCGCCAACAAGGACGTGATGCAGACCATCCAGCCGATGTTCATGGCGGTGGCCCAGGCCACCGTGTCCAAGAGTGCCCTGGAGGCCAGGGAGCTGGGTTTCCTGCGTCCCGCCGACCCGGTGGTGTTCCATGCCGACGAGCTGCTCTATGCCGCCCAGCGTACCGCGCTGGGCATGGCGCAGGCGGGCTACCGGCCGCAACTGCCGCCGCGCGGCATCCGCGTGGCGGGGCGTGCGGGCATCGCCACCCTGGAGCTGGCCTTGGCCAACATGCGTGACGGCGGCATGATTTCCGAGCATGACTACAAGGTGGGCCGGGCACTGGCGGTGGCCGTGTGCGGCGGCGAAGTGGAGGCCGGCACGCTGGTGGATGAAAAATGGCTGCTGGCGGTGGAAGGGCAGCAGTTCATCGCCCTGCTGCAAAGTGAAAAAACCCTGGCGCGCATCAAGCACACGCTGGAAACGGGCAAGCCGCTGAGGAATTAAGGAGAGCAATACCATGGCTAAACAAGTTCAAGACGCCTACATCGTCGCCGCCACCCGCACGCCGGTGGGCAAGGCGCGCGGCATGTTCCGCAACGTGCGCCCCGACGACATGCTGGCCCACGTGCTGCAGGGCGTGCTGGCGCGCGCGCCGGGCTTCGATCCCAAGTTGATCGGCGACGTGATCGTCGGCTGCGCCATGCCGGAAGCGGAGCAGGGCATGAACGTGGCGCGCATCGGCCTGCTGCTGGCGGGCCTGCCCCGGAGCGTGCCGGGCATGACCATCAACCGCTTCTGCTCCTCGGGTCTGCAGGCGGTGGCCCTGGCCGCCGACCGCATCCGCCTGGGCGAGGCGGACGCCATGATCGCCGCCGGCACCGAGACCATGAGCATGATGCCCAGCATGATGGGCAACAAGGTGTCCCTCAACCCGCGCGTGTTCGAGAAGGACGAGAACATCGGCATCGCCTACGGCATGGGGCTGACCGCCGAGAAGGTGGCAAGCCAGTGGCAGGTGTCGCGCGCAGACCAGGACGCCATGGCGCTCGCCAGCCACCAGAAGGCGGTCGCCGCCATCCGCGCCGGCAAGTTCAGGGACGAGGTGACGCCTTACACCATCCGCGAGCATCTGCCCGACTTCCGAAGTGGCGCGGTGAAGGTTGTGGAGCGCACCGTGGACACCGACGAGGGCCCGCGCCCCGATACCAGCCTGGAAGGGCTGGCCAAGCTGCGCCCGGTGTTCGCCGCCAAGGGCTCGGTGACGGCGGGCAACAGCTCCCAGATGTCTGACGGCGCCGGCGCCGTGCTGCTGGTGAGCGAGAAGCTGCTGAAGCAGTTCAACCTCAAGCCCATCGCCCGCTTCCGCGGCTACTCGGTGGCGGGCGTGCCGCCGGAAATCATGGGCATCGGTCCGATCGAGGCCATCCCGCGCGTGCTCACCCAGACCGGCATCAAGCTCGAGGACGTGGACTGGATCGAACTGAACGAGGCCTTCGCCGCCCAGGCGCTGGCGGTCATGCGCCAACTCGGCCTGGACCCGGACAAGGTGAATCCCCAGGGCGGCGCCGTCGCCCTGGGCCATCCCCTGGGCGCCACCGGCGCCATCCGCGCCGCCACCCTGATGAGCGCCTTCCAGCGCAAGGAGGCGAAGATCGGCATGATCAGCATGTGTATCGGCACCGGCATGGGCGCGGCCGGGTTGTTCGAGTCGCTGGTGTGACGCAGCGGCTACAATGACAAAGGGGCGAGCGACGCCCCTTTTTTGTCCCCGGAGGAGACATGATCAAGAGGATCGGGGTCGCTGTCCTGCTGGCCCTGGGGGCGCTGGCCGCGGTGCTGGCGGTGAACACCCTGCGGCAGTCTTCGCGCCAGATCCAGGTGGCGCCGATCGCGCCGATCCAGTTCGATGTGCAGGCGGCGGCGCAACGCCTAAGCGGCGCCGTGGCCCTGCCCACCGTGTCCTACGACGACAGGCCGGAGGCGAGCAGCCAGGAGTTCGAGCGGCTCCACGCCTACCTGGAGCGCCATTACCCCCGGGCCCACGCCGTGCTCAGGCGCGAGATTGTCGGTGGCCACAGCCTGCTGTACACCTGGCAGGGAGCCGACCCCGGCGCCCGCCCAATCATGCTCATGGCCCACCAGGACGTGGTGCCCGTGGCGCCGGGCACCGAAGAGGAATGGCGCGTCGAGCCCTTCTCCGGCGCCATCCGCGACGGCTTCGTGTGGGGCCGCGGCGCCTGGGATGACAAGGGCAACCTGTGCGCCATCCTGGAGGCGGTGGAACTGCTCGCGGCCCAGGGCTTCCGGCCGCGCCAGACGGTCTATCTGGCCTTCGGCCACGACGAGGAGACCGGCGGCAGCAACGGTGCCCGGGCCATCGCCGCCCTGCTGCAGGCGCGCGGGGTGCGGCTGGAGTTCGTGCTCGACGAGGGGCTGGTGATCACCGAGGGCGTGATCAAGGGCATGGACCGGCCGGTGGCGCTCATCGGCGTCGCAGAGAAGGGCTACCTCACCGTCGCCCTTGCCAGCAGCGCACCGCCCGGCCACTCTTCCATGCCGTCGCGCCCCAGCGCCATCGGCATGCTCAGCCAGGCCCTGGCGCGCCTGGAGGAGCGGCAGATGCCCGCCCGGCTGCGCGGTGTGGCCGAGGAAATGTTTGCCACCCTGGCGCCGGAAATGACCGGCATCAACCGGGTGCTCCTGTCCAACCTGTGGCTGTTCGGTCCGCTGGTGAAGCGCCAGCTGGAGAAGAGTCCGGGCACCAATGCCGTACTGCGGACCACCACGGCGCTGACGGTGGTGCACGCCGGCGAGAAGGAGAACGCGCTACCGGGTCGCGCCCAGGCGCTGGTGAATTTCCGCCTGTTGCCCGGGGACAGCCAGGAGCAGGTGCTGGCCCACGTCAGGCAGACCATCGCCAATGATGACATCCAGGTGGCGCCGCGGCCCGGGGTGTCTTCGGAGCCTTCGCCCGTCTCGCCCAGCGCCGCCCCGGCCTTCCGGCTCATCAGCCGCACGGTGCGGGAACTGTTTCCCGGCACCATCGTGGCGCCGGGGCTGATGATCGGCGGCACCGATTCGCGCCACATGGCGCCCATCGCCGACGCCATCTACCGCTTCTCGCCGGTGCGGGCGCGGGCCGAAGACCTGGCCCGCTTCCATGGCACAAACGAACGCATTTCGGTGGACAATTACGCCGAACTGATCCGCTTCTATCATCGCTTGCTGGGCAACGCCGCCCAAGGAAAGGAAACGCAATGAACGATCTGGTCAAAGTCGAACTGCGCGACGGCATCCTGGACATCGTCCTCAACCGGCCCGACAAGAAGAACGCCCTGACCGCCGACATGTACCGCGCCCTGGTGGCCGCCTTCCACCTGGGCAATCACGAAAACGCCGCCCGGGTGATGCTCATCCGCGGCCAGGAATCCGCCTTCACCGCCGGCAACGACCTGGGGGACTTCCTCAACGACCCGCCCCAGGACATGGACGCACCGGTGATGCAGCTGCTGCGTCTGCTGCCGGGCATCGCCAAGCCCCTGGTGGCAGCCGTGGGCGGCCCGGCCGTGGGCATAGGCACCACCCTGCTGCTCCATTGCGACTACGTGGTCGCCGCCGACAATGCGCGCTTCCAGTTGCCCTTCGTCAATCTGGGGCTGTGCGCCGAAGGCGCCTCCTCCCTCCTGCTACCCCTGCTGGTGGGCCAGCGCCGCGCCGCCGAGCTGCTGCTGCTGGGCGAGCCCTTCGGCGCGGCCCAGGCGCTGGACATGGGGCTGGCGAACAAGGTGGTGGCGCCAAACGAGCTGGTCGCCGCCGCCGAGGAAGTGGCCGCCAAGCTCGCCGCCAAGCCGGCGGCCGCGGTGCGCGCCACCAAGCAGCTCATGAAGGGCCACTGGCAGGACGCCGTGCGCAACGCCGTGGAGGCCGAAGCGCACCAGTTCCTGGTGCGCCTGTCCTCGCCCGAAGCCAAGGAGGCGTTCCAGGCCTTCCTGGAGAAGCGCCAGCCGGATTTCTCGCGCTTCGGCTGATGGGCGGCGACCTGGACGCCCATGCATCTGCTGGTCTATGAGGCCAATCACGCCGCCCGCCGCTTCTACGACAGTCTGGATGGGCAAGTGGTGGACAGGCGCGAGGAGGAGGCGCCGGGCGGCGCGAGACTGGCGGTGCTGCGCTACCTGTGGCGCGATCCGGCCGGGCTGATTGGTGGCCCCGGGACGAGTTCTCTGCTACGTTGAAAGGGAGGCCGGCCGGATTCCGTTGCCGGCAATTCCACAACAAGTATCCGCTTCCCCAGCGAGAGCAGCGCGACATCGTCCGATGGGCGATGACGGATGGAGGAACCATGGCTCAGCAGCAAACCCCGCAACCAGAGGAAACCGTGTCCTGCGACGTATGTATGAAGGAAGTTCCGGTATCCGAGGCCAAGATTGCCGAGGCTGCCGACTATGTCGCCCATTTCTGCGGGCTGGAGTGCTATGCGAAATGGAAGCGGCAAACGGAGGGCGAACAGCCGTCCAAGTCGTCGTGAAGATCGCCGTCAAGCGCGTATACGAAGAGCCGGCCCAGTCCGACGGCGTGCGCATTCTGGTCGACCGCCTGTGGCCCCGCGGCCTGACCAAGGAGGCGGCGCGCATCGACCATTGGGCGAAAGGCGTGTCACCCTCCAACGAGCTGCGCCGCTGGTACGGCCACGACCCGGACAAGTGGCCGGAATTCCGGCGGCGCTACTTCTCCGAACTGGACCAGAATCCAGACGCAGTTGCCGAACTGCGGCAGCACCTGAAGGGACAGCGGGTAACCTTACTTTTCAGCTCCAAGGAAGACAGGCTCAACAACGCCGTGGCTCTGAAGGACTACATGGATAACAAGCGGTAGGTCGGGCTTGTTCAGCCGCCGATGCCGGCCAGCCGCTGGGCCAGGATGCCCAGCCACTCGTGGGCGGCGTAGTAGCCGTGATTCACGCCCGCCCTGCTGGGCAGCCAATCGAAAGCCACGGGCGTCGTGGTATGCACGAATCCGGTGGGGGCTGGCACCGTCTCCAGTCCGGCGGCGGCAAACTCCGCCAGGGCCCGCCGCATATGCCAGGCGTGGCTGACCAGGAGGACACGCGCTACGCCCTCGCGGTGCAGGAGCGCGGCGGAAAATCGGGCATTCTCGCGCGTGTCGCGCGAGGCGTTCTCCACCCAGCGCACCGGCACGCCGAAATCCTGGCCCAGGGCTTCGGCCATGGCCTCCGCCTCGGGCCGGCCGCCTAAGGGCGCGCCGCCGGACACCAGCAGCGGCAGGCCGCTGGCCCGGGCCAGGCGGGCGCCGTAGCGGATGCGCTCCAGGGTGAGGCGATTGACCGTGTCGGCGCCGTATTCGGGCGCGTCCCGGTAGCGGCCCCCGCCCAGCACCACGATGGCCTGGGCGTCGCGCAGCTGGGCGTACTTGACCGGTGGCGCGACCTGCAGCGTCGCCAGCAGCGGATCGGTGACGGCGGGGGTGCTCAGCAGGTATAAGGCCAGCAGGCCGCTCCAGGCCAGCAGGCGCCCCAGGCGCCCATGCCGGCGCAGCAGTGCCAGGCCCAGGGCGACGAGCAGCAGGGGCCCCAGGGGCGGCAGCAGCAGCGCGGCGAGGATCTTCTTGACCAGGAACATGTCTTGTTGTGGTTGAGTGCCTGGGTGGTATGATCAGCCGCAAATCATACCAGCCCACCGTCCCCGCTCATGGCAGATCGCAAATTCGGCTTCGGCACCCTGTGCCTGCATGCGGGCCAGCAGCCCGACCCCGCCACCGGCGCCCGCGCCGTTCCCATCTACCAGACAACCTCCTACGTGTTCGATTCCGCCGAACATGCCGCCAGCCTGTTCAACCTGCAGACCTTCGGCAACGTGTACTCGCGCATCTCCAACCCCACCGTGGCGGTGCTGGAGGAGCGGGTTGCGGCGCTGGAGAAGGGCCGCGCCGGCCTGGCGCTGGCCTCGGGTCTCGCGGCCCAGATGGTGGCTCTGCTCACCCTGTGTGAAGCCGGCGACCAGATCGTGGCGGCGCGCACCCTCTACGGCGGCACCTATTCCCAGCTGGACGTGAGCCTGCGCAAGCTGGGCATAGACACGGTGTTCGTGGACCCGGACGACCCGGACAACTTCCGCCGGGCGCTCACCGACCGGACCAAGCTGGTGTTCGCCGAGACCATCGGCAACCCGCGCCTGAACGTGCTCGACATCGCCGCCGTGGCGGCCATTGCCCGCGGCCACGGCGTGCCCCTGGTGATCGACAACACGTTCGCCTCGCCCTACCTGTGCCGGCCCCTGGAGCATGGCGCCGACATCGTGGTGCATTCGGCCACCAAGTTCATCGGCGGCCACGGCACCACCATGGGCGGGGTGATCGTCGAGTCCGGCAAGTTCCCCTGGGACAACGGCAAGTTCCCGGGCATGACCGAGCCGTCCCGCGGCTATCACGGCGTCATCTTCTTCGAGACCTTCGGCGACTTCGGCTTCACCATGAAGGCGCGCATGGAGACCCTGCGCACCTTCGGCCCGGCCCTGTCGCCCTTCAACGCCTGGCTGCTGCTGCAGGGGCTGGAGACGCTGCACCTGCGCATGGAGCGGCACTGCCAGAACGCCCTGGCCGTGGCCCGCTTCCTGGAGTCCCATCCCCAGGTAGCCTGGGTGAATTACCCGGCACTGGAGAGCAGCCCCTATTACGCCCTGGCGCGCAAGTACCTGCCCCAGGGCAGCGGCGCCATCCTCTCCTTCGGCATCAAGGGCGGCCAGGCGGCGGGTGAGAAGTTCATCGAGTCGGTGCAGTTCCTGTCCCACCTGGCCAACGTGGGTGACGCCCGCACCCTGGTCATCCACCCCGCGTCCACCACCCACCGCCAGTTGTCCGAGGAGGATCAGCTCAAGGCCGGCGTGTCGCCCGACATGATCCGCCTGTCGGTGGGGCTGGAGACCCTTGACGATATCCTGTGGGATATCGACCAGGCGCTGCGCAAGGCCGCATGAATCTCGATTTCTCGGCACCGGGCTGGCGCGAGGCCCTCATCCTGGCGGCGGCGCTGGTGGCGCTCTACGCCGCCGTGGCCCTCGTCAGGCTGCTGCGGGTGAGCAAGGCCCGGCCGGCCGGCGCCTGGAAACAGAACCCGTCCCAGTTCGGCGAGCAGCAGTTTCTGCGCGCCGTGGAGGCGGAGCTGCAGCAGTTGCGCGCCCAGGTCGCCGAACTGCGCGAGGAAGTGGACCATCTCAAGGCCGCGCGCACCGTGTCGCCCCACTATAGCGAGGCGGTGGCCCTGGCCCAGCAGGGCATGGACGCCCTCACCATCGCCGAGCGCTGCGGCATCGCCGTGGCGGAAGCGGAGCTGGTGCGGGCGCTCAGCCGCGGGGCGGCGCAAGGGGAGGAGAGATGACCGAAAACCAGGATGCGGGCGCGCAACCCGACGAGCTCAAGAAGAAACTGGTACGCCGCATCGCCCTGGCGGGTGCCCTGATTGTCATCCTGCTGGGCGGCCTGGCGGTGTTCGACGAGATGATGAAGCCGTTGCCCGCACC
>JBMOQT010000131.1:0-9464 GCA_049320945.1 Pseudomonadota bacterium
GCCGACGGCGGCCCGGTCGCCCTGGAGCGGGTGGCGCGCAACAGCCTCAACCTGGTGGTGAGCGATCTGCGCATGCAGCCCATGGACGGCATCGAGCTGCTGCGTCGCATCCGCGCCCTGGAGCCACACCTGCCGGTGCTGCTGATGACCGCCTTCGGCGACGTGGACAAGGCCGTGAGCGCCATGCGCAGCGGCGCCTGCGATTTCCTGCTCAAGCCGTTCGAGCCGCGTGTCCTGCTGGAGCACGTGGCGCGCTATGCCGCCGCCGTACCCGCGACCGAGGGTGTCATCGCCGCCGACAGCCGCACGCGCAACCTGCTGGCGCTTGCCGCCCGGGTCGCCCGGAGCGATGCCACCGTCCTGCTGCTGGGGGAGAGCGGCGTCGGCAAGGAGGTGTTCGCCCGCTACATCCATGAACAATCGCCCCGGGCCGGCGCACCCTTCGTCGCCATCAACTGCGCGGCGATTCCCGACAACCTGCTGGAGGCGACTCTGTTCGGCCACGAGAAGGGGGCATTCACGGGCGCCACCGGCGCCGCGCCGGGCAAATTCGAGCAGGCCCAGGGCGGCACCATCCTCCTGGACGAGATCTCGGAGATGCCCCTGGCGCTGCAGGCCAAGCTGCTGCGCGTGCTGCAGCAGCGGGAAGTGGAGCGGGTGGGCGGCAAGCAGCCGATCGCCCTGGACATCCGGGTGGTGGCCACCAGCAACCGCGACATGGCCCAGGAAGTGGCCAAGGGCACATTCCGCGAAGACCTCTACTACCGGCTCAACGTATTCCCCCTGCACATCCCGGCGCTGCGCGAGCGTCCCGACGACATCGTGCCCCTGGTGCGCCACTTCGCCGCCCGGCACGGCGGCGCGGCGGCGAGGATTGCCGCGGAGGCCGAGGCAATTCTTGCCGGCTGGAGCTGGCCCGGCAACGTGCGCGAGTTGGAGAACACCGTGCAGCGCGCCCTGATCCTGGCCGGCACCGCGGAGATGGGCGCCGAGCACGTCAAGGCTGCCCTGCAGCTGTGCGGCGAGGCAGCGGTGTGCGCGCCCCGGGCCGCGCCCAGCGCGCCGCAAGCCGCGGTCCCGGCGGCCGGCAGCGAGGCGCCCACCAACATGAAAGACCTGGAGCGCCAGCACATCCTGGAGACCCTGAAGGCCGTGGGCGGCTCGCGCAAGCGCGCGGTGGAGCTGCTGGGCATCTCGGAGCGCACCCTGCGCTACAAACTGCAGCAGTACCGGCTGGCCGGCGCCTTGTAATACATGGCACGGCCCTTGCAATCCAGGCGGCAGGACTCACGCAGGATCGGGATATGGATACGCGAGGCATAGAGCAGATGCTGGGCGAGCTGCGCGCGGCGGCCCAGCTTGCGGCAGGAAAACCGGCTCAAACCACCGCCACCCAGGCGCCGGGGGGCGTGGATTTCGGCCAGGTGCTGAAAAGCACACTGGACCAGGTGAACCAGGCGCAGATGCAGGCCCAGCAGATGGCCCAGGACTTTTCCGCCGGGGGCGGCGCCAACCTGCAGGACGTGATGATCGCCCTGCAAAAGGCCAACCTCTCCTTCCAGCAGATGGTCCAGGTACGCAACAAGCTGGTCTCGGCCTACCACGACATCATGAACATGCAGGTGTAGCGGCAGGCGCTTCAGGGAGTTCTCATCAACAAGAAATCACCGTCACCGATACCAAGATCAAAGACGGAAAGGCTGTGTTACCGAGCCCGCGCAAGCGGGCTTTTTGTTAGGAGCGGTGACGAGTGACGGGTGACGGGGGTTGCCTTGTCACCCGTCACCCGTCACCCGTCACGGTTCTAAAGAGGGTCACCGGCACCGAGGCCTTGCGCAGGACCTTCCTGATCACCGCGTGGGGTGACAGCAGCCCCCAGCCGAGACGTGACTCGGTTGCACCCATGAAGATGCTGTCGCAGTGCTCCCGCTCGGCCACGCGGGCGATGGTTTCGCCCACCAGACCCTGTTCCAGGTGGGCCCGGAAGGGGATGCCCGCCTGGGCCAACAACTGGGCGGCGGCGTCCAGGGCGGCCTCGCCGCGGGCGCGCTGGAACGCCTCGATTTCCCGGGGCAGCAGGAAGCGGCGCACCTCCCAGGCGGTCACCGGCTCCTGGACATTGAGCAGGTGCACCTCCACCGGCTCGTGCTGGGCCGCGTCCTTGATGAAGTAGCGCACGGCCCGGGCGGTGCGCTCGGAATGATCGACTGGGATGAGGACTCGGCGCATGGGAACTCCTTTTTACAAGGCGAGAAACGCCACCACCGCGACGCCGGTAGGCGGCAGGGCGGCGGCCAGCAGCCAGAGGGGATTGATGGCTTCGTCGGGGAACGAACCCTTGAGGATGGAGAAGCCGGCCGGGTTCGGGGCGTTGGCGATGACGGTCAGGCCGCCGCCGGTCACGGCGCCAGCCACCAGGGCGTATTTGAACTCCTCGGTGACGCCTTCCACCAGCGAGCCCAGGTAGGTCAGAGCGGCGTTGTCGGTGATCGCCGTGAGCAGCGTCGCGCCAAAGTAGAGCGTGGTGCTGTCCATCCCGGCCAGCAATTGCTGCAGCCACCATTTTTGCTGGCCGCCCAGGGTGATCAGTCCGGCGAGAAAGAAGGCGACCAGGAGGCCCTCGCGCAGGATCAGGCGATCCTGGTAGCGCTTGTAGGCTTCGGTGAAACCGAGGAAGAACAGGAACAGGGCCATGAACACGGCGGGATAGTGGGCGGTCACCACCACGCCCACCAGGAAGGCGAGGTGGACGGCCACCACCGGTGTGGGAATGCCTTGGTCGCCGGCGATCTTCAGTTCGATGTTGCGGTTGGTCAGCTCGCGCCTGGCCAGCCAGGTGGCGGCGGCGGCGTTGACCACGACGGCGACGGCGGCCTTCCAGCCGAAGGTGGACAGCATGTAGAGGGTGTCCCAGCCCCAGGTGCCGGCCACCATGAGCACCGGCGGTGCGGCGAAAGGCGTGAGGGTGCCGCCGATGGAGACATTGACGAACAGCACGCCGATGGTGATGTACATCAGGCGCTCGGACAGCCCGCGCCCGAAATAGACGTCGCGCAGCATGAGCGCCGCCAGGGTCATGGCCGCCGGCTCGGTGATGAAGGAGCCCAGCAGCGGCACCGCCGACAGCGCCAGGAAGTAGAACGACAGCTTGGCCGGGTAGGGCAGCACTTGGGCGGTCGCCAGCACCAGCGCCCGGGCGAAATGCAGGATGGGGCGGCTGCCGGCGATCACCATGATCACGAACACGAACATGGGCTCGGTGAAGTTGCGCGACTCCAGGTAGCCCACGGCGCTGTGGCCGCCCTCATGCAGGAAAATGAGCAGCACCAGCACGAAGGCCCAAAAGCCGAACACCACCTCCACTTCGCCCAGCAGATGCCACAGTCCGGCGTGGTTGGGCTGCACATGGGCCAGGTGGGCGAAGAAGCGCGTGGAAAAAGTGTGCAGCACGGCGATGCCGAACAGCACCACGGCGGCGAGTTGCAAGAGATTGGGTTCAACGCTGGTCATGAAAAAGGCGCAAGGGAGCCGAGGGAACTCTCGCAGGCCATGGTAGGCGAAAGGACTTGGTGGCGTAATCCGGCGCCATCCTTACGGAATCCGCCTTACGGGGAATGGGGCCCAGGGCGGTGATGCCTGGATAGAGAGGCCGGCATGCGGAAATACACGTACGGGAAACAACCAATACGCGGGATGGGCAAAGTGACCGACAATGCACGTATGGAAAAGCAAGGGCTCCCGGCGTCGTCGGCGGTAGCGGCATCCGTGGCCGCCGCCTACGTGGCCGGCTATCTGTTGCTGGATTGGATCAGCTACATCCATCCTTTCGGCAGCTCGGGCATCACGGTGTGGAATCCGCCGCCTGCCCTGAGCCTGGCCTTGCTGCTGGTGGGAGGGCTGCGCAATGTCTGGCTGCTGTTTCCGGCGGCGGCTGCGGCCGAGGTGCTGGTGCGCGGCGACGGACCCTTGGCCCTGCTGCTAACAGTGGCGGCCGTTCTCTCGGCGGGTTATGGCGTGGCGGCCTGGGTGATGGTCAGGCTGCTGGGCATCGGTGCGCGTCTGCGCCGCGCCCGGGAGCTGCTGGGATTCATCGGTGTCGTCGCCGCCGCTGCGGCCGTGATCGGCGCAGTGGTGGTGGGCCTGCACGTCATGGCCGGTACTGTGGCGCGCAGCGAATTCCTCCAGGCCTGGGTGCGCTTCTGGATCGGCGATCTGGTGGGTATCGTCGGCGTCGCGCCGCTGCTCATGGTGCTGGCGGATGGTGCCGCGCGCAGGGCACTGATGGATGCGGCGCGGCGGCCCGAAGGCTGGCTGCAACTGGCCGCGGTGACGGCTGCCCTGTGGCTGGTGTTCGGCGTGGACTACACGGACGAGTTCAAGTACTTCTACCTGCTGTTCATGCCGGTGGTATGGATCGCCGCGCGCCACGGCCTGGCCGGCGCCGCTTTGGCCCTGTTCCTGGTGGAGGCGGGGCTGATCGCCGCCGTGGAAACCGGCGGGCATCCTCCGGCGACGGTGCTGGAATTGCAGGCGCTGATGCTGGCGCTGGCCGTGACCGGCCTGTTCCTGGGCATCATCGTGGATGAGCGCCAGCGGGCGCTGCTGGAGCTGCGCCAGTCGCTGCGCCTGGCGGCCGCCGCGGAAATGGCGGGGGCGCTGGCCCACGAGCTGAACCAGCCGCTCACCGCCATCGCCAACTACAGCCGCGCCTGCAAGCTGGCCTTGGAGCGGGCGCCGGCACAGGTGGCAGCCATCGTGGACAAGCTGGTGGGCGAGGCGGCGCGCGCCGGCAATATCGTGCGGCGGCTGCGCGACTTCCTGCGCGTGGGTGCGACCCAGCTGACGCCGGTGGACGCGGACGGCCTGTTGCGCGAGGCGCTGGCGCGCGCACGCGACCATGCCGCCGTGGCCGGCGTGGACACCACCCTGCGCCTGGCGCCGGCGCTGCCGCAGGTACTGGCCGACCGCCTGGAGCTGGAGCTGGTGCTGCGCAACCTGATCGACAACGCCATCGACGCAGCGGCCGCGGTGCGCGACGGCGAGCGCCGCGTCGAGGTGCAGGCTGGGGCGGAGCAAGGCTGGCTGCGCATCAGCGTGCGCGACAGCGGTCCCGGCGTCGCGCCGGACATGGCCGAGAAGGTGTTCGAGCCCTTCAGCACCTCCAAGGCGAGCGGCATGGGCCTGGGGCTGACCATCAGCCGCTCCATCGTGGAGGCCCATGGTGGCCGGCTATGGGCCGAAGCGGGTCCCGGCGGCGGCTTTCATATGACATTACCCGTGGTGAGCGAAGATGACTGAAGGCGATCGCACCGTGTTCATCGTCGATGACGACGCCGGAGTCAGGGATTCCCTGGCACTGCTCCTGAGCCTGCGCGGCTTCCGCACCGTGGTCTTCGCCAGCGCCGAGGATTTCCTCGCGACGCTGCGCCCCGACTGGCGCGGCTGCCTGCTGGTGGATCTGCGCATGGGTGGCATGAGCGGCCTGGAATTGCAGCAGCGGCTGCGCACCGAGGGTATTGCGCTGCCGCTGGTCATGATCACGGCCCACGGTGATGCGGCCTCGGCACGCGCTGCCCTCAAGGCCGAGGCGGTGGATTTCCTGGAGAAGCCCATCGACGAAGGCCAGCTCATCGCCGCCCTGGAGGAGGCTTTCGCGCGTGAAGCCCGGCGCGCCGCCCAGCTCGACGCCGGACGCGGTGCGGCGGCGCTGGTGGCGCGCCTGACGCCGCGCGAGCGCGAAGTCATGGAGCTGGTGGCCCAGGGATTGCACAACCGGGAGATCGGCGCGCGCCTGGGCATTAGCCCGCGTACCGTGGAAGTCTACAAGTCGCGGCTCATGGACAAACTGAACATACGCACCATGCCCGAGCTGATCCGCATCGCCCTGCAGGCGGAGAAGGCGGCCCAGCGGTAGAATGGCCCCATGGGAGACTTGAACGCCCGCTTGAACATTCGATTTCCGGCGCACCTGACCCCGCTGGAACGGGGACGGCTGCAACGCCTGCTGGTCCGCCTGGCGGCGGAGCCGCGGCTGGCCCGCGTGGTCGTATTCGGCAGCCGCGCGCGCGGGCGTTCCCGAGCCGATTCCGATCTGGACGTGGCGGTTTATTTCGCTTCGCCGCGCAATCGCGACCTGGAGCGCTGGCTGGAAGCGCAGGCTGCCGCGTGCGGCGACGAGGATGCCGGCGCACCCGAGCTTCAAGTCGTGCCGTTCTTCTCGGACGAACCGCCGAGCCTGCTGGACGGGGCGCTGAAACGCGAGGGCATCGTGCTATGGACGAGAAACTGAAATTGGCGGAAGCGGAGCTGCAGCTTGCCGCCGAAAATCTGGCGGCCGCGGCACTGGTCGCCGGCAACGGGCTGTATCGCAACGCAGTCACCGACCTGTATTACGCCGCCTACCACGTGGTAGTGGCCCTGCTTGCCGCCCATGGCATCGAAACGGCCAGCCACGATGGCGTGCAGGCTCAATTCGGATTGCATTTCGTGAAGACCGGCGCACTCGACAAGAACGCCGGCAAGTTTCTCGGCAATCTCCATCACGCCCGGCTGACCGCCGATTACAAGGGGTACGTGGATATCAGTCGCGAAGACTACGAAGATGCCGCCAAGCAGGCCAAGGTCGTCGTCGAAGCTGTCGCGGCGTACCTTGCGCAGCACTTTCCCGTCCTTGACTGCACCCGCGTGCGCTCGCTTGCCGCCGCGCTTTAGGTCGGGCTTCAGCCCGACAAGACGCGCTCCAAGTCGGGCTGAAGCCCGACCTACATCAACCCCGACTCGCGCGCCTTGCGCTCCCGTTCCACTTTGATGATGTACCGCTGGATGAGATTTACCATGGCGCCGGGCAGGTCCACAAACTGGCAGCCGTAACGCTTGCTGCGCGTGCCGTTGCGCAGGGTGATCTCGAACAGGTTGCGTACGCGCAGGGTGGCGGTGATGGTGCCGACCTCGGGGAGTTCCAGGCGGCAGTTGTCGAAGGTGGCATCCACGTCGAAGTCGATGCTGTGGGGCGGCGCCATGACCGCCACGCCGCCGCCGCTGATGTCCATCACGTTGGTCTCGATCACCGTGTGCCCGCCATCGGGCTGGGGCACCGGGATGAAGCACTTGAGGGGCTTGGCCACCGGCGTGGTGAGGCGGTAGTACTCGCGACGCTGCAGGCGCAGGACGGTGTCGGGCAGCCTGGCGCGGAAGGCTTCCCGGCCCTGGAACTGGACCTTTTCCAGGCCGCGCAGGATGAACTGGACCTTGACCTTGTCGTGGCTGGTGATGCAGATGAGGCGGTCGCTGACCAGGGCGCGGCGGTTCATTTCCTCGCTGGAGCCATAGTCGAGGATCATCCGGCTGCCGTCGGCGGCGACGGAAACGATGGAGGTGAGCAGGAAGTCGATCCCCTGGTTGAAATAGACCGTGATCAGCGCGCCCTTCTCCTGCAGGGCGCGCAGCAGGAACTGGATCTCGGTCCTGGAGTGCAGCAGGTACTTGCCGTAGTTGTCCGCCTGCATCAGTTCGAACTTCAGCGGCTTATCTTCCTGCTGGGGATCGCGTCGGTCAGTCATGCCCTTCGAGGGGAGCTGTCGGATGCAACGAGTTTACCTCAGCCGCCGCCCTGGGCGGCGGGCGCGCTGCGCCCCTCCACGCGGTACAGCCAGGCCAGCAGTTCGGCCACCGCCACGTAGAGCTGGGGCGGGATGTGGGCATCCAGGTCCACCTGCATCAGCAGCGCCACCAGGTCCGGCGACTCGTGCACATAGACCCCCGCCTCCCGCGCCCGGGCGATGATCTCCTCGGCGATCAGGCCGCGCCCCTTGGCCACCACCCGCGGTGCGGCTTCGCCGCTGCCGTAGGCCAGGGCCACCGCGGCGGAGCGGTTGTCAGGCTGCCGGGTCATGGCGCTGCACGCTTATCCCGAGCGGCGTGATGCCGGCATCGCGCAAGGCCTCGACCAGTTCCCCCTGGTGTGTGCGCAAGCCGTCGAGGGCTGCTTCGGACGCGGCCAGGTCGATGCGCACGCCGGCGCTGGTGAGGACCATGTCCGCCGCGATCTCTCCCAGGTTGGGGAAGGTGAGCTTGATGCGCGTGATCCACTGGCGCGGCAGCTCGGCGTCGGCCGGCCCCGGCTCGTGGTCGCCTTCCTCGATCTGCCAGTGGAGGCTTTGCCCGGGCCACAGCTCGCCCTGCCACAGGACCTGGTGCGTGGCGACCGCATCCAGCTGTTGCTGCACGATGGGCAGGAGATCCGGCGGCAGCGCCAGGGAACCGGAAGCAGGGCCGGCGGCTTCCCGCGCCGGTGTCGCGGCCTGCGCCTGTCCCTGGGCTCCGGACGCCGCGGCCGCGTCGGCCGTCCGCGGCTGGAGCGCCTCGGTTGCCGGACGCGACGGGACCAGGACGCGCGAATGCTTGCCCTGGGGCTCCTTGAGCAGGTCGGCGAGCGGGAAGCGCCCGGCTACCCACTGGGCCTGGTGCGACTCGTAGAACAGACCGCTGTCGCCGATGGCCTGCTTCAGGGCGGCGGCTATGGGCGCCGCCTGGGTGCCGGGCTGCGGCAGCAGGGGATGCAGCTGGCTTACCGTCTGGCGCTGGAGTGCGCCCTCCGGACTGCCGAGCAGCGTGCTGATGAGCTGACCGGCCCGGCTCAGGGTGGCGGCGGAAGCGGCACTGTCGGCGCGGGCGGCGAACACCACCTGGGGCGTGCGCTCCGTGACCACCAGTTCGAGGGAATCACCGGGATTGGCGGACTGGGGCAGGGCGAGAGTGACCGAGCGTCCGGCCACCAGGGCGCGGAACGTGCCGTCGGGCAGCACCGCCTCGATGCGCGCGACGACGCGGCTCCCGGGATGGAATTCCGGCAGATCGGCGGGAATTTCCGCCGCGGGGCTGACGGGTTGAACCGAGCCTTCGGTGAGCAACCGCAGCCGCGCCGCCAGATCGCTGGGTATCACGGTCGTCTCCCTCGAGCTTTACGGAAATGGGCGACGCCCATTTCCGTCACAACGCTCCCCTCTCCCGCGAAGCGGGAGAGGGGTTGGGGGTGAGGGATTGAGCTTTGCTGACTAGCGCTCATTTGTGCAAAGCTCAATAGATGCGCGGCGCGGCCCGCGAGCGCGGCGGGGTCAGCCGAGCGCGCCGTAGGCGTCGCGTACTTTCCGCTCGCGCGCGGCGCCGCCCAGGAACTGCCTCACATGCTCCATCCAGGGCTCCGTATGACGACGCACTTCCGCGTCGTCCGACAGGATGCGGCGGATCAGCTCCGCCTTGCGGCCGCGCTCTTCGGTGCTGAGCGCCAGGGGCTCCGCGCCTTGCAAGTGGCGCGCCAGCCCGGCACAGTCCTTCTCCAGGGCCACCAGGCGCTCCCAGTCGTTGGCCCGGGCGGCCGCCACCATCTGGGCGGACAGGGCGCTCATGGTTTCGTACATTTGCAGCGAGTTCATGGCGTGTCGGATAGTCAGGCCGCGTGGGGTTGG
>JBMOQT010000132.1:0-9452 GCA_049320945.1 Pseudomonadota bacterium
CCCGAGAGTGCGCGCGAACTCGCCGGGCTATGCGTCCGGCAGCGGGTGGCCCGGGGCGCAGACCCGTTCCGCGTGCAGGGTGTGCAGGGGCAATCGGTCTACCTGGTCAAGGGCGAGCTGAAGATCACCTACCCGGACGACAGCTTCGAAGTCATCGTCGGCGGCACCGATGGTGCCCGGCATGCCCTGGGCAAGCGTCCGGCGGGCTTCAAGAGCGCCCAGGCGATCACCGACGCGGAGCTGCTCCGTATCGATGACGATGTGCTGGACATCCTGCTCACCTGGGATCAGGTGATGGCTGCCCACCGCGCCTCGGCCCAGGAACTGCGCGCCAGGGCGGGCGGTGCGGCGGCCGAACAGACCGACTGGCACCGGATGTCGGGCATGTATACGGCCCGCAACCTCACCCAGGGCGCCTTCGCCTCCCTGCCGCCGGCCCATATCGACGCGCTGCTGGGGCGCTTCGAGCGCGTCGAGGTGCAGCGCGGCACCCGGGTCATCGGCGAGGGCGACGAGGGCGATTACTACTATCTCATCGAGAGCGGGCGCTGCACCGTCCTGCGGAACATCGGCGGCGAGGCGGTGGAGATCGCCAAGCTCAAGCCGGGTGATGCCTTCGGCGAGGAGGCACTGGTGGCCGATGCGCCGCGCAATGCCAGCGTGATCATGAAGACCGACGGCGTACTGCTGCGCCTGGCCAAGTCCGATTTCATCGAGCTGCTGCGCCAGCCGCTGCTTCATGACGTGGATTTCGCCGCCGCCGAGGAGAGGGTCGCCCGCGGCGCGGTCTGGCTCGACGTGCGCTTTCCCGCCGAGCACCTGCAGGACCGGCTGCCCGGCGCCCTCAACATTCCGCTCAACGAGATCCGCAACCTGTTCGGCTCCCTCGACCGGGCCAGGGAGTACGTGGTTTATTGCCAGAGCGGCCGGCGCAGCTCCGCCGCCGCTTTCCTGCTGTCCCAGCGCGGCTACCGGGCCTACTGGCTGAAGGGCGGGCTGCACGGCTGCGCCGCTGCGGATGGGGCGGCAGGGAAGCCACGCTGAACACTCCACCCCATGGATACGATCGACGACCTGTTCCGCCGCTTCGAGCAGCTCAACGAGATCGGCAAAGCCCTGTCCCACGAGCGGGACATCGACCGGCTGCTGGAGAACATCGTGGTCGCCGCCAAGACCATCACCCATGCCGACGGCGGCACGCTCTACCGCATGTCCGAGGACGGCAAGGGGCTGCGCTTCGAGATCGTGCGCAACGACAGCCTGGGCATTGCCATGGGCGGCAAGTCGGGCAATCCCATTCCCTTCCCCGATCTGCCGCTCGCCACCGAGTCGGGCGAGCCGAACAACTCCATGGTGGCCGCCTACAGCGCCATCCACCAGAAGACCGTGAACATCGCCGACGCCTACGAGGCGGAGGGCTTCGACTTCTCCGGCACGCGCAAATTCGATGCGGGTACCGGCTACCGCTCCAAGTCCTTCCTCACCGTGCCGATGAAGAACCACGAGAACGAGGTCATCGGCGTGCTCCAGCTCATCAACTGCCTCGACCCCGGCAGCGGTGCGGTCGTGGCCTTCTCCGCCGCCGACCAGAGGCTGGCCGAGTCGCTGGCGTCCCAGGCGGCCATCGCGCTCACCAATCGCCAGCTGGTGCAGCAGCTGGAAAAGCTGTTCGAGTCCTTCATCGAACTCATCAACCTGGCGATCGACGAGAAATCCCCCTACACCGGCGGCCACTGCCAACGCGTGCCGGAGCTCACCATGATGCTGGCCGAGGCGGCCGACGACACCACCGAAGGCCCCCTGGCGGACTTCAAGATGACCGACCAGGACCGCTACGAGCTCAGGATCGCCGGCCTGCTGCACGACTGCGGCAAGGTGACCACGCCGGTGCACGTGGTGGACAAGGCCACCAAGCTGCAGACCATCTTCGACCGCATCCATCTGGTGGATACCCGCTTCGAAGTGCTCAAGCGCGACGCCGAGATCGCCGCCCTGAAGGCCAAGCTGGCCCTCAGGGCGCCGGGCGATCCGGCCGCGGAGGCCGCCGCGGACCGGGAGCTGGAGGCGGCGCTGGCGCAGCTGGACGAGGACCGCGACTTCCTGCGCGCGGCCAACATCGGTGTGGAGGCCATGCGCCCCGAAGACCAGGAGCGGGTGCGCGCCATCGGCACAGGCCGCCGCTGGCGCAACGCGGCGGGCGAAGAAGCCAATTTCCTCAGCGACGACGAGATCGAAAACCTCTCCATCCGCTCCGGCACCCTCACCCAGGCCGAGCGCGAGATCATCAACCACCACATCGTCGCCACCATCAGGATGCTGGAGCAGCTGCCCTGGCCCAAGCATCTCAAGAACGTCCCCGAGTATGCCGGCGGCCACCACGAGCGCATGGACGGCAAGGGCTACCCGCGCGGCCTGACGCGGGAGCAGATGTCCATCCAGGCGCGCATCATGGGCATCGCCGACATCTTCGAGGCGCTGACCGCCCGCGACCGCCCCTACAAGCGCGGCAAGACCCTGTCCGAGTCGCTGCGCATCCTGGGCAAGTTCAAGCTGAACGGCCACATCGATCCGGACCTGTTCGATGTCTTCGTCAGGCAGAAGGTGTATCTCAAGTACGCCGAGACCTTCCTCGATCCCGAGCAGGTGGACCCGGTGGACGAAGCGGCGATACCGGGGCTTTCACTGAACGATCGTCCCTGAAGCTCTGGTGACGAAAAACGTCAGTTCATGACGTTCCCGGAGGGGCGAGGATGGGCAATCAAAGCCCCGGATAACAATGGAATGCTAATGTTTTCAGATGCTTGTTAGTATGGCATGAGCATTGCTTGAGAGGTGGCGGGCGTGGCAAGCGCCACAAGGCTTACCTCTCACTAGGAGATCAACATGAAAAAGATGCAACAGGGCTTTACCCTGATCGAACTGATGATCGTGGTGGCGATCATTGGTATTCTCGCGGCGGTGGCATTGCCCGCGTACCAGGATTACACCATCCGTGCACGTGTCAGCGAATCTCTCGCCGTGGCCTCTTCGGCCAAGACGACGGTGGCTGAGAATATCTCGAATAATGGCGGCAACCTGCCTGCTGATGCGTGTATCGGGGTAAACACAACGGTGGCTAGTACCAACGTCGCCTCCCTGACTTGCGCGGCTGCCACAGGTATCCTTACGGTGACGACGACGGCAGCGGCGGGGGCCGTCACGCTTACGCTTACGCCGGCACCGCCTGGACCGGGGGGCGGCTCGATCACTTGGGCATGCGCAAGGACTGCTGGCAACAACAGGCACGTGCCTGCCGAGTGCCGCGTCTGATAAGGCTGGCGTAGAAGAAATAACAGTCGAACCTGATTGGCTTGAACGGCTGACTGAGGGAGATCACTTAGGTGGTCTCCCTCACTCTTTGTGCGGCCGGCATGGATACGACGTCCACTTAGGCAGCGCTCGTGTCACTCGTAGCGCAACGCCTCAATCGGCAGCAACCCCGAAGCCTTCCTTGCCGGATAAAAACCAAAGAAAACCCCCACCCCCGCGGCGAAGCCCGCGGCCAGCAGGATCGCTTCCGCTGACAGCTCGATGCGCCAGCCGGCCAGTTGGCCGGCGAGGTAGGCGCCCGCTATCCCCAGGGTGATCCCGACGACCCCGCCGATGGCGGACAGGGTCACCGCCTCCACCAGAAACTGGGTCAGGATGTCCCGCGCCCGCGCCCCCACCGCCATGCGCAGCCCGATCTCCCGTGTCCGCTCCGTCACCGACACCAGCATGATGTTCATGATGCCGATGCCGCCCACCAGCAGGGACACGGCGGCGACGGCGGCGAGCAGCAGGGCGAGGGTGCGGGAAGAGGCCTCCTGGGCCTCGAACACTTCCGCCAGGTTGCGTACGTAGAAGTCGTCCTCCTGCTCCTGCTGCAGGCGGTGGCGCTGGCGCAGGAGGTCCTTGATGCGGCTCTCGGCGCCGGCGAGATCGGCGCCGGCGCGGACCTTGACCATGATGGTGTTCACGTTGCGCGACTTGGCTTGCGTCGTACCGAGGACGCGCTTGCGCGCGGTGCTGATGGGCAGGAGGATGACATCGTCCTGGTCCTGGCCCCACATGCTCTGGCCCTTGCGCTCGAGCACGCCGATGACGGTCACCGGCACGTTACGCACGCGGATCACCTGGTCCAGCGGGCTGGCGTCGCCGAACAGGCTCTTGGCCACGGTCTGGCCCAGGAGCACCACCTTGGTGGCGCCATTGACGTCCGACTGGTCGAAGGCGCGGCCTTCGGCCACGGCCCAGTCGCGCACCGTCAGGTAATCGGGGGTGGTGCCGTAGAACACCGTG
This sequence comes from Pseudomonadota bacterium, assembly GCA_049320945.1. Taxonomy (GTDB): domain Bacteria; phylum Pseudomonadota; class Gammaproteobacteria; order Burkholderiales; family Rhodocyclaceae; genus DYIB01. The sequence continues at coordinate 4,321 of JBMOQT010000132.1, forward strand.
GACCAGTTGACGTTGCCCGCGATCACCTGGCCGGAGCCGCGCAGGTTGGGGGCGGCGGCCTCGACCTCGTCCACCTCCCGGGCCAGGGCGTAGGCGTCGTCCTCGCTGATGGTGAGCTGGGAGCCGGCGCCGGCGCGCACTCCGCCCGCCGTGGTGGAGCCGGACTGCACCATGATGATGTTGGCGCCCAGGGCCCGGATCTGCTCCTCCACGCGCGACTGGGCGCCGCGGCCGACGGCGATCATGACGATCACCGCCGCCACGCCGATGATGATGCCCAGCATGGTGAGCGCCGAGCGCAGCTTGTTGGCGCGCAGCGCCTGCAGGGCGACGCGCAGGGTGGCGAGGAGGCTCATGAAAAGTCAGGAGTGAGGCGTGAGGCGTGAGGCGTGTCGACCACCAACCTCTCCTGCGCGTCCTGGGCCCGGTTGGCGTAGTCCTGCACCACTTGCCCGTCGCGGAACGCGACGATGCGGCTGGCGAAGGCGGCGATGTCGCGCTCGTGGGTCACCAGCACGATGGTGATGCCCTGCCGGTTGAGGGCCTGGAGCAACGCCATGATCTCGATGCCGGTGCGCGAATCCAGGGCGCCGGTGGGCTCGTCGGCCAGCACCAGGACGGGGTCGTTCACCAGGGCCCGGGCGATGGCCACCCGCTGCTGCTGGCCGCCGGAGAGCTGAGTGGGATGATGGTCCACCCGGTCGGCCAGACCCACCTGTTCCAGCTTGCGGCGCGCCCGCTGCGCCCGCTCGGCGGCGGACACGCCGCTGTAGAGCAGGGGCAGGGCGACGTTGTCCAGGGCACTGGTGCGCGGCAGGAGGTTGAAGTGCTGGAACACGAAGCCGATCTTGCGGTTGCGGATGGCCGCCAGCTCGTCGCCGGCAAGGCTGGACACCTCCTGGCCAGCGAGCCAGTACTCGCCGGTCGTGGGGCGATCCAGGCAGCCGAGCAGGTTCATGAAGGTGGACTTGCCCGAACCGGAGGGACCCATCACCGCCACGAACTCGCCCGCGCGCACTTCGATCGACACGCCGCGCAGGGCGGCGACCACGGTGTGGCCCATGGCATATTCCTTCACCAGGGATACCGTACGGATGAGGGGCGTGGCGGCAGCGGACATGGGTTGGCTATAGGAAGCGGGGCCCGACCTGGCGCCTGGGCAGCGGTCCGGCGGTGCCGACGATCACTTGCGTGCCCTCGCTGATGTCGCCCGATACGATCTCGGTCATGCGGCCGTCGGACAGCCCGAACTTCACCGTGACCGGCTGGGGCTTGCCCTGGGCGTCCAGCACCCACAGGCGGCTGCCGGGCGTGCCGCTGGGGCGGCCGGGCCGTCCGGCCGCCGGCTTGTCTGCGGTCTCCGGAGGGGTGAAGCGCAGGGCGGCGTTAGGTACCTTCAGCACCTTGTCCTTGCGCGCGGTGACGATGCGCACGTTGGCCGTCATGCCGGGCAACAGCGACAGGTCGGCGTTGTCGGCCGACACCACCACCGTGTAGGTGACCACGTTGGACACCACCTGGGCGGCCTTGCGCACCTGCCTGACCCGGCCCTCGAACTGGCGCTCGGGGAAGGCATCCACGGTGAAGCGCGCCTGCTGGCCTTCCTGTATGCGCCCCACGTCCGCCTCGTCGATGGAAGTATCCACCTGCATGTCGGTGAGATTCTTGGCGATGATGAATAGTTCGGGAGCCTGCAGGCTGGCCGCCACGGTCTGGCCGGGCTCCACGCTGCGCTTGACCACCACGCCGTCCACCGGCGCGCGGATGGCGGTGCGCTCCAGGTCCACCCGGGCCTGGGCCACCTGGGCCTCGCGCTGCTTCACCACCGCCTCGCCGCTGCGCGCCTGGGATTCGGCCACCCGCACCTGGGCGAGCGCCGCGTCCCGCTGAGCCCGGGTGGCCAGGAGGGTCGCTTCCGCCTTGTCCCGCTCCGCGCCGGCAATGAAGTTTTTTTCCACCAGCTGCTTCTTGCGCTCGTAGTCGCGCTCGGCTTCGCGCAGATTGGCCTCGATGCGCGCCAGCTCGGCGCGCTGGGCGGCCACCGCCGCCTGCTGGGTGAGGGCGGTGGCGCGGCTTGCCTCCAGGTCGGCCTGGGCCTGGCGCAGGCGGTGCTGGAAGGTTTCCGGGTCGATGCGGGCGATGAGCTGGCCGGCCTTCACCGGGGTGTTGAAGTCCACGTAGATTTCCTTGATCTGGCCCGACACCTGGGAGCCCACCTGGACCGACACCACCGGGTTGAGGGTGCCGGTGGCCGACACCACGGCTACCAGGGGGCCGGACTCCACCGGGGCCAGCTTGTAGCGCACGGCGTCGTTGGCGCCGTTGGCATAACGGAAGACACCATAGGCCGCGGCCAGGGCGGCGGCGGCGAGGAGGGCGGCGAGCTTGCCGCGGGACAGGAAAGCCATGTTGTTCGAGCCGGGGACGTGCAGCAGTGGGCAACCCGCGGATTGTAGGCCATCCGCGCCACCCAGGATGTAACCAGTCATTACAAGGTGGCTAGTCTATCCCCGGATTGCCGGCCACCCCTGCCAGCCTGGGCAGGTTGAGGCGGCGCGGCGCAATGGTCTTCTTGGCGCGCAGCCACTGGGCCACCACTTCCCAGATCGGCTCTCCGGTCGCCCCTTCCGCCACCGGTGCCCAGCCGGCCACCTTGTAGGTCTTGTCGGCCTCGATCGGCTTGCCGTGCAGCCGCATGTCGGAGATGCGCGCGCCCATGGTCGCGTTGGGATCGCAGGCATAGGTCAGCCCGCCCACCCGCACCATGTCGCCGCCCTGCTGCAGATAGGGATCGGGATTGAACAGGTTGTCGCCCACGTCTTCCAGGATGACCTTGATGCGTTCCCCGGTCATCTCCGTGAGCGTGGAATAGGGATAGGTGATGGCCGTCTGGTCCATCAGGTGTTCGAGGGTGATCGCCTGGCCCGGCAACAGGGTGGTGCCCCAGCGGAAGCCGGGGGAGAAGGCGATGTCGGCGCCTTTCACTTCCAGCAGGGCATCGACGATCAACTGGTCCCAGGTGCCATTGAAGTTGCCGCGGCGGTAGAGCAGGCCTTCCGTGACCGCCAGCTTCTCGCCCAGCTTTGCCACGTAGGGGGCGCGCACGCGCTGGATGAGCGCCTCCATCTCGGCGTCGGCGGGCAGCAGGTTGGAGAACACCGGCAGCAGCTTGAAGCGCCAGCCCTGCAGCCTGCCGCCGCGCACCTCCAGGTCCAGCACCGAGAGGAACTTGCCGTTGGAGCCGGAGTTGATCACCAGGGTCCGGCCGCCGGCGTTGGTCACGATGGAAGGCGCCGGTATGCCGTCGTGGGTGTGGCCGCCGAGAATGGCGTCGATGCCCGTCACGCGGCCGGCCATCTTGAGATCCACGTCCATGCCGTTGTGGGACAGGACCACCACCACCTGGGCACCCTTGGCCCGGGCCTCGTTCACCACCTTCTGCATCTCCTCGTCCTGGATGCCGAAGCTCCAGTCGGCGACGAAGTAGCGCGGGTTGGCGATGGGCGTGTAGGGGAAGGCCTGGCCGATGATGGCGACCTTCACGCCGTTCATGTCGCGCAAGGTATAGGCGGGGAACACCGGGTCGCCGAAGTCGGCGGTCTTGACGTTCTGGGCCAGGAACTCGATCTGGCCCTTGAGCTCGCGGTCGACGGCTTCCTTCACCCGCTCGGCGCCGTAGGTGAATTCCCAGTGGCCGGTCATGATGTCCACGCCCAGGCGCTTGCAGGCCTCGATCATGTCGGCGCCGCGGGTCCACAGGGAGGTGGCCGATCCCTGCCAGGTATCGCCGCCGTCCAGCAGCAGGGCACCGGGGCGCTCGGCGCGCAGGCGCTTCACCAGGGTCGCCAGGTGGGCGAAGCCGCCCACCTTGCCGTAGGTGCGCGCCGCCGCCTCGAAGTCGAGATAGGTAAAGGCATGGGCTTCACGGGTGCCGGGCTTGATGGCGAAGGCTTTCAGCAGGCGCTCGCCCACCAGGTGAGGCGGCTTGCCCGCCGCTTCGCCCACGCCGATGTTGACCTGGGGCTCGCGGAAGTAGATGGGCAGCAGCTGGCCGTGGCAATCGGTGAAGTGCAGCAGGTGCACATTGCCGTAGGGCGGCACCCGGTACAGGGCTTCCGGGCCCTTGGCGGCCAGGGCGTCGCGGCTGGCCACCGGCAGGCCCGCCGCCGCGGCCGCTGCCAGCAGGCGCAGGAACTCGCGTCGTTCCATGCTACTGGTTGACCGGCGACTGGGGATCCAGCAGCAGGGCGACGATATGCTTGATCTGCTGCTCGGTGAGCGCCCCCACATGGCCGAAGCGCGGCATGTTGGAGCACAGGGAATAGGCCTTGGCGTTGTAGATGCGGCCGTAGGTGTAACGCTGGATCTCGGGCGAGTTGCCGCGGATCTTGCCGTAGCGGTACAGGCTGGGGCCGATGGTGCCGTAGGACAGCTCCTTGGGCGACAGTTGGTGGCAGTTGTAGCAGTTGCCGCCGTTGGGGGAGCCGGCCGGATCGCTCCAGGTCATGCCCCGGCCGCTCTGGGCCAGCTTCTCGCCTTCCTTCCAGTCACCCAGGAGCTGACCGTCGGCGGGGAACTTGAGGGCTGCCATCTGGGCCGCCTGCAGCCTCTCGGCCAGCTCCTTGGGCGGGTTGTCCCGGTACTCGTTGCAGGCCTTCTGCACCTCGTCCTCGTTCAGCCGCTCGATGCCGGCGATGCCCCGCGACTGGAAGTCCTGTTTCATCATGGCCAGCGCCTTCTGGCGGGCCTCGACTTCGCTCATGCCGGTGGCACAGCCGGCCAAGGCCAGGGCGGCCGCGCCCAGGGCGATCAGTTTCTTGTCCATGTCTGTCTCTCCTCCGAACTCAGCGCTTGATGCCGGGACCGTTATAGACGCCGCCGTTGGCGCTTGCCGCCAGGTACATGGTCAGGGCGACGGTGGCGTCGGAGCCGTACTTGGGCTCGGGGAAGCGCTGCTGCCGGAAGCAGTCCCACAGGCGCCACTGCATGGTGCGCAGCTCGCCCTGGGACACGCGGTAGGCCGGCCAGGCCGTGTAGGCGAGCTGGGCGCCCTTGCGCGTGGTCAGGTTGGGCAGGTCCTGCAGGCGGATGCGCTTGCCGTCCTCGCCGTGGCAGGTGGCGCAGGCGAAGTC
>JBMOQT010000133.1:0-9443 GCA_049320945.1 Pseudomonadota bacterium
CATCGGACGATACTACAAATCTTTCCTCTTGCTATAAATAGTTTAGGCGTCAGACATCTCGAGTCTGTACGCCGTCCATGTGCGCTTTGACTGGGCCAATCGAAGGAAGGAGGTCCCCCATGAAAGCCATCAAGTTTGCCGTAGCCGGTGTTGCCTTGGCATTGGGCAGCGTTATCACCGCCCCGACGTGGGGCGCTGAATATACGTCGGTGATGCCTGCCGATATCCAGTGGAAGGATGCCCCATCGCTCGGCCCCGGCGTGAAAACGGCGGTCATCGACGGAGACCCCAAATCGGCAGGGTCATTCGTGATGCGCATCAAGCTTCCGCCAAAGGCGAAATTGGGCGTGCATACCCATCCGGCCACAGAGAATGTGACGGTCTTGTCGGGTACCCTGTACTTCGCCGCGGGCGATAAGTTCGACACCAAGAAGGCCAAGGCTTATGGTCCCGGCGGCTATTTTTCGATCGAACAGGGCAAGCCGATGTTCGCGTACACCAAAGACAAAGAGACCGTCATCCAACTGCACGGAACCGGACCTTGGGGCATCTCATACCTGAACCCCGAGGACGAGCCGGCCAAGAAGAAATAGGCCGAGCAGTTCTCCGTCGTTGCACTTACCCGCGGGCGCAGCTTCGTCCAGCACCGGAAGCGCCATTATTTTCCAATGCTGCGGCTGCAGCGCAAGTTGCCAGCGCAACGAGGCGGCGCCCGCGGGACCATCACGTCTTCGCTGCCGCCATGCCAGCCAGCGACGCGCAGCAACAAGCCCGCAGCGCGATCAAGGCGCTACTCGGAACGAAATCAGGCTGATACCGACTGAGGATGGGTTTCTTGAAGCCGAACTGGATGACGATTATTCCGTCTTTTCCCAGTTCGTTGATTCTTCATGAAGAAGTGTGGTTGCGGGGGTAGGATTTGAACCTACGACCTTCGGGTTATGAGCCCGACGAGCTGCCAGACTGCTCCACCCCGCGTCCGAAAGAAACAACATTTTAGACCACCGCCGAGCCAAGGTCAATATTTTTGCCGCCAAGGCAACGATGGATCAAGGAAATGGCAAAAGCGCCGTTATTCCGCTCGTTGTTGTCTTGTGGCCCGAGCGCCTGGATGTTGCGACCCCAACCGTGGAGATCCATTCCCCGACCCTTGGTGACCTGGCAGCGGAGGCGCCGGAATTCCGCGCACTGGTAGGCGCCGCGCTGGAGCGGGGCGCCGTGGCGGCGTTGGCCAGCGATTCCCGCGGGCGGGTGCTCTACTGCAACGAAGCGTGCCGCCGCCTGCTGGGCCCCTTGCCCGAGGGTTTGGAACCATCCAGTCTGCAGGAACTGCTCGCCGGGCCGGAGGGCCAGGCCCAGCGGACCTTGCTGCTGCACCGCTCCGGCGGATCTCCCCTTGCCGTGGCCGAGACGCGCCATGTCCTGCACGGACCGGACGGGGAACCGGTCACCGTGCACTTCCTGCAGGATGCCAGCGAATTGCTCGAGCGCATGCGGACACTGCAGGAGACGGCGAAGGCGATGCAGGCCATCATGGACAACGCTCCCGTGGCCATCGCCTTCTCCCGGGAGCGCCGCATTACCCGCTACAACCGGCGCTTCGCCGAGATGTTCGGTTTCGCCGGCGACGAGGGGATCGGGCAGGCCACCCTTACCCTCTACCCGGCCCGGGAAGCCCACCATGAAGTGAGCCGCCAGGCGTTTCCGCTCCTCAGCCGGGGTCTTCCCTTCAAGACGGAAATGACCATGCGCCGCCGGGACGGTTCCACGTTCTGGGCCCTGGCCATCGCCTACGTCCTCGATCCCGACAACACGGCGCTGGGCACGATCTGGATCATCGACGATCGCAGCGAGCGCAAGGCGGCCGAGGAATCCCTGAGGCAAGTGCTTTTGGAGCAGCAGGCGATTCTCGACAATGCGTCGATCGGCATCCTGTTTACCAGGGCGCGGCGGGTGCAGAGCTGCAATCTCCAGGCCGCGCGCATGTTTGGCTATGCGCCGGATGAGTTCGTGGGCCTGCCCGGCATCACCATCTATCCCTCGGAAGAAAGCTACGCGGAACTGGGCCGGCAAGCCGGACCGCCCCTGTCCGCAGGTAAATCCTTCACCACGGAAATCGAACTGAAGCGCAGGGACGGCAGCCTGTTCTGGTGCCGCCTGCACGCCAAGGCGGTCGATCCCCTGCGCACCGACCAGGGGACGATCTGGATCGCCGAGGACATCACGGAGCGGCGCCGCGCCGACGAGTTCCTGCGCAAGACGCTGTTGGAGATGGAGGCGATCATGATGAACGCCTCCGTCGGCATCCTGTTCATACGCAGGGGCAGGATCGTGCGCCACAACCGGCGCGTGACAGAGATGTTCGGCTACCGGGACGAGGCGGTGGCGGGCCGTTCCGTCACCATGCTGTTCCGCAGCCGCGAGGAGTTCGCCGCGACACGCCATCGCGCCTTCTCCCGCCTGGCGGTGGGGAAGCCAGTCGAGACAGAGCTGCCCATGCGCCGCGCCGACGGCAGCTCCTTCTGGGCGCAGATCATCGGCTACACGGTCAATGCTGCCGACACCTCCCAGGGCACGGTATGGATCATCGAGGACCGCTCGGCGCAAAAGGCGGCGGAGGAATCGCTGCAGGCGGCCCTGTTCGAGCAGCGCCTCATTTTCGACAACGTGACCGTGGGCATCTTTTTCGTGCGCAACGGGCGCATCGAGCGCTGCAACCCGCGTTCCGAAGACATCTACGGCTATGCGCCCGGCGAACTGGCGGGGAAGCGCACCGCAGTGCTGTTTCCTGGCACCCGGGAGTACGAGAGCTTCCGCGCCTGGGCGCGCCAGACCCTGGCTCAGGGAGACACCTTCGTCAGCGAGCACATCAATGTGCGCAAGGACGGACGGCGCATCTGGGTGCGGGTGACCGGCCGCGCGATCGATCCGGCCGATCTCGGCCGGGGCTCCATCTGGAACATGGAAGACATCACCGACCGGCGGCTCGCCGAGGACGCGTTGCGGGAAACGACGGCGCTGCAACGGGCCATCCTGGACAGCGCCAGCTACGCCATCATCGCCACCGATCCCGACGGCGTGATCCGCACCTTCAACCGGGCGGCGGAAATCATGCTGGGTTATGCGGGTGAGGAAGTCATCGGCCAGGCGCACCTGGATCTGTTCTACGACCCGCTGGAGCTTGTCGAGCGTGCACGGCAGTTTGCCGGCGAGGACGGCGCACTGCTGGCCCAGGGCGGCGAAGTGCTGCTGATGCGGGCCCGCGCCGGCGCCACCGACGAGAGTGAATGGACCTACGTGCGCCGGGACGGCAGCCGCCTCCCGGTCCTGGTAACCGTCACGGCGCTGCGCGAGGGCAGCGGCGACATCACCGGCTTTCTGGCCATCGCCAGCGACATCACCGAGCGCAACAAGGCGCAGGAGGCACTGCTGCGCGCCCGGGATGAGCTGGAGCGCCGGGTGCATGAACGTACGGCGGAACTGGCCGGCACCAATGCCCGGCTGCAGGCGGAGATCGCCGAGCGCCGCCAGATCGAAGAGCGCGTGCGCCACATGGCCCATCACGACGCCCTGACCGGGCTGCCCAACCGCACCCTGCTCAAGGACCGCATGGAGCAGGCCATTGCGCAGGCCGCGCGCTATCGCAAGCATGTGGCGGTGATGTTCATCGACCTGGACCGCTTCAAGACCATCAATGACACCCTGGGCCATCACGTGGGCGATGCCCTGCTCAAGGAAACCGCGCGACGGCTGCGCCGCACGCTTCGTGCCACCGATACCGTGGCGCGGTTGGGCGGCGACGAGTTCGTGGTGGTCCTGCCTGAGCTCGGGGAGCCGAGCGAGGCCACCCCCCCTGGCCGAAAAGCTCATCACCACCCTTACCCCGGCGGCGCGCATCGAAGGCCATGAGCTGCACGTCACACCCTCCATCGGCGTGTGTCTCTATCCCCGCGACGGCGCCGACGTGGAAACGCTGATGAAGAACGCCGACACGGCGATGTACCAGGCCAAGGCCAACGGACGCAACAACTTCCAGTTCTATGCCGAGCAGATGAACGCTCAGGCGGCCCAGCACTTCCAACTGGAATCCCACCTGCGCCGGGCCGTGGGCACGGACGAGTTCCGGCTCTACTTCCAGCCGATCATCGACGCGACCGACGAACGCATCCACGCCATGGAGGTGCTGCTACGCTGGCAGCACCCGGTGCAAGGCCTGCTCGCCCCCGGCAGCTTCATCGACATCGCGGAAGAGACCGGCCTGATCGTCCAGCTGGGCGCCTGGGTGCTGCGCCGCGCCTGCGAGCAGAACAAGGCATGGCTGGAACAGGGTTTGCCGGTGGTGCCCCTAGCCGTCAACCTGTCGCCGCGCCAGTTCCGTCAGAAGGAGTTGTTCGAGACGATCCACGACGCGCTTACCGAAACGGGCCTGCCACCGGCGCTGCTGGAGGTGGAGATCACCGAATCGACCCTGATGCATCAGGGCGAGCAGACGGTGCTGACCCTGGAGCGCCTGAAGGCCATGGGTGTGGCCCTGTCCATCGATGATTTCGGCACGGGCTATTCCAGTCTCGCCTACCTGAAGCGATTCGCGGTACAAAAGCTGAAGATCGACCGCTCCTTCGTCAACGACCTCACGCGCAACAGCGACGACCAGGCCATCGTCACCGCCGTCATCGCGCTGGCCCACAGCCTGGGCCTGGTGGTGGTGGCCGAGGGCGTGGAGAACCGGGAGCAGCTCGCCCTGTTGAGGCGGCTGGGTTGCCGCTACGCCCAGGGCTACCACTTCTCCCGCCCCGTGCCGGCCGACGAGGCCGCCGCCTTGCTTCGAGACGGCCTGCCGCCGGCGCCCGGCGAATAGAGCCGCCCCGGGCGCGCCCCGAAGTTTAATCATAAAATAAGTTCTCCCGCCGCCGGAGCGGCCCGAGAACAGGGAACATGCCGAGACAAGACGATTCGCGCCAGGGCATCCAGTCCATCGAAGTGGGCGTGACCCTGCTGCAGGTGCTGGCGGACAGCGGCCATGCCATGATGTTGCGCGATCTTGCCGCCGCGGCCGGCATGCCGGCGGCCAAGGCCCATCGCTACCTGGTGAGCTTCGTGCGCGCCGGCCTGGCGGCCCAGGACCCGGTATCGGGCCGCTACGACCTGGGCCCCTTCGCCCTCAACCTGGGGCTGGCTGCACTGGCGCGCCTGGACGCCGTACGGCTGGCCACGCCCTACCTGGAGAGCCTCAACGAGCAGACCGACGAGACCATCGCCCTGGCCGTCTGGGGCAACCTGGGCCCCACCATCGTGCGTTGGGTGGAGGCGCGGCGGCCGGTGACGGTCAATCTGCGCACCGGCTCGGTCATGTCCCTCATCGGCTCGGCCACCGGCCTGGTGTTCGCCGCCTTCAGCCGCTCGCCCAACGTGCAGCAGATGGTGGAGGAGGAACTGGCGGTGGCGGCACGCGCCAAGGATGACCCTCGGCCCAAGACGCGCGCGCAACTGGAGGCCATACTCGCTGAGGCGCGCCAGCACGGACTGGCGCGGGTGGTCGGCAGCGTGATACCGGGCATCAACGCCTTCGGCGCGCCGGTGTTCGACCACGAGGGCAAGCTGGTGTTGGCCATCACCGCCCTGGGCCCGGCGGGGCTGTTCCCCGCCCACTGGAACAGCCCGGTGGCGCGGGCGCTGCGCCGGGCGTCCCAAGCCTTGTCGCGGGATCTGGGCTGGAAGGGCGAAGCCCCGCTCCCCCAAGCTGTGTAGCAGCGCCAAAGCGACACATGTCTATCGCTCTTTCCATCATCGGCGTATCATTTCATGACCATATCCGCGGACATGAGCGGCCAATAATTCATACAGGCACACTTCCACACCCATGTCGAAACAAGGCAACCTGCCGGAAGCGAAGGGCCCCAAGAGCCGCTTCGTCGCCCAGTGGATCGACCAGTTCCTGCGCGAGCAGACCATACGGGCAAACTCGCTGATCATCACCGTTTATGGCGATGCCATCGCCCCCCACGGCGGCTCCGTCTGGCTGGGCAGTTTCATCAAGCTGGTGGAGTCCCTGGGGCTGAACGACCGCATGGTGCGCACCAGCGTCTTTCGCCTGGTCAAGGACCGCTGGCTGGTGGCCCAGCAGATCGGCCGGCGCAGCTATTACAGCCTGACGCCCACCGGGCGCCGGCGCTTCGAGCACGCCTACCGCCGCATCTACTTCCAGCCGCGCAACCAATGGGAAGGCGACTGGCAGGTCGTCCTGGCCACCAACTCGATCCTGCCCAACCAGCGCGAGGCCATGCGCAAGGAGCTGCTGTGGGAGGGCTTCGGCGTGATCGCCCCAGGCGTGCTGGCCCACCCTTCCGCCAACACCGAATCCCTCTATGACATCCTGCAGGGCACGGGCGTCCTGGACCAGGTGGTGGTGCTGCGCGCCAAAAGCCTGGGCTCGCTGACCGCCAAACCCCTGCGCGACCTGGTGCGCGAGTGCTGGAACCTGGAAGCCGTGGCGGCGGACTACAAGCGCTACCTGGACCGCTTCCGCCCCCTGTGGCGGGCATTGAAGAATGCCAAGAGCCTGGATCCGGAGCAGTGCTTCGTAGTGCGCATGCTGCTGATGCACGAGTTCCGCCGTGTGCTGCTGCGCGACCCCCAGCTGCCGGACCAGCTGCTGCCCGAGGACTGGCCGGGGGCGCTGGCGCGCCAGCTGTGCCGCGACATCTACGTGCTCACCCAGCGGCAGGCCGAGCAGCACCTCATGTCGGTCCTGGAGACGGCCACCGGCCAGCTGCCGGAGGCCGCGCCCTACTTCTATGAACGCTTCGGCGGGCTGGATACGGGGGACGAGGAGAGGGCGGCGGCCGCGTCCGAGGCATGAACGCCCAGGGGCCTCAGGCTTGGTGCCGACAGTAGGACTCGAACCCACGACCTTCTGATTACAAATCAGCTGCTCTACCAACTGAGCTATGCCGGCGCAGGCGCGATTATAGCCGAGGCGGCAGGAGCGCTGTCGTCCTGCTTGGGCAGGCGAGGCACTTGGGGTAGACTTTAGTCATACTCATTACATATAACTACCCCGCCCGCCCCGCCACCATGGCCGTCGCACAAACTAGGATGGATTCTCCCCTGCGCGTCCTGATCATCGAGGACGCCGAGGACGATGCCCTGTTGCTGGCCAACAGCTTCAAGAAGGCCGGCTACGACCTGGAATACCGGCGCGTCGACAACGCATCCGACACCCGCGCCGCCCTGCAGGCGGGCAACTGGGACGTGGTGCTGTCGGACCACCGCATGCCGGGTTTCAGCGCCGTGGGGGCGCTGAAGCTCTTGCAGGAACTGAACCTGGACCTGCCCTTCATCATCGTTTCCGGCGTCATCGACGAGGAAACCGCCATCGCCACGATGCGCGCCGGGGCCCACGACTACCTGTCCAAGGACAAGCTGGATCGCCTGGTGCCGGCGGTGGAGCGGGAGATCCGCGAGGCGCGCAACCGTGTCGAGCGGCGCCTGGCCCTGGAGGCGGTGAGGGAGAGCGAGGCGCGCTTCCGTGCCCTGGTGTCCAATATCCCGGGCATGGTGTTCCAGCTGCTGCGCGACAAGGACGGCCGCCTGCACTTCCCCTATGTCAGCGACGGCTGCGCAGCGGTGCTGGGAGCGAGGCCCTCGGAACTGGTGGCCGACCCGGACTTGTTCTTCTCCGCCATCCTGAGCCAGGACCGCCATTCCCTGGAGCAGGGATTGGCCGCCTCGGCGCACGGCAACGTCCACGTGAACTGGGACGGGCGCATCCTGTCGGCGGCCGGGGACATCAAGTGGATCAACCTCCGCTCCGCGCCGCGGGTGCTGGAGTCGGGCGCCACCCAGTGGGAAGGCATCGTCTCCAACATCACCAAGAGCAAGCTCACGGAGATGGAGCTGCGCGAATCCCGGGCCCAGCTGGCCGAGCTGTCCAGCCACCTGGAGGCGGTGAAGGAGGAGGAGCGCGAGCGCATCGCCCGCGACATCCACGACGAACTGGGCGGCACCCTGGTGGCAATCAAGATCGAGACCTCCCTGCTGATCAACAAGCTGTCGGGCGACCCGCTGCATCTGCGCAAGCGCGTGCGGGCGATCGAATCCCTGGTGGACGAGGCCATCAATACCGCCAGCCGCGTGGCGCGCGAGCTGCGCCCCGGCATCCTCAAGGATTTCGGCCTGGCGGCGGCCCTCGAATGCCAGGCGGGGGATTTTTCCCAGCGCACGGGCATCGAGTGCGACACCGGCAACATCAACCACGAGGTGCATGCCGACGACCGCGCCTCCCTGGCGCTGTTCCGCATCTTCCAGGAGGCGCTGACCAACATCCTCAAGCATGCCAACGCCAGCCGGGTCGCCGTCGGCCTGCACCAGGACGATCGGGCGGTGGTGCTGGAAATCGAAGACGATGGCAAGGGGATCGTGCCCGACGACCTGGCCAAGCCCAAGTCCTTCGGGCTAAGGGGCATCCGGGAGCGCCTCAACGCCCTCGGGGGCACGCTGGACATAGGCACCGGTTCCCTCGGTGGCGCGCACCTGATTTTGCGGGTCCCGCGCCTCGCCGGTGGCCATGAGCCTGCCCTGCCCGCGGCAGACAGCCTAACCGAATGAAAGCAGTGACGACATGGAAAAACCGATACGCATATTGATCGCCGACGACCATGCCATCGTGCGCCAGGGCCTGCGCCATATCCTCTCGGATACCGAGGGCCTGGTCGTCGCCGGCGAAGCCGACAACGGTGTGCAGGCCCTGCAGTTGGCCCGTCAGGCCGAGTACGACGTGGTGCTGCTGGACGTATCCATGCCCGACCGCAACGGCATCGACACCCTCAAGCAGCTGAAGAAAGAATTCCCGCGCCTGGCGGTGCTGATGCTGTCCATGCATCCGGAGGAACACTACGCCATCCGCGCCCTGAAAGCGGGCGCCTCGGGCTATCTCACCAAGCAGAGCGCGCCGGAAATGCTGGTGTCGGCCATCCGCCAGGTGGCCGCCGGCAAGAAGTACGTCAGCCCTGCCGTGGCGGAGGAACTGGCCAATGCCATCAGCGACGACGACGGCGACAAGCTGCCCCACGAGAAGCTGTCCGACCGGGAGTACCAGACCCTGTGCATGATCGCTTCGGGCAAGACCCTCACCCAGATCGCCGAGGAGTTGAACCTGTCGGTCAAGACGGTGAGCGTGTACCGGGCGCGGCTGCTGGAGAAGATGAAGCTCAAGAACAACGCCGAGCTCACCCACTACGGCCTGAAGCACGGCCTAGTGGAGTGAACCCATCGAGCTCTCAGGAAATGGTCGGCGACCATTTCCTGCATGAAGCTCCCCTCGCCCGCTACGCGGGAGAGGGGGTGGGGGAGAGGGCTCGGTAGGACTCAAGCCGACACCGAGGCTGCCGTTAACCCCGGGCATGCGCCGCCCCAGCCATGCCTGAGTTCACCCAGCCTTCCGA
>JBMOQT010000134.1:0-9329 GCA_049320945.1 Pseudomonadota bacterium
AGCAAGGGCTGCTGCGCTCCAATGCCGCCCTCAGCTCGGAAGAAACGGCCAAGCTGCACAAGGAGTTCATGGAGCGCCACGCGCGCTTGTGGGCCGCCATGCTCCAGCGCAAGCCGGGGGAACCGTCCCCGGCCCTGGCGCTTCCCGATCCGGGCGACCGCCGCTTCGCGGCGCCTGAATGGAGCCGCAGTCCCTTCTACGATTACCTGCGCCAGGCCTATCTGATCAACGCCGATTTCCTCAGGCGGCTGGCCGAGACCCTGCCCGTTGAGGACGGGGCCGCCAAGAGCCGCGTGCGCTTCCTGACGCGCCAGTACGTGGATGCCCTGGCCCCGTCCAATTTCGTCGCCACCAATCCGGAATTCGTCAAGATCGCCCTCGAAACCAAGGGCGCCAGCATCACCGAAGGCATCAGGAACATGATCGCCGACCTGGAGAAGGGCCGCATCTCCATGACCGACGACAAGGCCTTCGAACTGGGGCGCAACCTGGCGGTGACGCCTGGGCAGGTGATTTTCGAGAACGAGGTGATGCAGCTCATCCAGTATGCGCCGCTCACCGACAGAGTGGCGGAGCGGCCGCTGCTGATCATTCCCCCGTGCATCAACAAGTACTACGTGCTGGACTTGCAGCCGGAGAACTCCGTGGTGCGCTACCTGCTCGAGCAGGGGCAGACGGTGTTCCTGGCGTCCTGGCGCAATCCGGGACCCGAGCAGGGCCATCTCACCTGGGATGACTACCTGGAGCAGGGCGTGCTGACCGCCCTGCGCGTGACCCGGGAAGTGGTGGGCCTGGAGCGCATCAACCTGCTGGGCTACTGCATCGGCGGCACGCTGCTGGCGAGCGCCCTGGCCGTGGCCCAGGCGCGGGGCGAGGATGCGGTGGAGAGCCTGTCCCTGTTCACCACGCTGCTGGATTTCTCCGACACCGGGGAGATCGGCTATTTCATCGACGAAGCCTCGGTGGCGGCGCGGGAAGCGGCCATCGGCAAGGGCGGACTGCTCCTGGGCAGCGAGCTGGCAGCGGTGTTCCGCAGCCTGCGCCCCAACGAGCTAATCTGGAACTATGTGGTGGACAACTACCTGAAGGGTCGCCAGCCGGCCCCCTTCGACATTCTCAACTGGAACCTGGACAACACCAACCTGCCCGGGCCGTTCCTGTGCTACTACCTGCGCCACATGTATCTGAACAACAGTCTGCGCGTGCCTGGCAAGCTGGAAATGTGCGGCACGCGGGTGGATCTGACGCGGCTGCAAATGCCCGCCTACATTCTTGCTACCCGGGAGGATCACATCGTTCCCTGGCGCACGGCCTATCTGTCGCGCCAGGTGCTGGGCGGCGAGTCCACCTTCGTACTGGGCGCCAGCGGCCACATCGCCGGCGTCATCAATCCGGCGGCCAAGAACCGCCGCAGTTACTGGACCAACGGCGCCAGCGTGGCCGATTCCCAGGAATGGCTGGCGGGCGCTACCGAGAACAAGGGCAGCTGGTGGCCCCATTGGATCGCCTGGCTGCGGCAGTTCGGCGGCAAGCAGCGGGCGGCGCGCAAGCGCCTGGGCGGCAAGGGTTACAAGCCCCTGGAACCGGCGCCGGGACGGTATGTGAAGGAAAGGGCTTAAGAAGGTATTGCGGCGCGTCGTTAATGGTGCGAGCGACGCTTGCTGAGTTGGGTGCCCCGCACCAAAACTTTTGGGAGAGAGGAGTGCCAAAATGTCGAGAGTCGCTTTAGTGACTGGCGGTATGGGCGGTTTGGGAGAGGCCATCTGCGTCAAACTGGCGGCCCTGGGCTACGAGGTGGTGACCACCCACAGCCCCAGCAACACCAAGGCCGGCGAGTGGCTCGCGCAGATGAGGGAGAAGGGCTACAAGTTCCACGCCTACCCTTGCGACGTGGCGGACTACGAGTCGTGCCAGCGCTGCGTCGAGCAGGTGGTAAAGGACGTGGGCCCGGTGGACGTGCTGGTGAACAACGCCGGCATCACCCGGGACATGACCTTCAAGAAGATGACCAAGGCCGACTGGGACGCGGTCATCCGCACCAATCTGGACAGCGTGTTCAACATGACCAAGCAGGTGATGGACGGCATGGTGGAGCGCAACTGGGGCCGGGTGATCAACATCTCGTCGGTGAACGGCCAGAAGGGCGCCTTCGGCCAGACCAACTACTCGGCGGCCAAGGCGGGCATGCATGGCTTCACCAAGGCGCTGGCGCTGGAGGTAGCCAAGCGGGGGGTGACGGTGAACACCATTTCCCCCGGCTATATCGGGACCAAGATGGTGATGGCGATCCCCCAGGAAGTGCTGGACTCCAAGATCCTGCCGCAGATTCCGCTCGGCCGGCTGGGCAAGCCGGAGGAAGTGGCGGGCCTGGTCGCCTACCTGGCCTCGGAAGAGGCGGCTTTTGTGACCGGAGCCAACATCTCCATCAACGGCGGTCAGCACATGTTCTAGACGCCCCGCCCCGGCGCGCGGGGAGGCGCGCCCGGCTCGGGGGCGGCGTTTTTTTTCGGCGAACAGAGGAAGCAACAGATGCAAAAAAGGGTGGCACTGGTAACGGGCGGGATGGGCGGTCTGGGCACCGCCATCTGCAAGGCCCTGGGCAAGGACGGGTTCGTGGTGGTGGCCAACTGCCTGCCGGGATTTCCGCAGAAGGACGAATGGCTGGCACGCACCAGGGCCGAGGGCTTCGATTTCCATGCCGCCGAGGGCGACGTGGCGGACATCGATTCCTGCCGCGAGATGGTGCGGGCAATCGAGTCCGCGATCGGTCCGGTGGATGTCCTCGTGAATAACGCCGGCATCACCCGCGATTCCGTTTTCCGCAGGATGCTGAAGACGGATTGGGACGCGGTCATCACCATCAACCTCACCAGCGTGTTCAATGTGACCCAGCAGGTGCTGCCGGGCATGGCCGACCGGGGCTGGGGGCGCATCATCAACATCTCATCGGTCAATGGCGTCAAGGGCCAGTTCGGCCAGGCCAACTACTCGGCCGCCAAGGCCGGCATCCTGGGCTTCACCAAGGCCGTCGCCCAGGAAGTGGCAAGGAAGGGGGTCACCGTGAATGCCATAGCGCCGGGCTATATCGGCACCGACATGGTCATGGCCATCAAACCGGAAGTGCGCGAACAGATCGTCGCCCAGATCCCGGTAGGGCGCCTGGGCAAGCCCGAGGAAATCGGCCACCTGGTGGCCTATCTCGCCTCCGAATACGCCGGCTACATGACCGGCGCCACGCTCAACATCAATGGCGGCCTGCACATGTGCTGAAAGGGCTTGCCAGGGCGGGCGTGTATAATTCCTCACAGCAGTCCGGCAATCAAGCCGGCATCCATTGTAGGGAGGAGCGGATATGGCAGAACAGAGGCTGATCAAGAAGTACCCGAACCGTCGGCTCTACGATACCAAGACCAGTTCCTACATCACCCTGGCGGACGTGAAGGACCTGGTGCTGCGCCACGAGGAATTCCAGGTGGTGGACGCCAAGACCAACGAGGACCTCACCCGCAGCATCCTGCTCCAGATCATCCTCGAGGAAGAGAGCGCCGGCGCCCCCATGTTCACCAGCGACCTGCTGGCCCAGATGATCCGTTTCTACGGCAACGCCATGCAGGGCATGATGGGCAAGTACCTGGAGAACAACATCAAGGCCTTCACCGAAATGCAGGTCAAGCTGCAGGAGCAGGCCAAGGCCATCTACGGCGAGAACAGCCCCCTGTCCAAGGACCTCTGGGCCCAGTTCCTGAACTTCCAGGGCCCCGCCATGCAGAGCATGATGGGCGCCTACATGGAGCAGAGCCAGAAGATGTTCCAGCAGATGCAGGAACAGATCCAGAGCCAGACGCGCAACATGTTTGCCGGTTTCCAGTTCCCCGGTTTCGCCGCCCCCCAGGGCGCTGCCAAGGCGGAACCCAAGAAAGAGACGACCGAGCAGAACAATTCCGAAAAGAAATGATCAAAGCGCCGTCTGGCGCCTTTCCCCCAACAGCATGTCACGCAAGGCCGCAGTCCAGCCGAAAGTAGGCTTCGTTTCCCTCGGTTGTCCCAAAGCCCTGGTCGATTCCGAGCAGATCCTCACCCAGTTGCGGGCCGAAGGCTATGTCATTTCGCCCTCCTACGAGGGCTCCGACCTGGTGGTGGTCAATACCTGCGGCTTCATCGATGCCGCGGTGGAGGAATCCCTGGGCGCCATCGGCGAGGCCCTGGCGCAAAACGGCAAGGTGATCGTCACCGGCTGCCTGGGCGCCAGGGGCAACCTGGTGCGGGAAGCCCATCCCCAGGTGCTGGCGGTGACCGGGCCCCATGCCACCGCGGAAGTGATGGCGGCGGTGCATCAGCACCTGCCCAAGCCTCACGATCCCTTCCTGGACCTGGTGCCTTCCTGCGGCGTCAGGCTCACGCCGCGGCACTACGCCTATCTCAAGATCTCGGAAGGCTGCAATCACAGCTGCACCTTCTGCATCATTCCCTCCCTGCGCGGGCCGCTGGTCAGCCGCCCGGTGGGAGAAGTGATGAAGGAGGCCGAGAACCTGGTCGACGCGGGGGTCAAGGAGCTGCTGGTGATCTCCCAGGACACCAGCGCCTATGGCGTCGATGCGAAATACCGGACCGGCTTCTGGGGCGGGCGGCCCCTGAAGACCCGGCTGTACGACCTGGCCAAGGCCCTGGGGGAGCTCGGGGTGTGGGTGCGGCTGCATTACGTCTATCCCTATCCCCATGTGGACGAGCTGATTCCCCTGATGGCCGAGGGCAAGATCCTGCCCTACCTGGACGTGCCCTTCCAGCACGCCTCGGCGCGCATTCTCAAGGCCATGAAGCGCCCGGCGAGCGCCGAGAACAACCTGGAGCGCATCCGCGCCTGGCGCCGGGCCTGTCCCGACATCACCATTCGCAGCACCTTCATCGCCGGCTTTCCCGGCGAGACGGAGGCCGAGTTCGAGGAGCTGCTGCAGTTCCTGGAAGAGGCCCAGCTGGACCGGGTGGGCTGCTTCGCCTACTCTCCGGTGGAAGGGGCCAAGGCCAACGAGCTGCCCGGGGCCCTGCCGGAAGAAGTGCGCGAGGAGCGCCGCCGGCGCCTCATGGAGCTGCAGGAAGACATCAGCCTGCGGCGCCTGGAAGCGAAGATCGGCCGCGAGATGGAGGTGCTGGTGGACGACGTGGGCGAGGACGGCGTGATCGCCCGCAGCCCCACCGATGCGCCGGAGATCGACGGCCTGGTGCACATCACCAATCGCAAGCGCGCCAAGGTGGGCGAGTTCCTGCGCGTGCGCATCACCGACTGCGACGTGCACGACCTCTACGCCGAAGCTTTTCCCGCACCGGGTCGGAACAGGTAGTTTTCGGCGTACACTACGGCGTCATGAACCGTCGCCGTCCCAAGATCGGTCTCGTCCTCGGCAGCGGCGCCGCCCGCGGCTGGTCCCATATCGGCGTGATCCGCGCCCTGCAGGAAGAGAACATCGTCCCCGACCTGGTATGCGGCTGCTCCATCGGCGCCTTCGTCGGCGCCGCCTACGCCGCCGGCGAGCTGGCACGGCTGGAGACCTGGGTGTCGCGCCTGACCTGGCAGGACGTGCTGGGGCTGCTGGACATCTCCTGGCGCAGCGGGCTGATCAAGGGCGAGAGGCTCATGCAGTTCTTCCGCCAGGAGGCGCCCGACCGGCAGTTCAAGGATCTGGCCACGCCCTTCGCCGCCGTGGCCACCGACCTGGAGACGGGCCACGAAGCCTGGCTGCGGGAAGGCAACCTGGCGCGGGCGGTGCGCGCCTCCCTCGCCATGCCCGGGCTGTTCACGCCCGTGCCCCATGACAACGGCTTCTACGTGGATGGCGGCCTGGTGAATCCCGTGCCCGTGTCCCTGGCGCGCGCCCTGGGTGCGGACATCGTCATCGCCGTGGACCTGGGTTCGGACATGATCGGGCGCGCCTTTCGCCGCGAAGGGCTGGAGCCGGTGAGCGCCGAACAGAGCGAGGCCGCCCGCAACGCGCGCCTGCTCACGCGCCTGTGGTTTTCCCGCACCGACAACGGCGCCGCCGGGCAGGTGAGCCTGCCCTCCCTGATGAGCGTCATGACCTCCAGCATCAACATCATGCAGGTGCGCATCGCCCGCAGCCGCCTGGCCGGCGAGCCGGCCGACGTGCTCATCACGCCCCGCCTGGCCCAGCTCGGCCTGATGGACTACCACCGCGCCCAGGAGGCGATCGCCGAAGGGCGCGCCGCGGTGCGGCGCATGCTGCCGGCCCTGGAGCACGCCCTGGGGCGGGAACGGTCAAAATGACGAATGTATAGATGAAAGACGAACTGATCCGGCGCCTGACCGAGGCGGTAGGCGCCCACGGAATGCTGACCGATGCCATCGACATGGCGCCCCATCTCACCGACTGGCGCGGGCGCTACTCGGGCGTCGCCCGCTGCGTGGTGAAACCGGCCAGCACCGAGGAGACGGCCCGGGTGGTCGCCACCTGCGCCGCGTTGCGCGTGCCCATGGTGCCCCAGGGCGGCAACACCGGCCTGTGCGGCGGGGCGACGCCCGACGGGCAGGGCGGCGCCGTGGTGATCAACCTGTCGCGCATGAACCGCATCCGCGCCATCGACGGGGACAACGACACCATCACCGTGGAGGCGGGCTGCGTGCTGCAGGCGGTGCAGGCGGCGGCCGATGCCGCCGAGCGCCTGTTTCCCCTGGCACTGGCGGCCCAGGGCAGCTGCGAAATCGGCGGCAATCTGTCCACCAACGCCGGCGGCGTGAACGTGCTGCGCTACGGCAACATGCGCGAGCTCACCCTGGGGCTGGAAGTGGTGCTGCCCGACGGGCGCGTGTGGCACGGCCTGCGCGGACTGCGCAAGGACAACACGGGCTACGACCTGAAGCATCTGTTCATCGGTGCCGAAGGCACCCTGGGCATCATCACCGCCGCCGTGCTCAAGCTTTTTCCCAAGCCGCGCGCCCGCGCCACCGCCTGGGCCGCGGTGCGCGACCCGCAAGCCGCGGTCGCCCTGCTGGGGCGCCTGCGCGGCAGCTGCGGCGAACGGGTCACCGGCTTCGAGCTTATCGGGCGAACGGCGCTGGAACTGGTACTGAAGCACATTCCCGGCAGCGCCGATCCCCTGGCGGCCAGGCACGACTGGTATGTGCTGATCGAGCTGAGCGACACGCTCAAGGATTTCGATCTCGCCGCCACCCTGGAGAACGAACTGGGCGCCGCCATGGAGGAGGGGCTGGTTGTCGACGCGGCGGTCGCCCACAGCCTCGCCCGGCAGCAGGCCCTGTGGCATCTGCGCGAGAGCATCTCCGAGGCCCAGCGCCTCGAGGGCATCAGCATCAAGCACGACGTCGCGGTCCCCATCTCGCGTATCGCCGAGTTCATCGAGCGCGCCGATGCCGCCCTGCGCACCCTGTTCCCGGAAGTGCGCATCGTCAATTTCGGCCACCTGGGCGACGGCAACCTGCATTACAACCTGTCCAGGCCCGATGCCACGGACAATGCCGCTTTCATTGCCCAGACGCCCGTGGTGAACCGCGTCGTGCACGATCTCGTGACCGAACTGGGCGGCTCCATCTCAGCCGAGCACGGCCTGGGCCAGCTCAAGCGCGACGAGATCCTGCGTTACAAGAGTGCCGTGGAGATGGATCTGATGCGCCAGGTGAAGCGCGCCCTCGACCCGCACAATCTGATGAATCCGGGCAAGGTGCTGGCGCCCTAGCGCGAGAACACCAGCAGGGCGGCGGCCGCCGCGATGCCCGCCAGCTGCAGCACATTCACCATCACGCTCAGGCGGTGCAGCCGCGCGAAGCGCAGCCGCTTCAGCACATCTTCGCTGTCGCCGGCGTGGCGCGCTTCATCCATCTGCGGCATGAGGACCTGCCGCAGGATCAGAAAGCCGACTGCCACCACGGCGCTGAAGGCGCCGGGCAGCGGGCGCGTCTCGATCAGCAGCACCGCGGCAAGAGCGGTGAGCCCGCCCAGCGCCAGGTAATAGCTGCGGAACTGGGCGCGCATGAGGGGGGCGGCGTGCTCCGGCGCCAGGGTGCGGAACACCAGCGGCGCCATGACCACAGCGATATAAACCATGATGCCGAGGGCGGCGCCGAGGGCGAGAAGAGCGAGGCCGGAGTTCACGTTCATGGTGCCATTGTCGTCGCAAGGACGAAGCATTGCACACTGCTTTACAAACCGGATTTCGCTCACTATAATGCGCGCTTCTTTCGTGGGGGTATAGCTCAGCTGGGAGAGCGCTTGCATGGCATGCAAGAGGTCAGCGGTTCGATCCCGCTTACCTCCACCACCCGACCTTCGAGTCACACTGTTTCTCAGGGTCCCCATCGTCTAGAGGCCTAGGACATCGCCCTTTCACGGCGGTAACCGGGGTTCGAATCCCCGTGGGGACGCCACTCTATCCCCGGCGTTAAGCCGGTAAGTGAGCTGGAACGTGGCGCGAGCCGCGTCCAGCTCTACTTTTTCCAGCAGGCCGCGCACGAAGTCCTTCAGGCGCTCGCGGTCCAGAGATTCCATGTCCTCGGCCAGGCCGCGCATCACCTGGGCGACCTGCGCCTCGGTGAGGGCGCGCACCTTGTCGGCGTCGGCCTCGATCTGGGCGCGGCGCCTGACTTCCTCTTCCAGGGCGACCCGGCGCAGCTCGTGCGTCTCGATCTGGCGCAGCAGGGGATCCGGCGTCGACGTCTGCCCGAGCAGTCCGGTCAGGCGCTGGATCTGGCGCTCTATCTCGGCGAGTTCCTTGCGCAGCCGCGGCAGCTCCGTGTCCTTCTTCCGGGCTTCCGCCTGGGCCTTGGCGGCTTTCGTGAAGGAGGCGACGAACTCGCCGGCGCGCAGGTTCTCGGCGAGCTGGCCGAGCACGGCCGCCTCGATGCTTGCCGCCTTGACCCGCTTGCCCTTGCCGAGCCGGTAGAAGCCCTCGCCGTCGCCGTGGAACGGGGTGCCGTCCGGCGCCTTGAGGATGCCGGAGAGCAGGTAGTCGGCCCGGCTGCGGCGGCTGGCGCCCTTGCTGCTGGTCTCCAGCATGCGGATCAGGGCCTCGGCCTCGTCGTCGGTGATCAGCGCCTGGTGCGTGTCGCGCTGCACGACCCACTCGCTGCGGGGGCGCCGCTTCACGCCGCCGGTGTAGCCGCCGGCCGTGATCTCGTAGCGCTGGTTCCAGACAGTGTGCCCGGCGTAGGTCAGGGCGTTCCACTCCAGACCGATGGCCGTCGTGTCGGAGACCTGCAGGCCGGATTCGGCCAGGGCCTGACGGCGACCCATGCCGGAGGCCTTGGCCTTGAGGTAGGCGCCGACTGTGCCGGCATCCTCGGCGAGCACCAGGCGGGACTTCAC
>JBMOQT010000135.1:0-9295 GCA_049320945.1 Pseudomonadota bacterium
GGCGACACGCCGCAGCCCTCGAACCATTCGTGGGCCTCTTCCTCCAGAACCACCGGCGCCACGGGGCGGAAGTCCTCGCGATCTTTGATGTCGTTGAGGCGCGCCTGCATCTCGGCATGAATGGGCGAAGCGAGAATGGAGCGCGCGCCCAGGGCGCGCGGCCCGAACTCCATGCGCCCCTGGAACCAGCCGATGATCTTGTCCTGGGCCAGCAGCGCCGCCGCCTCGCCCGGGACGTCGTCTAGCCTGCGGTGGGGCAGCTTGGCCCAGCGCAGGAACTGCTCAATCTCCTCGTCGTCGTAGGCCGGGCCGAGAAAGGCGTGGTCCATGCGCCAACGGCGTTCCTGGGCATGGCGCTCGCTGCGGTCTACCCACAGGGCCGCCCCCAGCGCCGTACCCGCGTCTCCCGCCGCCGGCTGCACCCAAACCTGCCTGAAGCGGCCGAGATCGCGCACCGCCGCGTTCATGACGCAGTTGAGCGCCACGCCGCCCGCCAGGCCCAGGTTGTGCGCATGGGTGCGCTCCCACAGCCAGGCCGTCATGTTCAGCACCGTTTCTTCCAGCACCTTCTGCAGCGAGTGGGCGATATCGAAGTGGTGCTGTTCCAGTTCACCTCCGCGCCGACGCGCCGGACCGAAGCGCCGCTCCAGCTCCGGCGGCTCCACGCTATAGCCGCCATCGCCGTCGTAGCGCAGGATGCGCCGGAACTCCTCGACGTAGCGCGGTCTGCCGAAGGATGCCAGGGCCATGACCTTGTACTCATCCGAGGAATGGAGGAAACCCAGGTAGCGCGTCGTTTCCTCGTAGAGCAGGCCCAGGGAATGGGGCAGGTCCACCTGCTTGATGCGCCGGTAGTCACCGCCGCCGGCATAAAGGCCGTAGCTGGTGGTAGCCCGCTCGCCACGGCCGTCCATGGTGAGCACCGCGCATTCGTCAAACGGCGCGGCGAGGAAGGCGCTGGCCTCATGGCACAGGTGATGTTCGACGAAATGCCAGCGGAACGGCCCGTCGTGGCGCACCCCGGCGAAACGCGGCTGCAGGTGGTGGGGCGCGGCGGCGGCCAGTTGGCGCGGCGCGTTCACCACGTAGGACAGGAATAGCGGTTCCCAGGGGGACGACCAGCCATCTGCCGGCGCATGCGCCGACGGCTCCAGGGGCAGGCTGATGGTTTCATCGCCCCGGCGTCCGCCCAATTGCAGGTAGGGATCGTAGGAATAGGCCACATGGTCCACGTCGCGCAGGCCGATGCCAGCGGTGGCCAGGCAGTAATCGATGGCGTGGAACGGCAGCTGCCACACCGAGAAGGGGACCGGCCGCTTGCCGTGCTTCACATGGGTGAAGCGCTCCTCTTCCGCGGCAGCCAACACCGTGCCGTCCTGCACCAGGCAGGCGGAGCAGTCGTGGAAAGCGGCGTTGATACCCAGGGTGTACATGCGGTCCTCACGGCCAGGAGGTCTCGCGCAGGGGCAGCACCATCACTTCCGGTATCACCGACTCGTCGGGCAGGGTCAATACGAAGTGCACCGTCCGGGCCACGTTGTCCGGGTCCTGCAGCACGCCCGGATCCAGGTCGGGGAAGCGCTCCAGCAGGAAGGGTGTACGCATGCCGCCGGCGATCACCGCGGTCACCCTGATGCCGCGGGAGCGCAGCTCCGCATGCAGGGCGTGGGACAGCCCGAGCAGGCCCCATTTGCTGGCGTGATAGGCCGCGGCATTGGGCCAGGCGCGCTTGGCCGCGGTGGAGGCGATATTGATGATATGACCGCCGCCGTTGCGCTCCATCTCCCGGGCGGCGTACTTGGACAGCAGGAACGGACCGTAGAGATTGGTCCTGACCACCCGGTCCCACTCGGCGAACTGCAGCTCGGCCATGGGCTTGGTGACATCGGTGCCGGCATTGTTGACCAGGACATCGATGCGCCCGCAGGCCTCGACCGTCTCGCGCACGGCCCGGCGCGCGTCGGCCTCGTCGCCCACGTCCGCCTCGACCACCCGCGCCTGGCACTGCCTGTCGCCAAGCCGGCGCGCCGTCTCCTGGGCCGCCGCCCGTCTCAGGTCGGCCACCACCACCGTCGCCCCCACCTCGCCCAGGGTGCGGCATATGGCCGCCCCCAGTCCCTGACCGCCTCCGGTCACCAGCACCACCTTGCCGGCCAAGCTGCTCACTTTCCTGCTCCCCAGCGGAAATCGCACATACGGACTGGAGACGCAAAGCAAATCACATACCGAAGAGACACCCGCGACGGAGGTGCGCCAGGCAAGACGCCAGAGCGCCGGTGACGCGGCAATTCCTACAGCCGTCGCTGCAACTCCTGCTCGACGGGAGTCCGGCCGGGGTGCTTCGCGGAAGGTCTTTGCGGGAAATCCCAGCGCCGAGGGGAGCGCTGGGATTTAGAAGAATTTGGGGCGACGTATGGGAATCGAACCCACGACACCTGGAGCCACAATCCAGTGCTCTACCAACTGAGCTAACGCCGCCGTCGAATCGAGATGCTCTGGCGCGCCCGAAGGGACTCGAACCCCTAACCCCCGGCTTAGAAGGCCGGTGCTCTATCCGGTTGAGCTACGGGCGCTCGTTCGGACGCTGCCACTGGTCGGGGTGGAGAGATTTGAACTCCCGACATCTTGCTCCCAAAGCAAGCGCGCTACCGGACTGCGCTACACCCCGAAGAGCGCGCATTCTACTCGTAGCCCCGGAAGTGGTCAATCAAACCGCCGAGGGCCTTCGGAGGGCTCAAGTTTTTCTTGCTCCCCCCCGCCATTTCTGTTATTAAAACGCTTTTTCGCCGGTACGGACAATGGCAAAGATGGCCGAAGATTTTCTTCACAAACAGTTCCCGCCCTACGTGCCCAAGAAGGGCGAGGAGTACATGAACGCCAAGCAATTGGCCCATTTCCGCAAGATGCTGGAGACGCTCAAGGACGAGCTGCTGCAGGACATCGAGCGCACCGTGCATACCATGCAGGACGAAGCCACGGTGTTTGCCGACCCCAACGACCGGGCCAGCCAGGAGTCCGACATCGCCCTGGAGCTGCGCAACCGCGACCGGGAACGCAAGCTCATCAAGAAGATCGACGAGGCCTTGCAGCGCATCGACAACGGCGAGTACGGCTACTGCGATTCCTGCGGCGTCGAGATCGGTCTGAAGCGCCTGGAAGCCCGTCCCACCGCCACCCTGTG
This sequence comes from Pseudomonadota bacterium, assembly GCA_049320945.1. Taxonomy (GTDB): domain Bacteria; phylum Pseudomonadota; class Gammaproteobacteria; order Burkholderiales; family Rhodocyclaceae; genus DYIB01. Next base: position 3,182 of record JBMOQT010000135.1, read on the forward strand.
CATCGACTGCAAGACCCTGGAGGAGCTTAGGGAGAAGCAGGTGGCCAAGTAGGTCAGGCTTCAGCCCGACTCGGAGGGCGCAAGATGTCGGACTGAAGCCCGACCCACACAGCCCCACCCAGCAAAAAAGGACGCCGCGGCGTCCTTTTTTGCTGGAGCCCTTCCGGCCTACGACTGGGCTTGCCCCTCCGGGCTCTCGGCGGCCGCCTTCATGGACAGGCGGATGCGCCCCTTTTCGTCGGCCTCCAGCACCTTGACGCGCACCGTCTGGCCTTCCTTCAGGTAATCGGACACGGCGTTGACGCGCTCGTGGGCGATCTGGGAGATGTGCAGCAAGCCGTCGCGGCCCGGCAGCACGCTGACGATGGCGCCGAAGTCCAGCAGGCGCAGCACCGTGCCCTCGTAGATCCGGCCCACTTCCACCTCGGCCGTCAGTTCCTCGATGCGGCGTTTCGCCGCCTGGGCGGCATCGGCGTTCACCGAAGCGATGACCACGGTGCCGTCGTCCTCGATGTCGATCACCGTGCCCGTCTCTTCCGTCAGGGCCCGGATCACTGCGCCGCCCTTGCCGATCACGTCGCGGATCTTCTCCGGGTTGATCTTCATGGTGAGCAGGCGCGGCGCGTACTCGGACACCTCGCCGCGATGGCCGGCGAGCGCCTGCTTCATCAGACCGAGGATGTGCATGCGGCCCTCCCTGGCCTGGGCCAGGGCGACCTGCATGATCTCCTTGGTGATGCCCTGGATCTTGATGTCCATCTGCAGGGCGGTGACACCCCTCTCGGTGCCGGCCACCTTGAAGTCCATGTCGCCCAGGTGATCCTCGTCGCCCAGGATGTCGGACAGCACGGCGAAGCGGTTGCCCTCCTTGATCAGGCCCATGGCGATGCCCGCCACATGGGCCCTGAGCGGCACGCCCGCGTCCATCATGGCCAGCGAGCCGCCGCACACGGACGCCATGGAGCTGGAGCCGTTGGATTCGGTGATCTCGGACACGACGCGGATCGAGTAGCTGAATTCCTCCTGGGTCGGCAGCACCGCTGCCAGCGCCCGCTTGGCCAGCCGGCCGTGGCCGATCTCGCGGCGCTTGGGCGCGCCCACCCGTCCCGTCTCGCCCGTGGCGTAGGGAGGCATGTTGTAGTGGAGCATGAAGCGCTCCTTGTACTCGCCCTGCAAGGCGTCGATGATCTGCTCGTCGCGCCCGGTGCCCAGGGTGGCCACCACCAGGGCCTGGGTTTCGCCGCGGGTGAACAGCGCCGAACCGTGGGTGCGCGGCAGCACCCCGGTGCGGATGCTGATGGGGCGCACGGTGCGGGTGTCGCGGCCGTCGATGCGCGGTTCGCCGTCGAGGATCTGGCTGCGCACGATCCTGGCTTCCAGATCGAAGAAGATGTTCTTGATGGCGTTTACGTCTGGGGCATTGTCGATGCCTTCGGTCAGGGCGGCGACCACCCGGTTGCGGATGTCATTCACCTTGTCCTGGCGCTGCTGCTTGCGCGTGATGCGATAGGCTTCGCGCAACTCCACCTCGGCCAGTTCGGCGACGCGCGCGACCAGCGCCTCGTCGCGCGCCGGCGGCTGCCAGTCCCACTCGGGCTTGCCCGCCTCCTCGACCAGCTCGTTGATGGCCTTGATCGCCGCCTGCATCTGCTGGTGGCCGAATACCACGGCGCCCAGCATCACGTCCTCGGGCAGTTCCAGGGCCTCCGACTCCACCATCAGCACCGCGGCCTCGGTGCCCGCCACCACCAGGTTCATCTGGCTGGTCTTGAGCTGTGTGGCGGTCGGATTAAGGATGTACTGGCCGTTCTCGTAGCCCACCCGGCAGGCGCCAATGGGACCGTTGAAGGGAATGCCGGAAATGGCCAGGGCGGCGGAGGCACCGATCATGGCGGGAATGTCCGGGTCGATCTCCGGGTTGCACGACAGCACGGTGCACACCACCTGCACCTCGTTGTAGAAGCCATCCGGGAACAAGGGGCGCAGGGGCCGGTCGATCAGGCGCGAAGTCAGGGTTTCCTTCTCGGATGGCCGGCCTTCGCGCTTGAAGAAGCCGCCCGGGATGCGGCCGGCGGCATAAAACTTCTCGACGTAATCCACCGTCAGGGGGAAGAAATCCTGGCCAGATTTCGGCTCCTTCTGGGCGACTACCGTGGCCAGCACCACGGTCTCGTCCATGTTGACCACGACGGCGCCGCTCGACTGGCGCGCCACCTCGCCGGTTTCCAGGGTGACCGTATGGGCCCCGTAGGAAAAAGTTTTCTTGGTTGGAGTCAGCACGTGAAAATCCTCTCAGTGGTGGGGAGATCCGGGCGGCCTGCCTTTCATCGTCGCAGTACGCGGCAAGGGAACCCCCATAAAACAAAAACCGGCGCGGCCGTGTAGCCGACGCCGGACTTGTCAGCGGTGCCCCAAGCCTGGCCTAGGCAGCGGTCGTGGCTCGGAAGGCATTCCGGGGTACGCTCATTTGCGCAGACCCAGACGCTCGATCAGCGCCCGGTAGCTGTCCGCGTTGGTGCGCTTGAGGTAGTCGAGCATCTTGCGACGCTTGCTCACCATGCGCAGCAGACCGCGCCGGGAGTGATGATCCTTGACGTGCTCCTTGAAGTGCCCGGTAAGATCGTTGATGCGGGCGGTCAGCAACGCTACCTGCACTTCGGGGGAACCCGTATCGCCCTTGGCACGCTGGAAGTCGGCAACGATCTTGGCTTTTTCGGCAACTTGAATCGACATTCGTTATCTCTCAGTCAATCGTCTCTTTAGGAAACGCGCGATTATACAGGGATTTTCCCCGGCCATTCAAGCGCTTTGCACATCTCCAAAGGGCTATTCGTCTGCCACCAGCCGCTGGGGCGCCACCCGGCCGCCCACCAGCATCCGCCCCAGCCCCAGGAACCGCTGCCCGCCGTAGACGCGTACGGCGGGCGCCCCGCCCGGCCAGGCCACGGGCACGGCCTGCCCATGGCAGAAGCGCCCGACGTCGGTCCCATCCAGTTCCACTGCCGGCAGCCCCGCCAGCAGCAAGTCCACCGGCCTCAGACACCCGTCCCGCTGTGGTGCATCCATGGCTTCCAGTGCCTCCAGCGTCACCGCGTCCTCCACCCGCAGGGGGCCGATGCGAGTGCGACGCAGGGCCGCCAGGTGGGCACCACAGCCCAGCGCCTCGCCGATGTCCTGGGCCAGGCTGCGGATATAAGTGCCTTTGCTGCAGTCCACCGCGATCTCCAGCAGTTCGCCGTCCAGGCGCTCCAGCTCCAGGCGCAGGATAGTCACGGGGCGTGGTGCACGCTCCACCTCCACGCCCTGGCGCGCGTACTCGTAGAGCGGCTTGCCGTCGCGCTTGAGGGCGGAGTGCATGGGCGGCAGCTGCAGGATGGGACCGCGCAGCCGCGCCAGGGCCGCCTCCACGACAGCGCGGCTCAGGGCCGGCACGGGGCGGGTGTCCAGCACCTCCCCTTCCGCGTCGGCGGTGGTGGTGGTGACGCCCAGCCTGATGTGTGCCCGGTAGCTCTTGTCGGCGTCGAGCAGGCCGGCGGCGAACTTGGTCGCTTCGCCGAAGCACAGGGGCAGCAGGCCGGTGGCGAGGGGATCGAGGGTGCCGGTATGACCGGCCTTGGCAGCCTTGTACAGGCGCTTGGCCTGTTGCAGGGCGGCGTTGGACGTGCAGCCGGTGCCCTTGTCCAGCAGCAACACCCCGTCCACCCGGCGGCGTTCCTTCTTGTTCACTGCAGGCATGGCAAGCTCGATGAACGCCTGGAGGCGCAGCCCTAGGCGTCTTTGTCTTTCTTGTCGGCGGCGACGGCCTCGTCGATCAGCTTGGACAGGCGCGCCCCGCGCTCGACCGACGCGTCGTAGACGAAATGCAGCTCGGGAATGTTGTGGATGCGGATGCGGCGCCCCAGCTCCCGGCGCAGGAAGCCGGCCGCATGGCGCAGCCCGGCTTCGATGGCGGGCAGCTCGGACTCGGGCGCCAGGCTGGTGAAGAACACCTTGGCATGGGCGTAGTCCGGTGTCACCTCCACGTCGGAAATAGTGATGAGGCCCACACGCGGGTCCTTCAGCTCGAGGCGCACCAGGTCCGCCAGTTCGCGCCGGATCTGCTCCGCCACGCGCTGGGCGCGGGAATAGTCCTTAGGCATAAATCCCGACCGCTCTATCCCACACGGCTCACAAGGTCCGGGCGACTTCCTGGATCTCGAACACCTCGATCTGGTCGCCCTCCTTGATGTCGTTGAAGTTCTTGATGGACAGGCCGCACTCGAAGCCCGCCTTCACTTCCCGCACATCGTCCTTGAAGCGCTTGAGCGAGTCCAGTTCGCCGGTGTGGATCACCACATGGTCGCGCAGTATGCGCACCTGGGCACCGCGCTTGACCACGCCGTCCAGCACCATGCAGCCCGCCACGGCGCCGACCTTGGAGATGCGGAACACCTGCCGGATCTCCACCAGGCCGATCACCTGCTCCTTCTTCTCGGGAGCGAGCATGCCGGACAAGGCCGCCTTCACCTCATCCACCGCATCGTAGATGATGTTGTAATAGCGGATGTCGATGCCGAAGCTCTCCGCCAGCTTGCGCGCCTGGGCGTCGGCGCGCGTGTTGAAGCCGATGATCACCGCCTTGGAGGCCTGCGCCAGGTTTACGTCGGACTCCGTGATGCCGCCCACGGCGGCATGGATGACGTTCACCCTCACTTCTTCCGTGGACAGGCGCGTCAGGGCATGTACCAGGGCCTCCTGGGAGCCTTGCACGTCCGCCTTGATGATCAGCGACAGGGTCTTGGCCTCGCCCTCGCGCATCTGGTCGAACACGTTCTCCAGCTTGGCCGCCTGCTGCTTGGCCAGCTTCACGTCGCGGAACTTGCCCTGACGGAACAGGGCGATCTCCCGCGCCTTGCGCTCGTCCCCCAGCACGATGGCCTCGTCGCCGGCGCTGGGCACGTCGGACAGGCCCAGGATCTCCACCGGAATCGACGGCCCGGCTTCCTGCACCGCCTTGCCGTTCTCGTCCAGCATGGCGCGCACGCGCCCGAACACGGCGCCGGCGAGCAGCACATCGCCGCGGCGCAGGGTTCCCGACTGCACCAGCATGGTGGCTACGGGACCGCGGCCCTTGTCCAGGCGCGCCTCGATGATCAGTCCCTTGGCGGGCGCATCCTTCTGCGCCTTGAGCTCCAGCACCTCGGCCTGGAGCAGCACGGATTCGAGCAGTTCGTCGATGCCCTGGCCGGTCTTGGCTGATACTGGCACGAACATGGCATCGCCGCCGTACTCTTCCGGCACCACTCCCTCGGCCACCAGTTCCTGCTTCACCCGCTCGGGATTGGCTTCCGGCTTGTCGATCTTGTTGATCGCCACCACCAGGGGCACGTGGCCCGCCTTGGCGTGATGGATCGCCTCCTTGGTCTGGGGCATGACGCCGTCGTCGGCGGCGACCACCAGGATGACGATGTCGGTGGCCTTGGCGCCGCGCGCGCGCATGGCGGTGAAAGCTTCGTGGCCCGGCGTGTCGAGGAAAGTGACGACGCCGCGCGGCGTCTCCACGTGGTAGGCACCGATATGCTGGGTAATGCCGCCGGCCTCGCCGGAGGCGACGCGGCTCTTGCGGATGTAATCGAGCAACGAGGTCTTGCCGTGATCCACGTGACCCATGACGGTGACTACCGGAGCGCGCGGCTCCAGCGGCACGCCCTTGAGCTGGGCCTGCTCTTCGGCCAGGAAGGCGTCCGGCTGGTCCAGCTTGGCGGCCTTGGCCACGTGACCCATCTCCTCGACGACGATCATCGCCGTCTCCTGGTCCAGCACCTGGTTGATGGTGACCATGCTGCCCATCTTCATGAGCGTCTTGATCACTTCCGCGGCTTTCACCGCCATCTTGTGGGCCAGATCGGCCACGGTGATGGTTTCGGGAACCAGGATCTCACGCACCACCGGCTCGGCCGGCAGCTGCACCATGGCGTGCTCCTCCCCATGACGGGGATGGCGCCCCTTGGGCCCGCCACGCCAGCCGGCGGCGGCGCCGGCGTCGCCCCGGGTTTTGATCTGGCGGCGCTTGGCGGCTTCTTCCGCCCAGCCGGCCACCGGTGCCTTGACTTCCTTGGCCGGTTTCTTGGCTTT
>JBMOQT010000136.1:0-9290 GCA_049320945.1 Pseudomonadota bacterium
AGCAACCCTCAGCCCTTGATCGCTTCCAGGGGATCCGTGTATTCGTAGCCCAGGGCCGCCGCCACTTCCGGGTGGGTCACCTTGCCGGCGTGGATGTTGAGCCCGTCGCGCAAGTGCGGATCGCCCGCCAGGGCGCGCTGCCAGCCCTTGTCCGCCAGGGCCAGCACGAACGGCAGGGTGGCGTTGTTGAGGGCAAAGGTGGAAGTGCGCGGCACGCCGCCGGGCATGTTGGCGACGCAGTAGTGGATGACCCCGTCCACCACGTAAGTGGGATTGTCGTGGGTGGTGGGGCGCGAAGTTTCGGCGCAACCGCCCTGGTCGATGGCCACGTCCACGATCACCGAACCGGGCTTCATCCTGCGCACGATGTCGTGGGTGATGAGCTTGGGCGCCGCAGCGCCGGGGATGAGCACACCGCCCACCACCAGGTCGGCGGAGACGCAGTGCTTCTCGATGGCGTCGCGGGTGGAAAACACCGTGTGCAGGGTGCGGCCGTACTGCTTCCACAGGTTGCGCAGCACCTCGCCGTTGCGGTCGATCACCCATACCTCGGCGCCCATGCCGATGGCGATATGGGCCGCATGGGTGCCCACCACGCCGCCGCCGATGATCACCACCTTGCCCGGGTCCACCCCCGGCACGCCGCCCAGCAGCACCCCCAGGCCGCCGTGGGCCTTCTCCAGGAAATAGGCGCCGGCCTGGATGGACATGCGTCCCGCCACCTCCGACATGGGGGCGAGCAGGGGCAGGCCGCCGGCGGGGGAGGTAACAGTCTCGTAGGCGATGCAGGTGGCGCCCGATTGCAGCAGGTCGCGCGCCTGCTCGGGATCGGGGGCCAGGTGCAGGTAGGTGAACAGCACCTGGCCCGGCTTCAGCCATTTGCGCTCCCGGGCCTGGGGTTCTTTCACCTTGACGATCAGCTCGGCCTGCTCGAACACCCGGGCGGCGTCGGCCACGATGGTGGCGCCGGCCGCCTCGTAGTGGGCGTCGGTGCAGCCGATGCCCAGGCCGGCACCGGTTTCCACCAGCACCCGGTGGCCATGGGCCGTCAGCTCGCGCACGCTGGCCGGCACCAGGCCGACGCGGTATTCCCGAACCTTGATCTCCTTTGGTATGCCAATGAGCATTGTTGTTCTCCGCAACACACATGGAAATAAGACCGGCGCCTCGCCAAACCATTCTAGCGTGCCGGGGCGCCCGTCCATGAGAAAATCGGCGCGAGCCTGACCCGCCCCAGGGGAGCGTCCCATGCGCCAATTGCACAAGACCCTTACTCTCGTCACCCGCGGCCGCGGTCTGTACGAATTCACCGGTCAGCTTACCGCCTGGGTGGCCGAAAACGGCCTGGGCGAGGGCCTGGTCACGGTGTTCGTGCGCCACACCTCGGCCAGCCTGCTCATCCAGGAGAATGCCGACCCGGACGTGCGCCACGACCTGGAGCGCTTCTTCGCCCGCCTGGTGCCCGACGGCGACCCGTTGTTCCATCACACCACCGAGGGCCCGGACGACATGCCCGCCCATGTGCGCGCCGCGCTGACCCAGAGCCAGCTGGTCATTCCCCTGGTGGCAGGAAGGCTGGCGCTGGGCACCTGGCAGGGGGTGTATCTTTACGAGCATCGCCACGGCAGCCAGCGGCGCGAAGTGGTGCTGCATATCATCGGCGAGTAGCCTCGCCGCTCATGGAGGGAGGAAAAATGGCCGCACAACCGGAAGTACGCAACATGGCGCTGTTCTGCGACTTCGAGAACATCGCCCTGGGGGTAAGGGAAGCCAAGTACCCGCAGTTCGACATCAAGAAGGTGCTGGAGCGCCTGCTGCTCAAGGGCAACATCGTGGTGAAGAAGGCCTACTGCGACTGGGAGCGCTACAAGGAGTTCAAGGCGACGATGCACGAGGCTTCCTTCGAGCTGATCGAGATCCCCCACGTGCGCCAGTCGGGCAAGAACTCCGCCGACATCCGTATGGTGGTGGACGCCCTCGACCTGTGCTACACCAAGTCCCATGTGGAGACCTTCGTCATCATCAGCGGCGACTCGGATTTCTCGTCCCTGGTGTCGAAGCTGCGCGAGAACAACAAGGTGGTGATCGGCGTCGGCGTGAAGAAATCCACCTCGGACCTGCTCATCGCCAACTGCGACGAATTCATCTACTACGACGACCTGGTGCGCGCCGAGCTGGCCAAGCAGAAGACGCGCCGCAAGGCGGAGCCCAAGCCCGCCAAGGCCGCCCCCAGGAAGGAGGGCAAGGAGGAGAAGGATCCGGAGGAGGTCCGCAAGCAGGAGGCCGTGGATCTGGTGGTGGAGACGGTGGAGGCCCTGGCGGCCGAGCGCGGCGGCGAGGAGAAGATCTGGGGCTCCATGGTCAAGCAAGCCCTCAAGCGCCGCCAGCCCGGCTTCAACGAAACCTATTACGGCTTCCGCTCCTTCAGCAAGCTGCTGGAGGAGGCGGCCAAGCGCAAGCTGCTGCAGCTGGAGGGGGACGAGAAGTCAGGCGGCTACCTGGTGCGGTCGGCGGGCCAGCACGAGTAGGAGCGGGGCCAGCCCGCGACGCCGCGCCCGGAATGGCTATCATGTCAACGGGTGCGCCGGGCCGAAAGCGCGCCGACTTGGGAGAGCGCCATGTGCCAGCTCCTGGGCATGAACTGCAACACACCCACCGATATCTGCTTCTCCTTCGAGGGCTTCCACGTACGCGGCGGCCTTACGGACCAGCACACGGACGGCTGGGGCATCGCCTTCTTCGAGGGCCGCGGCTGCCGCGTCTTCCTGGACTCGCGCGCCACCATAGATTCGCCCGTGGCCGAGCTGGTGCGGCGCTACCCCATCCGCTCCATGAACGTCATCGCCCACATCCGTAAGGCCACCCAGGGGGAGGTGGGGCTGGAGAACACCCATCCCTTCCAGCGGGAGGCCTGGGGACGCTACTGGATCTTCGCCCACAACGGCAATCTCAAGGAGTTCTTCCCTCGCCTCGACGGCAGCTACACGCCCGTAGGCACTACCGACAGCGAGCGCGCCTTCTGTTACCTGCTCCAGGAGCTGCGGCGCCGCTTCCCGGCCGCCCATCCGCCGCGCCAGGCCCTGCTGGAGGCGCTGCACGAGCTGACCGCGGACATCGCCGCCCACGGGGAATTCAACTACCTGCTGTCCAACGGCGATTTCCTGATCGCCCACTGCGCCACGCGCCTGGCCTATGTGGTGCGCCAGGCCCCGTTTACCGTGGCCCATCTAGCCGACCAGGACCTCACCGTGGACTTCAGCCAGGTGACCACCCCCGACGACCGGGTGGCGATCATCGCCACCGTTCCGCTCACGGACAACGAAACCTGGACCCTGGTGCCGCCGGGAACCCTGCTCATGTTCGAGAACGGCGCGCCGGTGGCATCAGCCTGAGCCGACGGGCGGCCGGGCGCACCGGTCGATCTGTGAAATTTTTCCCTTGGCCGGCGTGTACAATCCCATGTAGGCGCCTTGCATAGGCCAGGGAGGACCCATGGCGGACAGCGTACCGAGCTGCGAGTTATGCCGCGACGCGGGCGGCCGCGTCCTGTGGAGCGACGGCCAGTGCCGCCTGGTGCGGGTAGACGACCCGGACTACCCGGGCTACTGCCGCGTCATATGGAACCAGCATCGCAGTGAAATGACCGATCTGGCCCCGGCCGAGCAGCGCCACCTGATGATGGTGGTGCTGGCGGCCGAGGCGGCGCTGCGCGCCTGCCTGCAGCCGGACAAGATCAACCTGGCCAGCCTGGGCAACATGACACCCCACCTGCACTGGCACATCATCCCGCGCTGGCGCGACGACAGGCATTTCCCCCAGCCCATCTGGGCCGCGCCGCAGCGCGAGGCGGCGGCGCGCGCCGACGTCGCCGACGCCGTGCTGCGCAGCCGCTTCGTGGCAGCGCTGGCGGAAGAACAGGGCGGATAGCCGGATGCGCTTCGAGCTGCCTACCCTGTCCGCGGCGCAGCCGCCCGCCGTCACCAGCGCCCGTTCCTGCAAGGAATGGCTGTCGGTGCAGCCCCTGGCCAACGCGGCCCATGCCCAGTCGGTGCTGCTGCGCCAGCTCAACCTGCTCAACCGCTACGACCTGGCCGCCGCCGAGCGCCTCAAGATCCTCGAGCTCATGCGCGATCCGGTCGCCTTCGCCCAAGGCGAATCGGCGCGCAAGTTTGCCGGCCGCCCCCTGCCCCTGGCCCAAGCCGAGCAGGCCGGCCTGGAGGCCAACCGCCAGTTGTGGCAAGCCCTGGCCGTGGGCTATCTGCACTGCCTGGACGCCTGTTTTTCCGGCGACCGGGAGGTGGTCGGCCACGCCGCCCTGGTGGTGCAGCGGGCCATCGCCGCCCTGCGCGGCGAGCTGCTGGACATCTATCGCGCCGCCCAGGAACCGCCCGCCCAGATCTGGCTCACTCTGCACCGGCTCTATGGCGCGGCCGAGGAATTGGGCGTGACCGACAAGCCGGTGAGCGATTCCTTGCAGGTCAGCCATCCCCTCACCAGCGTGCAGGCCGCCTACGCCCACACCCTGCTGCTGCACCAGGCCAGCCCCTACGAACTGTCGTCGCGCCAACTGCTGCAGGTGGAGCGCTGGATGCACCGCTGGGCCAACAAGGTGGCGGTGCTGGAGGCAGCCCCGGCCGGAGACAAGGCGCGCTTCCTGCTGGTGGACCTGGAGGGCGAGGCGCCGACGGCCGCCCAGGCGGCGTCCCAGGGCCGGGCGCGCTGGCTGGAGCTGTCCGCCCTGGCCAACAGCATCAAGAAGCGCATCGTCAAGCTCAAGGAAGGCGAGTCGCCCGCTTCTCTCAAGCTGGGCGAAGACTGCCTGCAGCCGGCTTGCGAAAATCTGTTGAAGCACCTGTACCGCTGCTGGTTCAAGGGCGGCACGACGCGCGCCCACACGCGCCATCGAGCCCATACCGCGTGCCGCCTGGTGGCGGGAATGGAGGCCATTCACTACTACGTGTCCGGCACCATCTTCCGCCAGCCTATGGACGCCGCCCTGTCGAAGCGCCACGCCGACGAGATCGCCGTGTTCGGCCGCATTGCCACCCGCTACGACGAGGATTACAGCCAGCAGCACGGTTTCATGATCGAACAATGGCAGGTGCTGGACGAATCGCCCTCGGGCGTGCGCGTCGGCCGCAAGGTGCACCAGAGCGGCGTGCGCGTCGCCTCCGGCCAGTTGCTGGCGCTGCGCCTGGGGGAGGCTCCGGATTTCCTGCTGGCCGTGGCACGCTGGGTGCGCGTCGCCGTCGGCAACGAGCTGCAGACCGGCGTGCGCATCTTCCCCGGCCTGCCCCGCCCGGTGGCGGTACGCGGCATCGGCCTGTCGGCGGTGAACGAGAAATACCGCCAGGGCTTCATCCTGCCGCCGGCGCCGACCCTGCATCAGCCGGAGTCGGTCATCGTCCCGGCCGGATGGTTCCGTAGCGGACGAGTGATAGAAATCCACCAGGACGGTGCGCGCCAGGTGCGCCTCAAGCGCCTGATGGACCGGGGCGCGGATTTCGAGCGGGTGGCCTTCGAGCCCATGTAGCGGCGCGGGAAAAAGTCACGGCGGGCGGGGGCGGCTGCACGTATGCTGAGACAAAGATTCCATCACCGGCCATGGCTCAACCGGGAACCCAAGCAGCAGATCACGCTGACGTCGCGGCTTGCCTTGACTTGATCGCGGCGCTGCCCCTCGCCCACCCCCTCGGCGCCCATCAGCGCCTGAGCCAGCTGCTCGACGGCTTGCAGAGCCGCCCGCCGGCGGCGGCCACCTACCTGGAGGTGCTGGAGGCCGCCCGCCCCGCCCTGACCTTCGTCCAGGACCAGCTGGCCCAGGGCTACCTGGGCAAACCCCTGCCGCCCACGACGGCCGAAGACGCCGCCTTCCAGGCAGTGGTGGGACTATGGCGCGGCCTGGCCCGGGCGTACTCCCAGGTGGCCCGATTGAGCGGCGCCGAAGGCCAGGAGCCGGGGCGCCTGGCCCTCGTCTGCCAGCGCTGCATCCACGCCAGCGGACGGGTGGTGATCGAACACCTGCGCGCGCGCCGCGAGCCGGCGCCCGGCAGCTGGATGGAGCTGCACGGCTATTTCGCCACGGCGGAGGAATGGGACCTGGCCGAGCTGCCGGTGCCTGAACCCCTCGACGAGGCGCGCAACAGCCAGTCCTGCCGCGCCGCCTACGCCGCCGTGCTGCTGCTGGATCTGGCCAATCCCTATGGCCGCCCGGCGCGGGAGCTGGTGTGGACCTGGCGCTGGGTGCAGCGCTGGGCGCCCCTGCTGGAAGTGGCGCCGTGGCCGGCGCGGGACGAGGGATCGGGCCAGGGCGTGGACCTCATGGCCGACCGGGGCGCCTGTCCCCGCTCGCTCCTGGCGCCCAGCGCATCGGCCCGGCGCCTGGACGCGGCGGCCCTGGCAGCGGAACTGCGCCACATCCTGAGTCAGCTCAAGCAGAACGCCACGCCGGCGGCTCTGGGCCTGGGTGAGGATTGCCCGGCCCCGGCGGCCGGCCGCTTGCTGGTGGCGCTGTTTCGCCTCTGGTGCCTGGCGCCCGGCGCGCGCCGCTTCCAGCGGCGCCCGGCCTCGGGGGAGGCACGCCTGTGCTATGGCTTCGAGGCGATCCACTATCACGTCAGCGGCACCGAGTTCCACCAGCCCGCCCACGTGCGCCTGTATTCCCGGGGCGAGATGGAGAGCATCTGGACTTTCCGCGACCAGCTCGACCCGACCCAGTCCCTGGCCCTGCGCGCCGCGCAAATCGACTATCCCCTGGAAGCATGGACGGTGGCGGACGAATCCATCGGCGGCTTCCGCCTGCGGCGCGGCAGCGCCGGGGCGCGGGTGGCCCACGGTCAGCTGCTGGGCATTCGCCCGCCCGGAGGCAAGCACTTCCTGCTGGCCCAGGTGAGCTGGCATCTGATGCTGGCCGCCGACGGCGACCTGTGCGCCGGGGTCTATGTCCTGCCGGGCGTGCCGGTGGCGGTGGCTTTGCGCCCCTGCGGCGTCCACGTGTCGCCGTCGGAGCGCTATGGGCGCGCCTTCCTGCTACCGCCCATGCCGGTGCTGAACAAAGGTCCGTCCCTGGTGGCGCCGCGCGGCTGGTTCCAGCCCGGGCGGGTGGTGGAGATCTACCTGGAGCGCCCCATCCAGCTGCGCCTGACCGGCATGCTGATCCAGGGCAGCGATTTCGAGCGCATCAGCTACGTTCGAGCGTAGCTTCGGCGATGCGGTCGGCGGGGAAGCGGGCGCGGAAACGGCTGCCGCGCCCCGGCTCGCTGGTGATCTCCAGCTGGGCGTGGTGGCGGGTCAGCACATGCTTGACGATGGCCAGCCCCAGGCCGGTGCCGCCGCTCTCCCGCGAGCGTCCCCGGTCCACCCGGTAGAAGCGCTCGGTCAGGCGCGGAATGTGGCGCGCTTCGATGCCCACGCCGGTATCCTCCACCGTGAAAGTGGCACCCTGGCCGTCCCGCTGCCACTGGATGCGAATGCTGCCGCCCGCCGGCGTGTAGCGCACGGCGTTGCTCACCAGGTTGCTGAAGGCGCTGTGCAGCTCCGGGGCAGAGCCCAGCAGGGCGCACTCGCCGCCGCTTTCCTCCACTTCGATGCGGTGGCGCCCCGCCGACAGGGCCTTGGCCTCGTCGCTCACCTCCGCCAGCAGCCGGCGCACCGGCACGCGCTCGTCCTCCGGTGGCCCCCGGGTTTCCAGGGCTGACAGGGTGAGCAGGTCGTCGATCAGCCGCTGCATGCGCCTGGCCTGCTCCAGGGCCAGCTCCAACTGGCGGCGCGTCTCCCGGGCGTCCATCTCGTCCAGGCCGTCGGCCACTGTCTCGACGAAGCCGCTCACCACTGTCAGGGGTGTACGCAGCTCGTGGGAGACGTTGGCGACGAAATCGCGCCGCATGGTCTCCAGGCGCTCCAGATGGGTGATGTCTCGGGCCAGCACCAGCTTCTGCTCGGCGCCAAAGGGGATGATCTGGATCGCCAGGGTGCGCCCGTCCTCCCGCTCCGGCTGCAGGATGAGGGGCTCCTCGTAACGGCCGCGGGCGAGATAGGCGGCGAAGTCGCTGCGGCGCAGCAGGTTGGTCACCGGCGCGCCCCGGTCCCGCTGGTGGTCGAGGCCGAAATACTCCTCGGCCCGGGTGTTCACCCACTCGATGAGGTTCTGGTCGTTGAGGATGATGACCCCGTCAGGCATGGCCTGGGCCGCCGTGCGGAAGCGCTCCAGGGAGTCGGCCAGCTGCTGGCGCTGGTCCAGGGCCACACGCGCGCGCCGGTTCAGGCCGGAGAAGATGTATTCCCACACGCCGGAGCCGTGGGGCACCGGCGTGCCCAGGGGCTGGCGCATCCAGCGCTCCAGGCGGGCGAGATTGATCACGTGATGGGTCACCATGGCCACCAGTCCCAGGGAGACGATGAGCAGTCCCCAGGGGGGGCCGAACACCGCCCGCAAGACACCGGCGACGATCAGGATGAGGGCGACCGAGGTGGCGGCACGCAGCCACAGGAAGTTCACAGGGTGCGGTTGGGCAACGAAGACGCGCGATTATCCCACGGTCTGGGCCGAGAACCGGTAGCCGGCACCGCGCACCGTCTGCACCAGGGCGTCGTGGCCGGTGGCTTCCAGGGCGCTGCGCAGGCGGCGGATATGGACATCCACGGTGCGCTCCTCGACAAACACATGGTCGCCCCATACCTGGTCGAGCAGCTGGGCGCGGCTGTGCACCCGCTCGGGATGGGTCATGAGGAAATGCAGCAGGCGGAACTCGGTCGGGCCCAGGGTCACCGGCGCGCCCCCGGCGGTCACCCGGTGGGTGGCCGGGTCCAGCCGCAGTCCGCCCATTTCGACGGCGTCCTCGGTCGCCTCGGGGGCACGCCGGCGCAGCACGGCCTTGATGCGGGCCAGCAGCTCGCGGGTGGAAAAGGGCTTGGTGACGTAGTCGTCGGCGCCCAGTTCCAGGCCGGCAACCTTGTCCTGCTCGGCGCCGCGGGCGGTGAGCATGATGATGGGCACGGTGCGGGTGCGTTCCTCTGTGCGCAGGCGCCGGGCCAGCTCCACGCCCGACATGCCGGGCAGCATCCAGTCCAGCAGCACCAGGTCGGGCAGGGCCTCGCGCACGAGGCGCAGGGCGGTTTCCGCGTCAGCGGCGCGGATCACGTCGTGGCCCGCGCGGGCCAGGTTGACCGCCACCAGCTCCTGTATCGCCGGTTCGTCTTCAACCACCAGGATTTGGGCTGCCATGGCTCGACTCGCGTTGGGGGACGGCGGCAGTGTATTGCGTACGGATGACAGTTTGTTTACGCCCGTT
>JBMOQT010000137.1:0-4962 GCA_049320945.1 Pseudomonadota bacterium
CTATCTGCATTTCCAGTATTTCAACGGCTACGGTGAGAGCTTCCTCGATTACAACCTGAAGCGCCGTTCCCAGTTCCGCATCGGTTTTTCCATCGTGCGTTAGCATTGGGGATCGACCGACCGGCCCGAAGGGACGCCGTTCTCACCCTCCCCTTCAAGGGGGCGGAGGGGGGGGTTTCGCCGAGCACTGCTCGGCGCCTTCGGAGCCGGCCCGGCATGCAGGCCGGGCCGTGGGCGGGCCGGGGTGGGGATGGGTTAACATTGGTCTTTTGCCCCAAGGAGAATAACCATGACCCATGCCATCCGCTTCCACAAGACCGGCGGCCCGGAGGTTCTGCAATGGGAGCCGGTCGCCGTCGGCGACCCGGGTCCCGGCGAGGCGCGCGTACGCCACCACGCCGTCGGGCTCAACTTCATCGATATCTATTACCGCACCGGCCTCTACCCCGTGCCCCTGCCTTCGGGCATAGGCCTGGAGGGCGCCGGCGTGGTGGAGGCGGTGGGCGAGGGCGTAGCCGACATCCGCCCGGGCGACCGCGTCGCCTATGCCGGCGGTCCCCTGGGGGCCTACGCCGAGGCGCGCCTCATGCCGGCCGACCGCCTGGTCAAGCTGCCCGAGAGCATCGACTTCCGGCAGGCGGCGGCGATGATGCTCCAGGGCATGACGGCGCAATACCTGCTGCGCCGCACCTACCGCGTGCAGCCGGGCGACACCATCCTCATTCACGCCGCGGCGGGGGGCGTTGGCCTCATCGTATGCCAATGGGCCAAGGCCCTGGGCGCCACGGTCATCGGCACCGTGGGCTCGGAGGCCAAGGCTGCCCTGGCGCGCGCCCATGGCTGCGACCACGCCATCGTCTATACCCGGGAGAAATTTGCCGAGCGCGTGAAGGAAATCACCCAGGGCGAAGGGGTGGCCGTGGTGTACGACTCCGTCGGCAAGGACACCTTCATGGATTCCCTGGCCTGCCTGCGGCCCATGGGGATGATGGTGCTGTTCGGCAGTTCCTCGGGCCCCGTGCCGCTCCTGGACCTGCAGCTGCTGGCCCGGATGGGATCCCTGTTCGTCACGCGGCCAACCCTGTTCACCTATACGGCGAAACGCCCGGACCTGCTCGCCACCGCCGCCGAGCTGTTCGAGGTGGTGCTGTCGGGCAAGGTGAAGATCGAGGTCAACCAGACCTTCGCCCTCAAGGACGCGGCCCAGGCCCAGGCGGCGCTGGAGGCGCGCCAGACCACCGGGTCCACGGTGCTGCTGCCCTGATCAGAGCATGACCACGCTGACCACGGCGAAGTAGATCAGCAGGCTCAGCACGTCCTGGATGACGGTGGCCAGGGGGCCGCTGCCGTAGGCCGGGTCGCTGCCCAGGCGGCTCAGCAGCCAGGGCAGCAGCAGGCCGAGGCTGCTGGCGACGCTGCCCGCTGCCACCAGCGCCAGCGCCACGGCGGCGGCCATGTGCAGGTCGCCGAAGACCCACCACACGGCGGGAAAGGTGACGCCGCCCAGCACCAGGCCGATGAGCAGCCCGGTGCGGAACTCGCCGCCCACCAGGTGGGCGAGCCGGGCGTGGCTGAGGGACAGGCCGCGCACGGCGATGGCCTCGGTCTGGGTGCCGATGGCATCGGCGAGATAGACCAGCCCCGGCACGAAGAAGGCGATGGCCACATTGGCGGCCAGGGCCCGCTCGAAGCGTGCCACCACGAAGGTGGCGAGCATGCTGCCCAGCAGGCCGATGATCAGCCACGGCAGGCGATGGCGCAGCCGGCGCAGGGGCGGCGACTCGATGGCCTCGCGTGCGCGCCGGGTTTCCCGGCCAATGCCGGCGAGGCGGTGCAGATCCTCCACGTGCTCGCGCCGCAGGATGTGCAGCAACGCCATGGCCGGGACCACGCCCAGCAGGCGCCCGCCCCGATCCACCACAGGCATGGCCGGCAGCACGTGATGCAGGGCGAGAGAGGCGACCTTCTCCTGGTCTACGTCGGGCAGGACATGGGGCACATTGCGGTTCAGCGCCGCCTCCAGGCGCTCCTGGGGCGCCAGCGCCAGCAGCGCTTCCATGGTCACCACGCCCAGCAGCCTGTCGTCCCCGTCCACCACGCACACTATGTCCGCCGCATCGTGGCGGCGGCCGGCCAGCCGCGCCAGCACGGCGGCGGCCGTCTCCTCGGGCCGGGCGCGCGGCACGCCGGCGACCAGGTAATGGGCCGCGGTCTCCTCGTGGCCGGCCCCGCGGTGCTTGGGTGGTGGGCGCTGTTTCATGATGGGCACCGGGATCGTATCACCGCCGCCCGGGGACCGCCGTCTGTTTCTCGCGCAGCAGCGCCTCGATTGTCCCGGGCGGCATGGGCCGGGCGAAGTAATAACCCTGGGCTTCGTCGCAGCCCTGGCTGCGCAGGATGGCCAGTTGCTCTTCGGTTTCCACGCCTTCGGCGATCACCCGCAGGCGCAGGCTGTGGCCCAGGCTGATCACCGCACTGGCGATGGCCAGGTCGTCGGCGTCGGTGGTGATGTCGCGCACGAAGGACTGGTCGATTTTCAGCTTGTCGAGGGGGAAGCGCTTGAGATAGCCCAGGCTGGAATAGCCGGTGCCGAAGTCGTCGATGGACAGGAGCACGCCGACGGCCTTCAGCGCCCGCAGCAGGGAGAGGGTACGCTCGCTGTCCTCCATGAGCACGCCCTCGGTCAGCTCCAGCTCCAGCCAGCACGGCGCCAGTCCGCTGTCGGCCAGGGTGCGCGCCACCAGTTCCTCGATGTCGCCGTGGCGGAACTGGTTGGCGGAGATATTCACCGCTACCGGCAGGGGCGGCAGTCCCGCCTCCTGCCAGCACTTGGCCTGGCGGCAGGCTTCGCCGAGCACCCACTCGCCGATGGGCACGATCAGGCCGCTGTCTTCGGCCACCGGGATGAAGCGTCCGGGCGCGATCCAGCCCGCCTCCGGGTCGTGCCAGCGCAGCAGGGCTTCGACGCCCACCAGCCGCCCCGTGCCCACGTGCACCTGCGGCTGGTAGTGCAGGGTGAACTCGCCCCGGGCCAGCGCCCGCCGCAGCCTGTTTTCCAGCGTCAGGCGTTCCCGCGCCGCGGCGTTCATCTCCGGCCTGAAGAACTGGTAGGCGTTGCGTCCGCCCTGCTTGGCGCGGAACATGGCCGTGTCCGCGTGCTGCAGCAAGGCCTCGAAGTTATCGGCGTCGCCGGGGTAGATGCTGATGCCTATGCTCAGGGTGGCCGTGAGCAGGTGGCCGCCGATGCGGTAGGGTTCGGTCGCCAGGGCCAGCAGCTTGGCTGCCACGTGGGACGCGCCGCCGGCGCCCGTCTCCGCCAGGATGACCACGAACTCGTCACCGCCGGTGCGCGCCAGCGTGTCGGCTTCCCGCAGCACGCCGCGCATGCGCTCGGCCATGGCCTGCAGCAGCAGGTCGCCGCTGGCATGCCCGAGGGAGTCATTGACGGTCTTGAAGTGATCCACGTCCATCGCAAGCACCGCGGCCTGCTTGCCCTCGCGCGCGGCGATGGCCAGGGCCTGGCGTGCCCGGTCCACAAGCAGGCTGCGGTTGGGCAGCCCGGTGAGGGGATCATAGTAGGCCAGGTGGCGGATGCGCTCCTCGGCGTGCTTGCGCTGGGTGAGATCGGTGGCGATGCCGATGTAGCGGCTGGCCTTGCCGTCGGCGTCCCTCAGAGCAGTGATGGACAGCCAGGCCGGATACTCGACGCCGTCCTTGCTGCGGTTCCAGATCTCGCCGCACCACGAACCGGTGGCGTTGATGGCGTCCCACATGGCCCGGTAGAAGGCCTTGTCCTGGCGGCCCGAGTTCAACATGGCCGCCCGTTTCCCCACCGCCTCGGCGGCGCTGTAGCCGCTGAGCTGGGTGAAGGCGTGATTGACGGCGAGGATCACGGAGTCGGTATCGGTGATGATGATGGCATCTGGGCTGTTCTCGAACACCGCGGCGGCGAGGCGCTGCTGCTCCTCCGCCTGCCGGCGCTCGGTGATGTCGCGCCCCTCCGCCACCTCCCATAGCACCTTGCCGGCTTCGTCGCGGATCGGCCGCAGGCTGAAATCCACCACGCGCCGGCTGCCGTCGGCGCGGCGGTGCTCGGCCTCGAAGCTCGTGGCCTCGCCCCGGGCTGCCCGGCGCACCGCCGCGCGCAGCTTCTCCTGCAGCGCCGCGTCGTGGCGCCACCAGGGCGTGTCCCAGAAGGGACGGCCGATCACCTGCATGCGCGAGGTGCGGGCGAAGCGCAGGGCGACGTCGTTGACCTCCATCAGCGTGCCGTCCGTGTCGAGCAGGCCGACCAGCTCGTGGGTCTGCTCGAACACGGCACGGAACTTCAGCTCGTTCTGGCGCAGCGCCGCTTCGGCCTGCCGGCGCCGCGCTTCCCGGTCATGCACCTCGGCCGCCATGCGGTCGAAGGCGCGGCCGATCTCGGCGAATTCCGCCACGCCCGTGGCCTCGCCCACGCGTGCGTCCAGGTCGCCCTGGCCGAACTTGTGCACCGCCGTGCGCAGTCTTTCGCTCCAGCGCAGCACGGACACCCGGATGCCGAGCCAGGCCGCCAGGAAGGACAGGGTGGCGACCACGGCGATCAGCCCCAGGCCGAGCATGAGCTGCCGATCCACCGGGCCGGTGACGGCTCCGGGATCGCCGGCGATGACGACGTAGATCTCGGCGCCCGTGGCGGGCAGTGGCGCATAGACGAAGCGCCGGCGCACGCCGTCCCGTCCCGTCAGTTGCCCGGTACCCCGGGCGTCGGCGTCGCGCAGCAGCGGGGCCAGGTCCGCGTGCTGTTCGCCGAACAGGGCGCCGTAGTCGGCGTGGCGGGCCAGCACTTGGCCCCCGCGGTCCATGGCGGCGGCCGCCCAGCCGGGCGGCAGGGACATCTTGGCCAGGAGGCGCTCCAGCCAGCGCAGGTCCGAAGAGGCGAACAGCGCGCCCCGGTAATTCCCGGACGAATCCCGCAGGGGC
>JBMOQT010000137.1:5062-9184 GCA_049320945.1 Pseudomonadota bacterium
GCGGTCCATGGCGGCGGCCGCCCAGCCGGGCGGCAGGGACATCTTGGCCAGGAGGCGCTCCAGCCAGCGCAGGTCCGAAGAGGCGAACAGCGCGCCCCGGTAATTCCCGGACGAATCCCGCAGGGGCAGGCCGAAAGTGATGGCCGGCAGGCCGGTGGTACGGCTGACCAGGTGATAGCCCCGGGTCAGGGTATCGCGCGCCCGGGCGTCGCGGAACCAGTCGCGGTCGGACACGTCGGCCGGCCCCTCGATGGGCCGGCCGCTGCATACCACGTGCCCAGCGAGGTCGGCGGCGCCGATGTTCACATACATGGCCTGGGTAGCCAGCAGGCGGGCGGCCAGGGCGGAGCAATCGGGGCCGTCCAGGCGTGCGATATCATTCGCGTGCGCCATGATGCGCAACACGTGCTCGGTATGGTCTACGAAGCCATCCTGCTCGGCCACGGCTACCTGCAGCAGCGAACCGAGGGTGCGGTCGAGCTCGGCAATGGCGCGCGCCCGGTTCTCCGCGTGGAGGAACAGGGACAGCCCGAGCATGGGCAGCAGCGCCGCCGCCAGCAGCAGCATCAGGCGGCCGCGCAGGGTGGCGGGCAGGGTCATGGCGGCTGCGGCCGTCGGGGCGCGGCGGCATCAGGGCAGGAAGGGAGGTCGCCTGGGCGGCGGGGATTCATCATTGAGCCGGTCGGACAGTCACAACAGGAGGGCGGGCTATTCATCATGCATATTCGTGTCTCATGATGCAAGATGCCGCAGGCGCCGCGCACGCTATATCAACGGCGTGACAAGGCGGGACTTTAGGCCGGCGGGAGCTTATGCTAGATTGTACCGGATGGTGAAATCATCCTAATAACCGTAGAACCCTTCACCACAGAGGCACAGAGACACAGAGAAACAAAGGATTGTCAGCGTCGTTACGGTCACCTTCCGGGTGATCGGGAGTGCCAACACATTTCTCTTGTTTTTCCACTCTGTACCTCTGTGTCTCTGTGGTTCAAATGAGGTTTTTGGGATCATTCCTGATCGCCAATCCCAAGGGCGGCTCCGGCAAGAGCACCCTGGCCACCAACCTGGCCGGCTATCTGGCCCGCTGCGGCCGGCGCGTGATGCGCTTCCTGGCGACCCTGGACCTGCCGGTCCTCACCCATGGCCTCACCCTGTTCGATCTGCCGCCCGCCCGGGTGGAGAAGGATCTTGAACAGTGGCGGCCCCTCATCGACTGGGTCGAGTCGGCCTGAACCGGCAGGACGCCGGACTATCCAACAGGGACAGAGCAACAGGAGGCACCCCATGATCCGCTTGCGTCCCGGCAACGAGCGGGGCCATGCCAACCACGGCTGGCTCGACACCTACCACAGCTTTTCCTTCGCTGATTACTACGACCCGGACGAGATGGGCTGGAGCGTGTTGCGCGTGATCAACGAGGACCGGGTGCAGCCGGGTATGGGCTTCGACAGCCATGGCCACCGGGACATGGAGATCGTCACCTATGTGCTGGCGGGCGCGCTCCAGCACCGGGACAGCATGGGCAATGGCGCTGTCATTCGCCCGGGCGACGTGCAGCGCATGAGCGCCGGCCGCGGCGTGCGCCACAGCGAGTTCAACGCCTCACGGGAAGAGCCTGTGCATCTGCTGCAGATCTGGATCCAGCCCGCGGTGGCCGGCATTCCGCCCAGCTATGAGCAGAAATACTTTGCACCCGAGGAGAAGCGCGGGCGGCTGCGCGTTGTCGCTTCCCCTGACGGGCGCGAGGGCAGCGTCACTCTCCACCAGGATGCGGCGCTCTACGCCGCCCTGCTCGCTCCCGGCGAAACCGTGACCCACGCCCTGGCGCCGGGGCGGCGCGCCTATGTGCACCTGGTGCGCGGCGCGGTGGAGGTCAACGGCGTGCGCCTCACGGGCGGCGACGGGGCCAAGATCGCGGACGAGACGCAGCTCGCCATCGCCGCTGTCGAGGAGGCCGAGGTTCTGCTGTTCGATCTGCCTTGACGATGTGCCGAAAGACCGCTTGTGATCAGCCCAGCCGGAACGCCGCCCGCACTTCCCCCGTGGCGATGCCGCGGGCATTGCGTACCTGGGGCGCCAGGATGGCCGGCGCCGTGGCCAGCTCACTGGCATCCATGAGGCCCAGCTGGATCAGTACCGCCGCCGCGGCTGCGGCCGCGGCGCGTGGGCTGCCATCGGCGATCTTGAGGGCGATGCCGATGCCGCGCGAGCGCACGCCGATGGCCTGCACGCCTTCGGCTCCCACCTTGGCCACGATGTCCCCCGGCCGGCGCGACATGTAGAACACGTCGCTGCGCCCTGTGCCCGACACCAGCTCGGGATGGCCGGTCATGGCCCGGAACAGCCGCTTCAGGTGCTCGTCGCCGCCACCAGCGAGCAGCGCGTAGGCGCGCGCCAGGCCGGCCAGGGGCAGGGCGTAGGTGGGGGCGCTGCAGCCGTCGGTGGCGGCGATGAGCTGCTGCTCGGCGACGCCGGCGCAGCCGGCGAGGGCGCCGCGGATGTCGCGCTGGAGGCGGTTGCCCGGGTCCAGGTAGTCAGCGATGGGCAGGCGGCTATGGCGGCAATAGGCGAGGAAGCCGCTGTGCTTGCCCGAGCAGTTGTGGTGCAGGGGGGTGATGCCTTGCGCCGGCGGCGGATCGCCCGGGCTCAGGTAGAGGGGCGGGTGGCAGCCGCACTGCAGGTCGTCGGCGCCGCAGCCGATGCGCTCCAGCATGCGCGCCACGCGCGCGGTGTGCTGCGGCTCGCCCGAATGGCTGGCACACAGCAAGGCCAGATCCTCGGCGCCGAAGGCGAAGGCATCGGCGGCGCCGCTTGCCAGTACGGGCAGCGCCTGGAACGGCTTGAGGGCCGAGCGCGCGTACACCGGCGCCTGGGAGTCGCCCAGGGCGTGCAGCACGCGGCCTTGGGCATCGGCTACGACGACGCGGCCCTGGTGCAGGCATTCCACCAGGGGGCCGCGCGTGACCTCGATCAACGGTTCCCATGATGCCGTTGGCATTATCTGCTCCCTTGTTTTGCCAGGTAGATGCCGGCGAGCACCGCCGCGCCGCCCAGCCACTGTAGACCGGACAAGGCCTCGCCGAAGAAGATCCAGGCGAACAGGGAGGCGGCCACCGGCTGCAGCAGCAGGCTGACGGAAGAGAAATTGGCCGGCAGGTGGGCCACGGCATAGGTGATGAGGTTTTGTCCGCCGAACTGGCATACCACGGCCAGGCCGATCAGCACCAGCCAGCCGGCGGAGGAGGCGGGCAGCAGGGCCTCGCCCATGGCTACGGCCACGGGCAGTAGCACGGCCGAGCAGAAGGCGCCGCTCACCAGCATGATGCGCGCCGTGGCATGGCTGCCACGGGCGCGCTTGATGGACAACTGGTAGCCGGCGTAGAACACGGCGGTGAGCAGGGCCAGCAGGTCGCCCGCCAGGGCGCGGGCGTGCGCCTGCATGGTTGCGCCCACCAGCAGCGCCGCGCCCGCCAGGGCGAGCAGCAGCCCGGCGAAGAACACCGGCCGTGCCCGCTCCCGGAACATGAGCCAGGCGCCCAGGGTGACCAGGACCGGGGCGAGGTTCACCAGGAAAGTGGAATTGGCGACGCTGGTGAGCTGGATGGACCAATGCCAGACGCCCAGGTCGGCGGCGAAGAACAGGCCGGCGGCGGCGATCCAGGCCAGCCCGGTGCGCTCCAGGGCGCCGCCCTGTCCCCGCTGCACGCCGGCCCACAGGGCGGTCAGGGGCAGGGCCAGGAGCACGCGCCAGAAGGCGGTGGCCACCGGGCCCACCTCCGACAGGCGCACGAAGATGGGCGCGAAGGCGATGCCGATGGCGCCTGCCACCAGCGCCGCCAGGGCCAACTTGTCTTGACCTGCGCCCAGGGCGGCGGGCGAAGCGGGTGTCGCGTCCATGGTGCTAGCGCGCGCGCTCGATGCGGTTGCGTCCCAGGCGCTTGGCCTCCAGCAGGGCGTCGTCGGCGGCCCGGGTGAGGTCGTTGCCAGTGGCGTATCGGGGATAGGCGGCGATGCCGGCGCTGAAGCTGGCGCGCAGGGCGCCGCCCGCATGGGCATGGGGCAGGGTGGCGAAATCCTGGCGGATACGGTCGAGCACCGCCTGCGCCTCATCCAGGCCGG
>JBMOQT010000138.1:0-9149 GCA_049320945.1 Pseudomonadota bacterium
GCCCAGCATGGCGCCGATGGCGTAGGCGGAGAGCTTGATGTTGGTGGTGTTGAGGCCCAGCGCCTTGCAGGCGATCTCGTCCTCGCGCATCGCCTCCCAGGCGCGCCCCAGGGGCAGGCGGCGCAGGTGCGTGACGAACAGGTTGGTGGCGAGCGCCAGGAACAGGATGAGGAAGTAGAGGAAGACGATGCGCTGCTCCGGGTTGAACTCCAGGCCGAAGAAACCGGCGAAGGTGGCGACGTCGTCGCTGGGCGCCTTGAACTGCAGCCCGAACAGGGTGGGCCGGGGGATGGAGGAGATGCCGTTGGGACCGCCGGAGAACTCGGTCCAGTTCACCAGGATGACGCGGATGATCTCGCCGAAGCCCAGGGTGACGATGGCCAGGTAGTCGCCGCGCAGGCGCAGGGTGGGATAGCCCAGCAGCATGCCGAAGGCGGCCGCCAGCGCGCCGGCGAGCGGCAGGCACAGCCAGAAGCTCCAGTCGAAGTGGGTGGCGAGCAGGGCGTAGGAATAGGCGCCCACGGCGTAGAAGGCGACGTAGCCCAGGTCCAGCAGGCCCGCCAGCCCCACCACCACGTTGAGACCCCAGCCCAGCATGACGTAGATGAGCACGGTGGTGGCGGTGTCCACCACGTAGCGGTTGGCGAAGGGCAGGAAGGGCAGGGCCAGGGCGAAGGCCAGGCCGGCGGCGCCGATCCACCTGGCGTAGGGCCGCACCTCGCGCAGGGGCTTGTCCTCGGGCTTGGCGCGCGCGCGCAGCAGGTCGGCCACATAGCGCAGCACCAGGCGCCCGGCGAAGACCGCGGCGACCATCGCCGCGAGCAGGGGCCAGCGGGTGTGCACCGCCAGGGCGCCGCCGCTGTCCGCGGTGGTCAGCCCGATCATGGGTATGCCCAGGATGAGGGCGACGAAGGCGATCCAGGCGGCGTCCTTGAGCCGCTCGGCCGGCGCCGGCTGCGCCACGACGATATGGGCCATCACACTTTCTCCACTTCGGGCCGGCCCAGCAGACCGGAGGGCCGGAACACCAGCACCAGGATGAGGATGGCGAAGGTCGCCACGTCCTTGTACTCGGCGGAGAAGTAGCCGGCGTAGAAGGCCTCGGTCAGGCCGATCAGCAGCCCGCCCAGCATGGCCCCGGGCAGGGAGCCGATGCCGCCCAGCACCGCCGCGGTGAACGCCTTGATGCCGGCGACGAAGCCGATGTAGAAGTCGATGACGCCGTAATAGATGGTGACCATGACGCCGGCCACCGCCGCCAGCGCCGCACCCAGCATGAAGGTGAGGGAGATGGTGCGGTCCACGTCTATGCCCAGCAGCGCCGTCATGACCCGGTCCTGCTCGCAGGCACGCTGCTGCCGGCCGAAGGAGGTGCGCGTGATGAGCCAGGTGAAGGCGGCCATCAGCGCGATGGTGAGCACCACTATGAGGATCTGGACGTAGGACAGGTGCACCACGAAGCCGCCCGCTTCCATCACATCGATGCCGCCGCTGATCACCGGGCTGATGGGCTTCACGCGCGCGCCCTGGGTGAGCTGCACCATGTTCTGCAGGAAGATGGACATGCCGATGGCGGAGATCAGGGGCGCCAGGCGCGTCGAGCCGCGCAGGGGCCGGTAGGCGGTGCGCTCCACCGCCCAGCCGTAGGCGGAGGTGAAGAAGATGGCGACCACCAGCACCAGCAGCAGGGCCAGGGGCACCGAGCTCACGCCCAGGGCGGCGAGCAGGGTGAAGGCGGTCACGGCGATGAAGGCGCTCACCATGTAGATGTCGCCGTGGGCGAAGTTGATCATGCCGATGATGCCGTACACCATCGTGTAGCCGATGGCGATGAGCCCATAGACGGCGCCGAGGGTGAGGCCGTTGATCAGTTGTTGTAATGCGTAAGCCATGCCCCTCGCTCCTCACTCGATAGACATGAGACTGGCATTGCCGCCTGCTGCCGTGGTGTCGATGGTCAGGGTGCGCTCGCTGGCGAAGCGCAGCATGTAGTGGGGTCCGCCCGCCTTCGGCCCGGTGCCCGACAGGCGCTCGCCGCCGAAGGGCTGCACGCCCACCACGGCGCCGATCATGTTGCGGTTCACATAGGTGTTGCCCACGCGCAGGGTCTTGGCGATGCGCTCCACGGTCTCGTCGATGCGGCTGTGGATGCCCAGGGTGAGGCCGTAGCCGGTGGCATCGACGGCGGCCAGCACCTGGTCCAGCTCGTGGGACTGCCAGCGGATCACGTGCAGGATGGGGCCGAATACTTCGCGCGTGAGCCGGGACAGGCTGTCGACCTCCCAGGCCTGGGGCGGGAAGAAGGTGCCGCCGGCGCACTGGGCGGGCAGGTCGCAGCGATGGATGAGGCGGCCCATGCTCTCCAGCTTGCGCACGTGGGCCTCCAGGCCGGCGCGCGCCTCCGCGTCGATCACCGGGCCCACATCGGTGGCGAGTTCCCCCGGATCGCCCACGGTGAGCTCCATCATGGCGCCCTTGAGCATGGCGATCAGCTTGTCGGCGATGTCCGCCTGCACGAACAGCACGCGCAGGGCCGAGCAGCGCTGGCCGGCGCTGTTGAAGGCCGAGGTCAGCACGTCGCGCACCACCTGTTCCGGCAGGGCCGAGCTGTCGGCGATGAGGGCGTTCTGGCCGCCCGTCTCGGCGATCAGGGGCACGATGGGGCCGTCGCGCTGCGCCAGCGAGCGGGCGATGAGGCGCGCCACCTCCGTCGAGCCGGTGAAGGCCACGCCGGCGATCTGGGGCTGGGCCACCAGGGCTGCGCCCACGCGTCCGTCGCCGGGCAGCAGGTGCAGGACGTCGGCAGGTACGCCGGCTTCATGGAGCAGGCGCACCGCCGCGTCGGCGATCAGCGGCGTCTGCTCCGCCGGCTTGGCCACCACCGTGTTGCCGGCGGCGAGCGCCGCCGCGATCTGGCCGGTGAAGATGGCCAGGGGGAAGTTCCACGGGCTGATGCAGGCGAACACGCCGCGCCCGTGCAGCCACAGCTCGTTGCGTTCGCCCACGGGGCCGGGCAGAACCCGGGGTGCGCCAAAGTCGGCGCGGGCGCGGGCAGCGTAGTAGCGGCAGAAGTCCACCGCCTCGCGCACTTCCGACAGGGCGTCGGGCCAGCAGCGGCCGCCTTCGCGCACGATCAGGGCCATGAGCTCCGCCATGCGGGCCTCCATGAGGTCGGCGGCGCGCTCCAGGCAGGCGGCCCGGTCGGCGGCCGGGGTCTTGTCCCAGGCGGGGAAGGCGGCCTCTGCGCGGGCCGCCGCCTCCGCGACGATGGCCGCCTCGGCGGCCACCACTTCGCCCACCTGCTCGGCGCGGTCGGCCGGCGCCATGACAGGCTGGGCCGGACCGTCTGCCCGCCTGCCGCCGACGATGGGCGTGGCGCGGTGGCTCTTGCTGCGGCTGGCGGTCAGGGCCGCGTACAGCCGCTCCACCGTGGGGCCGTCCCACAAGTCCAGGCCGCGGCTGTTGCGCCGCTCGGCGCCGTAGATGTCCGCCGGCAGGGCGATGCGCGGATGGGGTTTGGACGCCAGCATCTTCACCGTATCCACCGGGTCGGCGATGAGGGTCTCGATGGGTGTGTGGGCGTCCACGATGCGGTTCACGAAGGAGCTGTTGGCGCCGTTCTCCAGCAGGCGCCGCACCAGGTAGGCGAGCAGGTCTTCGTGGCTGCCCACGGGGGCATAGACGCGGCAGGGGCGGTTGTATTGCTCGGCGCCGACGATTTGCTCGTACAGCTCTTCGCCCATGCCGTGCAGGCGCTGGAATTCGTAGTCGGTGCGGCCGCCCGCCAGCTCCATGACGGCGGCCACGGTGTGGGCGTTGTGGGTGGCGAACTGGGCATAGAAGGCCACCGGGTCGGCCAGCAGCTTGCGCGCGCAGGCGAGATAGGAGACGTCGGTGTTCACCTTGCGCGTGAACACCGGGAAGCCCTCCAGCCCACGCTCCTGGGCCAGCTTGATCTCCGCGTCCCAGTAGGCGCCCTTCACCAGGCGCACCATGAGGCGGCGGTTGGCGCGCCGCGCCAGGTCGGCGAGCCAGTCGATCAGCGCCGGGGCGCGCTTCTGGTAGGCCTGCACCGCCAGGCCCAGGCCCTGCCAGCCGGCCAGATCGGCGTCCAGGGCCAGGGCCTCGAACAGGTCCAGGGACAGCTCCAGGCGGTCGGCCTCCTCGGCGTCGATGGTGAAGCCGATGCCCTGGCCCTTGGCCTCCAGCGCCAGCGCCTTTACTGCGGGCAGCAGTTCGCCCATCACCCGGTCGCGCTTGGCGAATTCGTAGCGCGGGTGCAGAGCCGACAGCTTCACCGAGATGCCGGGGGCATCGGCAATGGGGCGCCCGCCCGCCTCGCGGCCGATGGCGGCGATGGCCCGCTGGTAGGCGGCGAAGTAGCGGCGCGCGTCGGCCATGGTGCGCGCCGCCTCGCCCAGCATGTCGTAGGAATGGCGGTAGCCCTGCTTCTCGGCGCCGCGGGCGCGCTCCAGGGCCTCGTCGATATCGCGGCCCATGACGAACTGCCTGCCCAGGATGCGCATGGCCGCCAGCACCGCCTGGCGGATCATGGGCTCGCCGGCGCGGGCCACCAGGCGCTTGAAGATGCCGGTGAGGTTGCGGTCCTCGGTCTCCAGATTGACGATGCGCCCGGTGAGCATCAGTGCCCAGGTGGAGGCATTGACGAACAGGCTGTCGGAACGGGGCACGTGGTGGGCCCAGTCGGTGGAGCCGATCTTGTCCCGGATCAGGCGGTCCACCGTGTCGGCGTCGGGGATGCGCAGCAGCGCTTCCGCCAGGCACATGAGGACCACGCCCTCGCGCGAGGACAGGTCGTACTCGTGCATGAAGGCGTCGATGCCGCCGCGGCGGCCCTGGCCGGCACGGATGGCGGCGACCAGCTGGCGCGCCCGGGCGGCGATGCGCGCCTTGGCGTCCTCGGCGAAGCTGGCGAGGGGAATGAGCCGATCGACGGCGAGGCTCTCGTCGAGGCGATGGAGGGCGCGAATCTGCGCGCGCAGGTCCGAATGGCTATCGGGCATGGTGGTCACCCGTGGGTTGTGTGGCCGCCGCGGCGGCTCGGCTGTCCTTGTGGGAAGCCGGACCGGGCGGCCGGGGGGTTCACTCAGGGGCGCAGGCCGCGCCCCGCTTCAGGCGTGCTTACTTCCTGGCGTAATCGTAAGCGCCGCCCTTCCAAGCATAGACGACGAAGCCAGGCGCCTTGTTGTCGCCCTTGGCGTCGAAGGACAGGGTGCCGATCACCGTGTCGAACTTGCCCTGGTGCAGGGTCTTGATGAGATCGCCGGCCTTGACGCTCTTGGCCTGCTTGGCGGCCTCGGCGAACAGCTGCATGGCGGCGTAGGCGTACATCACATAGCCTTCCGGCTCGATCTTGGCGTCACGGAACTTCTGCACCACCTTGGCGGCCGCCGGGTTTTTGCGCGGGTCGGGGGCGAAGGTGAACAGCACGTTGTCGGCGGCCGGGCCGGCGGCGGTGGCCAGCTCCTGGGTGGACAGGGTGTCGCCGCCCATCACTGTCAGCTTGAGGCCGGCGGACTGGGCCTGACGCAAGATCAGGGCCACTTCCGTGTGGTAGCCGCCGTAGGCCAGCACGTCCACGCCGGCGGACTTGAGCTTGGTGATGAGTGCCGAGTAGTCCTTCTCGCCGGCGGTGATGGACTCGCGCAGGGCCACATTCACCTTTCTGGCGGCCAGGGTCTTGGCGATCTCGTCGGCCAGGCCCTTGCCGTAGGCGCTCTTGTCATCCACCACAGCGATCTTCTTGCCCTTGAAATTGGCGGCCAGGTATTCGCCCGCCACCTGGCCCTGCTGGTCGTCGCGGCCCATGATGCGCACCAGGTTCTTCAGCCCGCGCTCGGTGACCTTGGGGTTGGTGGACACGGTGGCCATGGGGATGTTGGCTTCCGCATAGACCTCGGAGGCGGGAATGGTGGAGCCCGAGCACCAGTGGCCGTGCATGAACACGATCTTCTTGTTCACCATGGTGTTGGCCACGGATACCGCCTGCTTGGGATCGCAGGCGTCGTCGCCCACTTCCAGCTGCAGCTTCTAGCCCAGCACGCCGCCGGCGGCGTTGATGTCGGCGATGGCCATTTCGGCGCCCTTCTTGATCTGGTCGCCGAAGGCGGCGTACTGGCCGGTCATGGGGCCGGCGATGGCCACCGGCAGGTCGGCGCGGGCGGCGAAGGGCAGGGCGAGGGCGGCGCTTATGACGCCGGCGATCAGAGCTTTGGGTTTCATCGATCTCCTCCTGGTTGACGGTCCTGTTTCAGGTGTTGCACCAATGACGCGCCCGCGTCGAGCACATGGGCCCGCGTGAGCTTTGCCGCCGCGTCGGGGTCCCGGCGCCGGAAGGCATCGAGGATCGCCCGATGCTCGCGCTGGGTGTTCGGCATTTCGGCAGGATGGGACAAGAGATAGCGCACATAGCGCTCCACCTTGTCATGGATGGAACGGATGAAGGCCAGCAGGGTCGGCCGTTGCGCATCGGCGTAGAGGGTGGAATGGAACTCCCAGTTGAGCTCGCCCCAATGGGAGATGTCCGGGTCGGCGGCATAGCGCGCCAGCACCTGCTCGGCCCGGGCCAGGCTGGCGTCGCTGATGCGCGGCGCCGACAGGCGCGCCGCCTTTTCCTCCAGCATGGCGCGGATCTCCATGTATTCCTCGATTTCCTCGACGGACAGGGAGGCCACCACGGCGCCCCGGTTCTGGGTGAAGCTCACCAGGCCCTCCGCCTCCAGGCGCTTCAGGGCCTCGCGCACCGGGATCTTGCTCACCCCGAAGCGCGCCGCGATCTCGTCCTGGCGCAGCACCTCGCCCGCCGGCAGCACGCCGCGCACGATGGCGTCCTTGAGGATCTTCAGCACCTGGTCCGAGGCAGACTTGCGCATCAGCTCCGGAGCGGCGACAAGGTCTAAGGGGGAAGTGCTCATGGGGCCGTCAAATCGTATACGATATAACTTATAACTGATTTGTGCGGTAAGCAATGTGCACCGCAGCAAAAACAACCGGCAAAAGTGCTAGCGTGGTTCGATGTCGCGCAGATGCCGGCTGACCGACAGCCAGGCGCCCAGCCAGCCCAGGAAGGCGGCGAAGGCGATGAGGAACAGGGATTCGGCGGGGGGCAGGGGACGCAGGGCGAAGTTGAAGCTGTAGAGGGTGGCGAGCCGTGACACCGGCTCGGCCAGGGCGTGGGCGGCGGCGAGCACCAGGGCCCAGGCCACGACGCCGCCCAGCAGGCCCTGCAATGCCCCGAAGTAGAAAAAGGGGCGGCGGATGAAGGCGTCGCTCGCCCCCAGCAGGCGACTCACCTCCACCTCGGCCCGCTGGGTGAGGATCTGCAGGCGGATGGTGTTGAAGGTGACGGCGACCAGGGCCACGCCCAGCAGCACGCCCAGCCCGGTCACCAGCATCTGGCCCAGGCCCAGCAGGGCGTCCAGGCGCTTCACCCACAGGGAGTCCAGCTGCACGTGCTCCACCTTGGGATACTTGGCGAATTCCAGTTTCAGGCGCTCCAGCTCGCCCGGCGACTCGCTCTTCGGCGTGATGATGAAAGCATCGGGGAAGGGGTTGCGCGGCAGGCTGTCGATGACTTCCGCCAGTCCCTCGCTCTGTCTCAGGCGGCTGCGCGCCTCCTCCCGCGGCACATAGCGGTAGTCGCGCACCAGGGCGTGCTTCTTCAGGCGCGCGTCGATCTCCTGGGAGTCCTTGTCTCCGGCATCGAGGGTGAGAAACAGCGACAGCTGGGGCGTGGCGGACACGTTCTGGGCCAGGCGCAGGAAGTTCACCAGCAGCATCTCGCCGCCCGCCGGCAGGGCCAGGGCGATGCCCACCACCAGGACCGAGAGCAGGGTGCTCACCGGCTGGCCGGCGATGCGCCGCGCCGCCGCGCTGAGCGCCTTGCCGTGCTGGCGCAGCCAGTTGCCCAGGCTCATAGTCATAGTCGGCCCCCGCCCGCGGCCTCCTCGGCCACCACGCGCCCATGGTCCAGGACGATGCGCCGCGCACCGTAGGGCGCGAACAGGGCCTCATCGGGCGTGGCCACGACCACCGTGACGCCCACCCGGTTGAAGGCGCGGAACATCTCGGCAATGTCCCGGGCATAGGCGGGATCCAGGTGGGCGGTGGGCTCGTCGGCGATGAGCAGCGACGGCCGGTTCACCACGGCCCGGGCGATGGCCAGGCGCTGCTGCTCGCCGCCCGACAGGGCAACGGGATAGGCCTTCTCGCGCGCCGCCAGCCCGACCTTGTCCAGGGCCGCGCGCACCCGGCGCGCCGCCTCCCGGGGCGCAAAGCCGGCGATGGCCAGGGGCAGCATGACATTGTCGAACACGGTGCGGTCGAACAGCAGCTTGCGGTCCTGGAACACCACGCCCACATTGCGCCGCAGGATGGCCACACCGGAGCGCTTGAGCCTGCCCACGTCCTGGCCATTGACCACCACGCGGCCCTCGGTAGGGCGCTCGATGGCGGGGATCATGCGCAGCAGGGTGCTCTTGCCGGCGCCCGAGTGGCCCGACAGCACCACCATCTCCCCCTTCTCGACCGTGAAGCTCACGCCGCTCACGGCCTCGATGCCGCCGGGATAGCGCTTGGTGACCTGGTCGAAGCGGAGCGCGCTCACTGCTTCCCGGGGACAGGCTCGAACAGGGCGTCCACGAAGTCGCGCGCGCAGAACGGCTGCAGGTCGTCGATGCCTTCGCCCACGCCGATGAAGCGCAACGGGATCGGCTGGGTGCGGGCGATGGCGGCGATCACCCCGCCCTTGGCGGTGCCGTCCAGCTTGGTGACGATGAGGCCGGTAAGCTTGATGGCGGCGTCGAAGGCTTTGACCTGGGCCAGGGCGTTCTGGCCGATGTTGGCGTCCAGCACCAGCATCACCTCGTGGGGCGCGGTGGGGTCGGCCTTGGCGATGACGCGCCTCACCTTGGCGATCTCTTCCATCAGGTGCAGCTGCGTCGGCAGGCGCCCCGCCGTGTCGGCCAGCACGATGTCGATGCCGCGCGCCCTGGCAGCATTGACTGCGTCGAAGATCACCGCCGCGGCATCGCCGCCTTCCTGGGCGATGACCGTCACGTTGTTGCGCTCGCCCCAGGCGGCGAGCTGCTCGCGCGCCGCCGCGCGGAAGGTGTCGCCCGCCGCCAGCA